>JAGWBO010000016.1:46241-56965 GCA_021295855.1 Pseudomonadales bacterium | reverse complement strand
AGAAGATCGGCACGTTCGAAGGTGCATGCTGTTGTAGATCACGCAACGCGCCTTCTACGTGTTGGGTCTTCATTGAGAGGATTACGACGTCATCCGTTCCGACATTTATGTCGCGTGGATGAGAAACGGCGTCTATGTGCAGTGTTTCATGGATCGTTGGCGCGTGGAACTGCAAGCCCGTGGCTTGAATCGCATCAAAGTGCTTGCCTCGCGCGACCAATAGGACCTTTTCGCCATTGAGATGGAGGCGAGCACCGATAGAGCCGCCGATACCGCCAGCACCGTAGATGATGAATCTCATGGTTTTATCGACATTNNGAGCTGTATCGACGACTTATGCTTCGGCAGCTCGCATCGCTTCGACAGTTCTAACATCTCGACGCATCGCGCCATTCGATGTTGAACTAGCTAGATCTGGGGAATTAGCTAAACGCTTTTTGGCGTCCGGAATCGCACTCGCATATTGAGGAAGCCACTCGGCTTGCTCGACCAACATCGCGTCGATCATGTGCCAGACTTCAGGTGGGTTACAAACCGCGCCAACGAGAGGATCCAGCAAGCAGGCCTGTTTCAGCAACTCAACATCGCCAGTCAACGCAGCATCTTTTGCCATCCGTTGCACTTGGATCGAGTTGTTGCAGATCGCCGCGCAACCGAGTGGAAGATCGCCATACTGTGGAATCGACATCCCATTTCGATCGACGTAGCCAGGTACTTCGACAACGCAGTCAGATGGTAAATTGGTTGCGGTAAGTTGATTGCGTACGTTGAAGTGTCCGCGATACGTCCTTCCAGTCTCTAACGCCTCTACGATCCACGATCCGTGCTCGTCGCTCCTAGTCGCTTCGTCGAGGTTCCAAGGAGCTTGCTTAAGCCACCTAGGAAAATCGTTTTCAAACCAGTTTCGATTTTCGGTACACACGCGTAGATACCCGCCTGATTCTCCGTGAATCCAGCGGTTCATAGATATCCATTGAGGTATTTCATCTGCACGTTTGCGATACCACGGCACGTATTCAGACAGATGCCCATTAGATTCTGTACTGAAGTAACCAAAACGTTGGATCATGTCCATTCGAACTTTTTCGTTCTCAGCTACTTCGGGAACGGCCTTAAATAGTGGCAATAGTTGATTCGCCCAATCAACACCGTCGTGGACGACGTGCATGTACCATGTTTGGTGATTGATGCCTACGGCGTCGATATCGACGTCGTCCTTCGATACGGATTGGAAGTCCGCATCACTCGCGTCTATACCTTCGTTGATGTGGTGTTCAATTAGCCCCGCCAGCAATCGGTGGCCCCCTTGGACGCCGTGACACAATCCAATGGTCTGTACACAAGACTCGTCCAACGCCGCCCAAGTGTTCATTGCCATGGGGTTGGCGTAATTCAGGAGGATCGCGTCATCTTTCGAGTAGTTTTCAATTTGGTGGCACAGTTCAACAACCATCGGTACTGTGCGCTGCCCATACATTAATCCGCCAGCACAGATCGTGTCACCAACACACTGATCAATGCCGTAACGAAGTGGGATTTCTACATCGGTTTTGAATGCACGCAAACCTCCGACCCGTGCCGTATTGATCACATAGTCTGCGTCACGTAGCGCAACTTCGCGATCTCCCGTGGCGACGATCCGAGCGGGTAGCGAGTTTGCTTCAATGTCGCGTTGACATAGGCGCGCAACCATCTTTAGATTCGATTCACTGATGTCCTGGAATCGAAATTCAGTGTCCCTGAATTCGGGAACAAGAAGGAAGTCCTGAAGGAGCTTACGAGTAAAACCGATACTCCCCGCCCCGACGATAGCAATCTTCAAGCTCATGCGTTTACCTCCGCTCTAAATTCATCGACATATTCGCCGATTTCCTTGCGCCGACGGTAATCCCATTCCCAAGGAGATTCTCGGAGCCGATTAGGACCATTTCGAACGTCGATTCCCATATTTGCCCTTTGAGGATAGTGACTATAAATCATCACGCGACGCGGATGCGATGTCGGGTTAGGTTCAGAGGTATGTACCAACTTCGCATGGAATAACATCACGGAACCTGCCGGCGCATCGAGAAGAACGCCGGTTGATAGATCCACCGTTCCGTCAGGCACTTCAAGTCCATTTCGCACGCGATTGTGGTCGATATGTTCGTGATGAGTTCCGGGGAATACGCAAATCGTGCCATTTCCGGTATGACAGTCGTCAATCGTGATTGCCGAAGAAATGATGTCGTCCGGATACCCGTTATACAAGTAGTATGCCCAGTCGTTGTGCACTGGAAATCTGTCGTCATCAAGAGGCACGCGAAACCCATCCATTGATTGAACTGGTTGCTTGTAGTTCAACTTCTCTTCCATGAGGACAGGTTGATCGGCCATGAGTTCGTACATTGGTCTGAGTAGGCGCTCGTCCTCAGATACTCTTGAGAGAATAAGCGATAGATCGTTGATAGGCTGAATCTTGCGAACGACCATGCCACCGGTTTGACGTTTGCGAATGTCTAACCGACGACTTTGGCGCTGATTGCAGAGCGATGAATTTATGATCAGTTCGAGGATAAAGTCTGCTTCCGCACGCATGGATGAGACTTCAGCCGCGGTAAACACGCTTGGGAGTACGAGAAAGCCGTTCGTTTCCCAGAAAGCTAGTTGATCTGCGTTAAGACAGGCTGGATTTGCCATGGGGAGTGTCCGTCTATAACGTCAGTTCAGGAGAACGGACAATTGGTCTTCAGACAACGCTCAATTTGCTGGTCGGTTCAATTTTCGCCTAGGTGCGAGGAAAGAAAAGCAAGAATCTCGGTACGCGCTCGCTCCTGGTGCGCGGGATCGCGAAAGCCATGTGGCGCACCTTCAAATACGCTAAGTTGACTCTCAACGTCTACGCTTGTTAACGCCTCATGCATTCGAACGCTATTTTGCAGTGGCACAAGCTCGTCAGCCGTTCCGTGCAGAAAGAGCACAGGTGGATCCTCTTGATCCGCAAAGTTGATCGGTGAAACCGATGTGGCGAGCGAAGGATCAAAGTCAAGAGCCGGAAAACGTTCACTCGGTCCCACGATATTCTCAAGGTCGACGGGTGGGAAATAGGCGATCGCTGCAGCGACATGACTAGGGGTGCTCGCTACCAAATCATCAGGATCAGAAGTCAGCCCTTCGTCCGAATCGAGTGCGATCATCAACGTTAGATGACCACCCGAACTGAAACCCATCGCTGCCATGCGTGTTGGGTCGATCCGGTAATCATTGGCGTGATGGCGAACATGCCGTACAGCTAGTTGCACGTCATCGACCGCATCCGGAACCTTAAAGTCAGGAGCACTACGGTGGCGAATTGTCACGAGGGTGTACCCCGCATCCAGCAGAAACCCAAATCCTTGCTTAACTTGATCTACCGGTCGCTTAGCACTAAACCAACCTCCGCTCGACATGATCAGCACCGCGGCACCATTTGGTTCTGCGGCAGGTACCACGTCGTATGAAACCTCGATGCCATCGCGATCCACGTACACGATATCCTCTCGAATGAGATCTTCGCCGTAGCTTGTCACGCCGAGAAGTACGCATAAAGCCAGTACGTATCGAGCGTTAACGACTAATCGTCGACTCATTCTTTTTCCTTGACTCAACAGTTGTAGCTTGTCTTCAAGGTAATTCCTTACCAAACACGATGCAAGCACCTGCGGCAAACATTCCACCAACACCTAGACAGACCGATATATTGACATCGTCGACTTGTGCGGGCGCTTCCCCACGCACTTGACGCACGCTTTCCTGAAGTGCAAACATCCCGTACATGCCAGTATGCGTGTACGACAGGCCTCCACCGTTGGTATTCAGTGGCAATCTACCACCTGGACGGGTGTTACCTTCCTCGATGAACGGACCTGCTTCGCCCCGCTCCACAAAACCCAAGTCTTCTAAACCGTAAATTGGCAGGTGCGCAAACGCGTCGTACACCATCAAGTGATCGACATCAGCATGCGAAATCCCGGCTGAACTCATCGCATCTCGACCCGCGATTCGGAAGTTTCTAGAGCTAGTAAGGTCTGCCATCTGGCTGATCATCGGCGATTCCACACTCTCGCCACTCCCCAAGATATAGACCGGTGGCTGTGGAAAGTCTTTGGCACGCTCAGCCTTGGTGAGAATTAGTGCACCTCCGCCATCAGTTACGAGGCAACACTCTAGGAGATGGAATGGGTACGCGATAACCCGGGATGCGAGGACGTCGTCGACGGTGATTGGATCTCGATACATCGCACGAGGATTCATACCCGCCCACTCACGTTGGGCAACCGCAACCGATGCGAGTTGCTCGTGCGTCATGCCGTATTGCTTCATGTAGCGCAACACGCCAATACCGAACAGCGTCGTTGGACCCATCGGACCGTAAGGAACTTCGAACTGACCAGCAAATGAAGCTGCGCCGCCCCCGCCACCACCACGGCCGATGCCGGAACGCCCGCTTTCACCATGCGTGATAAGGACAGTCTCACAGTATCCCGCTTCTATTGCGGCGACTGCATGACGAACATGGATTAGAAACGAACATCCTCCAACGGAAGTACCGTCTATCCACCGAGGTTCGAGACCCAGGTAGTGAGTCAGGTCAACTGGTGAAGCACCCGCTGTCGCAATCCCGTCGATGTCTTTTACAGACAGACCAGCGTCGGCTAGGGCGTTAAACGCGCCATCCGCATGGAGCTGTGTCTGGCTCAAATGCGGGATGCGCCCGAGTTCAGTGGTTTCTGATGCACCGACAACAGCTACCGTCATGAAAGTGCTCCAACGGGTTTAAAGAGAGGCACGGTAATGACATCTGAAACTTTCTCGAACGTGACTTCCAGAGGCATGTCAAGTATGAGTGCTTCGGGTGTTTGCTCGCAGTCCACGATATTGGTCATCATCATGGGTCCTTCCTCTAGTTGGACTATTGCGATCGCGTACGGACTCTCGAATGACGGGTGCTGACGATTATTGATGGTGTAGCTGATTAGTGTCGCTTTTCCGCTCGCTTCGAATATCTCAATGTTTGTCGAACCGTTTTCTGGACAAAACGCTCGCGGCGGGAAATACACCGTGCCACAGTCAGTACACCGTTGGAGAAGGAGTTTGTGATTCCTTGTACCTTCCCAAAAGTGTTCAGTGTCGGGGGTTGGTGTAGGCGCATAGCGAGGTCGTAAGCCTTCTTTGCTCATGGACCAATTCCTAGGGGTTTTTAGATGGCAGCGGCCAGCGCTGCGGGACGCGGAAGTATAGCGGTGGCTAAGATTGGGCGATTATTCGCTGAATATTGCTAAGTGTCGCAGCAACGTAGCACGCCATGCTGTCGAGCTATCACCAATCGCAATGAAAGGGACATTGAGAACGCTATCCCGCGTGTTGTATCTGAGAGATTCGCCTTGTAGCGTCATCACGCATCCTCCCGCGGCTTGGAGCACTGCTTGAGCAGCTGCGGTATCCCATTCGGAGGTACCACCGGGTTGAATGTAAAGGTCGGCCTCTCCTGCGGCAAGCGCGAGGAATTTCAGACTACTGCCACGAAAATCGCGTGCGATTGCACCGACGTCAGATTCAAGATCGGATAAAAATCGCTCAGCGCGTGGGTCTGCGCGTCGTCTGCTTTGCACGCTTCGAACCATGTCGCGTTGTATCGCACGAGTGTCTATTTGAAACTCATCCTCACCGGTGATTTTCACCGCGTTTTGAGCTTTGACATCACCGTAATAAACGGTATTCGACGTAGGGCGTCCCACCGCGCCAACCTTCGACTCGTGTCCGATTACGAGCGCAACATTAACGGTGAATTCCCCGTTTCGTTTTACAAATTCCTTTGTACCGTCGAGTGGATCAACGAGCCAATATTGATCCCACGTCCGCCGTTCCTCGTACGCCGCCAAGTTCGACTCTTCCGACACAATAGGAATCTTTGAGTCGAGTCTCGATAACCTACTGACGATTACGTCATGTGCGCGCCGATCAGCTTCTGTAATCGGCGTGTCGTCGGTCTTCCTGTCCACATCGAACGGTGAGTCGTAGACGTCGAGTATCGCAACACGAGCCTCTTGAATGATCTGGATTAAATCCGATTTCAATGTGCTTTCTGACATGATTTTGCGCTCAATAGGTGCTCGCGGAAGGCGGAACAACTAGATGGTTCGTCGCGTCGAGTTGGGCGGAATTTAACCCGCGGCGATCAATGTAGGTTCTTTGGGGTGGTTTCCTTTCAACGCAACTTCTGCGATCTTTAGCGTAGCAATCGAACGCGCCTCCGATAGTTCATGGCTGAATATGAGCTCATCGATTCGATTGAGAGGCCAGAGAACCACCTCGAGGGGTTCGGGTTCGTCCCCGGGTAACGATTCAATGTATAGGTCGGTGGCCAGCATTGCATGAATGGAGAATCCCATTTGTCCCGGCGCCAGAGATAGCTCACGTAGGTGTTCGATAGTTCTTGCACCGAATCCCGCTTCCTCCTTGAGCTCCCGATTTGCCGCGAACTCGAACGACTCACCAAGATCAACCCGTCCTTTTGGCAGTCCAAGCTCGTATTTATGAAGCCCGGCCATATATTCCCGAATAAGTACCACTTCTTCCTTTGCCGTAACCGCACAGACGATAACCGCCTCACGACCGCGTTTCGGCAGACGTTCAAACGTCCGCCTTTCACCATTGGAAAAACGTAAGTCAAGTGATTCGATGCTGAACAATCGACTTGAAGCAACGATTTGGGAGTTTAGGATCGACGGCAGTTTCAAGAGGTTTTTTCGTTAACTCAATCGGCGCAAGCATACGCTAAACGTCAGCTACCAACGTCACACTAGTTCCCCCGCAAAGCCGACTTCATCACAACTGTTCGATTCGTAAGATAGTTGTGGGAATCGCTCTATGGTTCAGAAAGTGCGGTCCGCACAAATAGGGAAACGGAAGCGCTATGAGAATCGATAAGTGGCTTTGGGCCGCTCGTTTTTTTAAAACACGAAGCAAAGCAAAAGAAGCCGTACTTGGGGGTAAAGTTCATGTCAATGGTGAACGCTCAAAGGCCGCGCGCGATCTACAGATCGGCGACAAACTGGAGATTAGTCGTGGTTACGACAAGGAAGTGGTTGTCGTTGTAGGCATGTCAGAAAGACGTGGAAACTCCGCTGCTGCGCAGACGCTCTATAAGGAAACTGAAGAGTCCTTGAATCGTCGGTTAGAAGAGGCTGCAAATCGACGAATGACACGTGCTGGGCTTGCGATCCCGAAGCTCAAACCAACAAAGAGTGCGCGCCGAGCGTTGCGTGAATTGAAGCAAAAGCCAGCGTGAATTGCACCCTCTTAAGGGTTCATTGTTAGGCACCTCACCTCGAAACCCACAAGTAGAATTCTGCGAATTCCACCCGTCTCAGGCTAGCACCATAAGAGCTATTGACCTTCCTGCCAATCGCTTTGAACTTAGTTCAACTGCGTTGGCGGAACTCGCAATCGAAAGACGTGAGGCGCAACTTGCAAACAATGGCGCTTTGGTCGTCGTCACGGGTGAACGTACCGGTCGCTCACCTGCGGATAGATTCATCGTAAAGGAGTCGACGACGCAAGACAAAATCGCGTGGGGAGCAGTTAATCAACCTATTGAACCGTCGACATTCGATGCGCTTTGGCGTCGCGTTCAACTGTATATGGAGTCGCAAGACGCTTTCGTCGCTGAACTGCATGTGGGTGCTCACGAAACTAATTACCAACCCATACATGTGACAACCGAGCTGGCGTGGCATGGGATGTTTGCGCGCTCGATGTTCATTGAACCGGCATCGTATAACCCATTAGACAAGAAAGCTTGGCGACTACTCAGCGCGCCGGGGTACCAGTGCGTACCAGAACGAGACGGTACCAACTCAGACGGTGTCGTCGTATTAGATTTTGAAGGTCGCCGAGTTTTGCTGGCTGGAATGTACTATGCCGGTGAGATGAAGAAAGCGATGTTCTCAGTCCAGAACTTTCTGCTCCCGGAAGACGGTGTACTGCCGATGCACTGTTCTGCAAGTGTCGCCGCGGACGACAATGTTGCGTTGTTTTTCGGACTTTCCGGTACTGGCAAGACGACGTTATCAGCAGATCCCGAGTATTTCTTGATCGGCGATGACGAGCACGGCTGGGGAGGGGGCAAAGTCTTCAATCTCGAAGGCGGTTGCTACGCGAAATGTGTGAACCTATCGAAGGAAAACGAGCCAATGATCTGGAACGCGCTGTCGTTTGGCGCGATTCTGGAAAACGTAATTCTTGATCCAGAAACCCGTGAACCGGATTACACGGACACACGACTGACAGAAAACACTCGTGCGTGCTATCCGTTGGATCGAATTGAAAAACGCGTTCTCGAGAATCAAGGTCGTGAACCGCATGTCGTCATCTTTCTGACTTGTGACGTTAGCGGAGTGCTCCCGCCGGTCGCAATCCTGTCGAAGGAAGCTGCCGCTTATCACTACTTGTCGGGCTATACCGCAAGAGTTGGTTCGACAGAAGTTGGCTCCACCGAAGCCTATTCTGCAACGTTCTCCGCTTGTTTTGGTGAAGCGTTTCTGCCGAGACCACCTGGGGATTACGCGAACCTGCTCATGGAGCGAATCGAATCCTACGGCACGCATGTGTTCCTTGTGAATACCGGTTGGACAGGAGGTGGATACGGTGTAGGAAAACGCTTCGATATTCCGACCACGCGGGCGATCATTCGAGCTATACGTTCGGGTTCGATCGATATGAACGACGTCGTACAACTAGCTGAGCTGAATTTGGAAGTACCGTGCCATGTGCCTGGAGTTGATACTAAGCTTCTGTCTCCTCGTGACGCCTGGTCCGACAAGGAAGCGTATGACATTGCCGCACGCGAACTTATTGAGAAATTTAGACGCAACTTTCAAAAATTCGACGTCGACCCTGCAATCGCAACGGCTGGTCCGTAGTAACCGCGCTTCCCTTTCGGGGCGTAACTTAACTAACACACCCAACTAAACGTTTTGTCGAGTATTGAACTCAGAATGCGTGGCTTGCAAGGCAATCCCGCGCTCACGCAATTCAAACATGGCATTGAACGGGAAGCGCTTCGGATCACACCGTCAGGATCACTAGCTCAGACTCGCCATCCAAGCGTGTTTGGTTCGCCGCTCACACATCCTTCTATCACCACGGATTTCAGCGAAGCTCAGCTGGAAGTGATCACCGGGGTACATCAGAGTGTTGAGTCATGTATTCAGGAATTGACGGAAATACATACGTTCATCCATCACGGACTCGACGAAGAGCTCTTGTGGCCAGCCTCGATGCCTTGTGGGATTTCGAATGAGGAAGGAATTCCTGTGGCGCGTTATGGCGAGTCAAACGCTGCAAGATTTAAGGAGATATACCGCGTAGGACTAGGCCACCGTTATGGTCGCGTGATGCAGACCATCTCCGGCATCCATTACAACTTTTCGGTACCGGACGCCATCTGGGACCTTCTAGCGAAGATCGACGGTACGTCGTCAGATCAAAAAGCTCGAGATGACGGCTACTTACGTCTCATCCGCAACTTTAGAAAACACAGTTGGCTTCTGATCTATCTTTTCGGCGCGTCGCCCGCTGTTTGCGGGTCTTTTCTACAAAACAAGGAACATAACCTGCATCGCTTAGACGCGAGCACGCGTTATCTTCCGTTTGCTACCTCATTACGAATGGGACCACTAGGTTATCAGAGCGAGGCTCAAAGCCACCATCGAGTGGTATATGACTCGCTTCCCGAATTCGTTAATTCGATGATTCCGGCTCTGGTTGAGTCGCACCCCGTCTATGCCAAGATAGGGATACGCGACGGCGATGTATATAAGCAGTTAACGGATGCGCTTTTGCAGGTGGAAGCAGAGCTTTATTCGACGATACGTGCTAAGAGAAAGACCCGCCCAGGAGAGAGAGCGCTCGTAGCGTTACGGCGTCGAGGAATCGAGTATGTTGAAGTAAGGTGCCTTGACACAGATCCGTTCGATCCATTGGGTATCACAGTTGGAACGGCGAAATTCATGGATGTGTTTCTGCTGCATTCACTCTTAACACCGAATGAAGGCGAATCTGCGAGTCAGTCAGCGCGTAACTTAGATAACCAGGCGAAGACGGTTCACAATGGTCGGGATGCGGACCTTGAGTTGGTCGCGCCGGATGGTGCGCGCAGATTCGCGGACTGGGCTCAAGAAATTCTTGAAGAGTGCGTGGCTATTGCGTCGCTCATTGAAGATGTGAGTGGAGAAAGTGATCGTCAGTTGATTGTCGAAGAGCAAATTGAGAAGGTCAAGGACTCCGAACTTACTCCTGCGGCCAGATTACAACAACTTATGGTTGAACGGAAGCAACCATTCGCCTCACTTGGATTAGATGAGGACATGATGCAAATGAGTTTGTCTCACGAACGTCAGCATGATTTCAACGAAGTTGCACGTCAGTCGGAGCGTGATCGAGAAGCCATCGAAGCCTCTGATGAGGTGCCGTTTGAGTCCTACTTAGCGGACTATCTGTCTTTTCGCGAAGAAGAGTGAATTTTCTCCTTCATTGCTGGCTTGCCAGAGAGGAACCTGGTCTCAAGGCTGGGGGTTTTCTTGGAGATTTCATTAAAGGTAATCTCGAGCAAGACATCCCAGCGAATCTGAAACGTGGGTTGCTCCTACACCGTCATATCGACGTGCAGAGTAACCGCTTGCCCAGTATGCGCAGCACCTATC
>JAGWBO010000016.1:21723-46108 GCA_021295855.1 Pseudomonadales bacterium | reverse complement strand
TTGCCCGCATCGGCTCGACGTTTTTACGATCACATGTGTCGGACTGACCTACTCGCGCGGTATTCGCAACTAGAGGTGGTCGAGGACATCATGCTGCGTATTCTCGAGCGATTGAAATTTGCCGATTCAGGGTACGATCTCGCGCGACGATTGCGACAAAACGAAGCAGAATTTCGTGATGATTTCGAGTCGTATTTCCGGGATCTGAAAGCTGTCACGCAAGCTTGGTGTGAGGACAAAAGAAACGCAACATGAAGATGACTTGGGCGGCGCGATTAACGAGCGGAGACTGGTTGCTTGCAATCTTGTTTTGCGGAAGCGCATTTCTTGCGAGCGCGGCGCTGATCCAGGTCAGTGCATGTTCACTATGCCAGACTCAAAAGTTCTTCATGATGTGTGGAGTTGTTGTTATCGCAGTATCGCTACTTCACCGGCGCGTGCCCTTGGTCTACCTAACTTTGGCGGGACTTTTTTGGCTTGCTGGATGCGTGGTTGCGTTCAGGCAGCTCTGGATTCAGTATGTACCAGGCGCCGCAACAAATTGCGGGCCTGGCATCGATTACTTAGTTGCGTATGAATATCCTTTTTCGAGTATCGTCAAGACGATGTTGACTGGATCTGGCGATTGTGCAGAACCATCAGTCATACCTTTAATGGCACTAGCTGGATTCATAGTCTTGCTGACGATGCTGTTCATGCACGTCAGATCGAGAAAACTCACCTAGGAACAGAATAAACCGCGATGCTTCAACTGAACCACGTCTGGTTCGGGTTTGACGAGGAATTTCTATTTGAGGATCTTTCGGTCGTTATCCACACGGGCCACCGAGTTGGTGTAATCGGTCGAAACGGCGTTGGAAAAAGCACTATCTTCAACCTAATTCGCCACGTTTACGTCCCGAATGAAGGTGAAGTTGTCATTCCCGCGCGCTGGCGGATTGCATGGCTGCGTCAAGACGTACCGGCATCAGATCGAGCCGCATTGCAGTTCGTGGTGGACGGGAACCGTGAATTGCGCCTAATCGAGAAGAAGATTCGCGATGCCGAAGCGCGTGACGATATGAACGAGTTTGCTGAACTGCATGACATCTACGGTTCGCTAGGTGGATTTCAGGCGGAAGCTCAGGCCGGCATGATTCTGGCGGGACTGGGTTTCAGTTCCGAAGATTTTCACAAGCCTTATCGCGCGTTTTCTGGCGGGTGGCGGATTCGACTTAATCTAGCGCAAACACTCAGCCAACCGTCCGAGCTCATGCTGCTTGACGAGCCAACGAATCACCTTGATCTAGAAGCGACGGTTTGGTTGCAAAAATGGCTCTCACGTTATCCCGGAACGATGTTGTGCATTTCGCATGACCGCGAGTTCCTAGATCAAACCGTTGAGGAGGTGCTCCATCTTGAAAGGAAGGGTGGTGCGATGTATCAAGGCGGGTATTCATCGTACGAGCGGCAAGTTGCAGAACGCCTTGAGTACGAAGGGAAGGTGTTTGAGCAACAGGAAAAGGAACGAAAACGAATCCAGGCGTTTATTGATCGGTTTCGCACCTATGCCTCGAAAGCAAAGCAGGTTCAAAGTCGGGTAAAGATGCTAGAAAAGATGCGCGCGACGGCGCCTCTTCGTGCTTTGTCTCCGTATCGATTCTCGATTCAAGCGCCGGACAAGATGGACCGGCCGATGCTTGCGATCGATGATGCAGTACTTGGATACGGTTCACACATTGTTCTTTCGAATGTCACGGAACGAATCTATCCCGGTGATCGAATCGCATTGCTGGGACTGAACGGCGCGGGCAAGAGTACATTCCTGAAGTCGTTAGCGGGTGAGTTGGAGCTACTTGACGGCTCGCGCCAGGCGGGTATGCATACGACGATTGGCTATTTCGCGCAACATCAACTTGAGCTGCTTGACGAGACGATTTGTGCGTACGACCATGTCATTGCCGACGGCTCTGTCGCAACTCAGCAAGCACGAAATTTCCTCGGTTATTGGGGATTCCACGGTGATGACATTTTTCGACCAGTCTCTTCGTTTAGTGGCGGTGAGAAGGCACGTTTGGTGCTCGCACTCATCACGCGGCACAAACCCTCACTCTTGGTACTAGACGAACCCACCAACCATCTCGATTTAGAGATGCGAGAAGCGCTAACGTCGGCGCTGAATCAATACGAGGGTGCTGTCCTCATGGTGGCGCATGATCAACAGTTGTTGCGAGAGTGTGCTGACGAATTCTGGTTGGTTCGCGACGGCTCAGTCAAGCATTTCGATGGTGATTTGGACGACTACGAAGAGTTGGTTGCGCGTTCTGTTCGGGTTGATGCAACTGAAGACCGTCCAACCAATCGTTCGCGTAAAGAGTTGCGTAGGGAACGAGCGCTTGAACGTGAGAGTCGCAGAGAGAACGACCACCGAAAACGTGAACTTGAGGAAGCGATTCATCGACTCCAAATGGAGTTAAACGAACTCTCAAAACGATTAGCGGATACTGAGACCCTCAGTGAGATTGAGAACAATGAACTTCAGTCAATCTTTGCGAAGTACGGGCGGAGAAAGAAGAAGCTCGAGGATATGGAGAACGAGTGGCTCGCTTTAGCAGCGGACGATTGATTCATACGGCCGTAACAAGCCACCGTTCGTGGAATTCGTTAAGTTGCTACAGTACACCTACCAGACTCGTGACTTGCTCGAACCATTAGATTGACTCGAAAAGATTCTGACCTCGCGCTCTAGTCTCAAGCCTTCAAGTGTCTCGGCAATGCTGAGCTCGATGGTGTCGCCGTGCCGTTGAACTGTAACTGACCCCTTTCCGTCCTTTAGTTCCTCATACAGCTCTTCCGTATTCGCGACTTTCTGGTCACCAACTGCAATGATCACATCACCTGGCTCTAGAGTGCTCTCTTCTCCTGCTTTTAACACAAGAACGCCTGCATCTACTTTGAAGTAGCTACCTAAAGCTTCATTCAAATCTGTAACTTGAATGTCCCCATCACTTGCAAGTGACCGATCCCATTCGATCTGAGGCAAACGACCGATCCACCAATTCTCTTGACCTGGGCTTTCATCTCGAAACCTGAAGCTCGGTCGATTTCCGCGCTCTCTCAATTCCCGTTCAAGCCAGCCAAACATCTGAGACGAATGCGTTTGAATTGTGAATTGCAGTTCTTCGTCTCCTCGCACCACGGACAGAATGACCTCAGCGCCGGGTTCGATGGACTCAAGATATTCGATCACCCGCGGATGCGTTGCATGGTCTCCTGTGAGATCTTGTGCGTCAATGGCAATCAGCACGTCGCCTTCCTGAACACCGCTTTCACGTGCGTTCGAGTGTCGACTAAATCCAGCTACGACCAATTTTTGGTCAATTCCCTGTTCAAGGTAGATGCCGAGAGAAGCGCGATCACCAGTGTCGAGCGAGTCGAAACCATGAAATGATGGCACTCCAGCTTCACTAAAGCGTTCCTTTAGATCTTTGATCTCAGCCATGCTCTTTCGAAGCTCATCGCGGATTTCTTCAACCGCACTTTCCCAATCGACTGGGGAAGCGGAAATCGCGAACCCAAGCAGGACTGAACAGACGATAAGCGTTGTCTTGTGCATTTTCATACTCGATTGAACTGAGGGCGACATCAGGAGAAAAACCAACGCTCCTGACATCAGAAAGTTAAACAGCGAAAGACTGCTTAAAGTTCAATCACACATTTAGTAAGGGATTGACACACAAGCGTCTGCTTGCGCATCAATACCCGTAAGTAATAAATTAGTTTGGTGTACGCTCGCGCGCCGTTCAGCCTGCGGCTTCTTGTTGCGGCTGTTCGTAAATTGACTGTTCTTTGGCCGATTCTTCGCTAACTTTACGGCCAAGTGACACGTACGTTGGGATTTCCTCATCTTTGAGTTCGCGCATGGCAATCTTCCGTTTCATCGCTTGCTCGAGATAGGGAGCTAATTCTTCCATTTTTCGACGTTCGCGCTCTTCAGCTCGGTCCTTAAATTCAGGCATGACTTCTTTAGCGAAGATCTCTAGAGATTCGCAAATATGTTCGTGTTTGTTACGACCCGCCTGTTGAATGAACGTGACTTGATCGACGTTGCATTTTTCGAATTTAAGTAAGTGCTCGCGCAAGTCATCGGGTGTGCCAATACCGCCTGCACTACCCACCAGTGACTCCGTGATATCGAGCGTTTCCGTCTTAGTCATTCGAGTCTCTTCGAACTGTTTCCACAAGTCGGTGCGTCCGGGTTTGTGTTCACCGAATGCGTACAAGCTGCCAAGCGCGAACCCGAAAAATTCAAACCCATTCAATCCTCGCTTAATCGCTGTTTCGCGGTCGTGATGGCATGAGAAGCTTGAGACCATGCAGATGTTCGGATTAATCGCGTGTCCAATCGGGACGCATTCCTCGGATTTGATGATGCTGTAGTACTCCTCGACCCATTCGGTCGCTTCACTGGGGTCTACAAAAGCAAAGGTTAGCGCGCCAATGCCAAGGCGCGCTGCCATGCGGATGGTTTCTCGTTGCGAGCACGCAACCCAGAGCGGAGGGTGTGGTCGTTGCACGGGTTTCGGCACAATGTTGCGACATGGCATTTCAAAGAACTGTCCCTTATATCCCGGATATGGGTCCATGGCCAGCATATTGGCGATCTGTTCGACTGATTCCATAAAGATCTTTCGCTTCATGTGAACCGGAATGCGGAATCCACCGAGTTCTAATTCGGCCGAAGATTCTCCAGTACCAAAATCGACCCTCCCGTTGGAGACTAGATCAAGCGTCGCGATGACTTCTGCGGTGCGGGCTGGATGGTTGTATTGAGGTATGACTTGGCGTATGCCGTGACCGAGCCGGATGTTCTTCGTACGTTGCGAGCACGCCGCCAGAAAAACTTCCGGTGCTGAGGAATGGCTGTATTCCTCAAGGAAGTGGTGTTCGACCTCCCATGCGTAGTCGATGCCTAGCCGATCGGCTACTTCGACCTGTTCGAGCGCGTCATTGAACAATTTCTGTTCGTCACCCTCGTTCCATGGTCTTGGCAGTTGGTGCTCGTAGAAGATGCCGAATTTCATGTGGTCTTACTTGTCAGTAGTCGAACGGGCGATTTTAACGAACGAATTCACTTGACTACCCTCAAACCACGCTGACCATCAGGTTATCCCACGATCGTGAGAACACAACCGTTTCATATATAAAGACCGCTTCGCACGACTGCATTGCGTTTAATACCTGCACGACTTGCGACGCAATAACACCAAGAGAGGTCGTTGATGTCAGTTAATTCTCCTTTCACTGTTTCATAGCCATCGAAAATGGCTAGAAGCATGAGCAGAGTAACCGACAGCAGAACGACCTGTTAGAGCTTCGACGGAACCTGTGACGTAATGCGTGATTCTCCCGCTGAACGTGAGGCGCTCAAACGACGCGCTCGTGCAGTTCCCATTTATGGCTTCGGGAACATACCAAAGGCGAGAAGAGCTGATCCGGTCGACGTTCCCAAGGGATCAAGCGAAGTACTTCTGCTTTTTTTCCGTTCTTGGCCCTATATCCGACCATACTTCTTAGGCAATTGGTGGTACCCGAAGACAGGGATTGATTCGAAGTTGGCAGACTTGGTCAGCGACGATAAACACAACTTTGAGTACTGCGCTATCGTCGCTTTGCTTGTTGCCGTCGCGGTTCCATTACTGGGTCTGCTCCCACCAATGGGCGTGCTTGAGTCAGGCATGCTGTTCACGCCAATATTTGCAGTGGTGGTATGCCTATTCGCGGTCGTTTTCACCCGCGGTGTGAATCAACTAATTTCCACGATTGTGTTGATCTTCTGCATGCTGGGACTTGCGATTTCAGCGATTTTTTTCGTGAATGGTTTTGAGGCGAAAGTCCTTACGGGATTCCTAGTTTTCATTAGCTTAGCCGGGTGGATGTTTCAATACCGAAAGTCCGCCGAAGACGGCTGGACATATCGCATCCGGGTTAATTCCCATTTAGTGTACTTCTATCTAGTTAGTTTCTTTCAGAGGATCATGGGTACAGGCTTCGCGTTACTAAACGCGGACCTGCTCAATCAAGCGCTGCTTCAAGGTGAACCGTTGGCACCCACGTTATCGGCCATTCTTGGTTTCCCTGAACTCTCGAGCGCATACATCGAGTCCTTGTCTTACGCGGAACGTATGGACCTCCTGTATCGATGGGTTGCGATCAATTTAGGCTACTTTTTCTTCATGTTGCCCATCAATGTCGCGATGGGTTACTACAACATGTGGATCATGCAGATGATCAACCAGAATCTGCGCGAAGCGTTAGTGGAACGGTGGCATCAACTGTCGATTACCTATCACAGCGATCACCGTACCGGCGACTCCATATTCAGAATCTATCAAGACAGCGCGATGGTCACGAATGTGATTCGCATGTTGATTGACATTACGTTGCGGATATTCAGTTACTTCTCAACTGTTGCCGTGATCTATCTGCTAAGCCCTCTCATTGGGACGATTGCCGCGTTGATCTTAATTCCAGCGTTCGCGTTCGGTTATTACGCCATGCCAAAGGTACGCGAACGCTCGTTGGAATATCGAGCCGCGGCATCGGACGTTACCGCCACGGTGCAGGAAACGTTTAGTTCGATACGTGTGATAAAAGCGTTCAACGCGGGCGAACAGGCTCAGGATAAGATGGAGGAAGACTCGCTCGTCTCGTTTAACGCCGCCTATCGAGTCCGAAACCTCATCGCTGCGGTAACGATCGGCATGTTCACCTTAATGGCTGCCGTCATGATTTCAGGCGAGTTTACGATGGCGTTTTGGGCTCGTGATGAACTTTCAACCTGGGGTACAGAGCTCATTGCGTTAGTTGGTGTGACATTTATCGTATGGAATCTTGCGTCGTTTAGTTATGCCCGTGGCGAGTTTCGTGGCTCGGCTAATAGCCTAAGGTGGTTGTTAAGAAATTGGATGACCTGTCAGGATATGGCGATGGGTCTCAAACGCGTATTCGACATTCTTGACATAGAACCAGATATAAAAGATGATCCGGATGCGATTCCTTTCCGGGAATTTCAGGACGAGATCAAGTTCGAGAATGTGAACTTCCGGTATGTGGAAGATCGACCGGTGCTTGACGACGTGAGTTTCTCTGCAAAGGCAGGTACGATCACTGCAATCATCGGTCCGACGGGTTCCGGAAAGAGCTCGCTGATGGCACTGCTTTTACGCATGTTCGACCCTCAAGGTGGGCGCATCACGATAGACGGGCACGATATTAGGGAGTATCAGGTGAACTCCTTACGCAGCTCTATCAGTATTGCACTACAAGAAAACGTGCTATTTGCACTGAGTGTTCGAGACAACATCAAGTACGTTGCCCCAGGTGCAACGGATAACGAAGTATTCGAAGCGATTCGCGTCGCTGCAATGGATGATTACGTGGGCGGGTTGCCCGACGGTATTGACACAATTTTGAGTGATCGCGGTGGCAAGATTTCATCTGGACAGAAACAACGCTTGTCGATTGCTAGAGCCGTCATTCGAGATACGCCTATTCTGGTATTGGATGAGCCAACCGCCGCGTTAGATGCGGCGACCGAACTGAAGGTCCTTACGAACCTATCGGAGTGGGGGAAGGATCGAGCGATCTTCCTGATTACACATCGGATTTCGACGATTCGCCGTGCGGACAACATCCTGTATCTGGACGAAGGTCGGATCGTCGAGAGCGGCAGTCACGATGAACTTATGTCCGTCGATGGCGGCGCGTATCGGTCCTTCGTCGACGCCGAACTGACCTTAACAGACACGAGCAGGCGGCTGGTCACATGACCGATATCGCTGATCACGAATCTTCTCGAAGGAAGTCCCGTCGCGAACGCGAGGAGGAACTTGATCGTCGGTCAAGCGGCCTTGACACTCGCACAGATATCGATGCTGCTGAAACCATGCGCATTATTACGCGCAGCGCAATGTACATCGCTCTGTTTCCCGGACGGTACATAACTAAATTTGTTCTAAAACTCGGTTCTTATTCCTTACCGTTAGCGCTACTTCCGTGGCCTGCCAAAATGCTTGTCGATCATGTGATCTTGGCTAAACCTCTGCCCGAGATGGTCAACGGCACGATCGAAGGGTATCCCGGTTACTGGGAACCTGTGATCACATCTCTGTATGGCGCCTCGCCCATTGAATTAGCGCTAGCGCTAGCTGCTTTTGGGATTATCTTCGTACTGACAATTGGCTCGTATACGGGTGGTTTTGAGGACGAGGTCGAAGCAGGACTAGCCCAAGGTCATGACTATGCAACCCAAGTAGAGAACAAGATGCACGGCGGTCACTCAACCGCAGGTGGTCTCTACGGCTGGTTTGAATTCAAACTGAATACGCGCCTTACGCAAGCGCTCAATCACACACTACGTTCTCATTTATTCAGCCGCATTCAAGCGCTCTCGATCACCAAACTTGAAGAACAGCGCATCGGTGATTCGATCTATCGCGTGATATCTTCTACGAAGTCACGCACACGCCACTCATGTCGACATTCCTGTTCATACAAGCGCTGTTGACTATGTTGAGCGCGTACCCTGACAATCTGATAGTCGCATATGTCACGATTGGGGTGTTTCCTGCATGGGGATTGTCATCGGCACTTTTTTCACGTATCGTGCGTCGTCGCGGCCAAGCTGCTAGAGCTGCCGGTGCGATTACCACTGCAACGATTGAAGAAGGCATGGACAACGTGCTTGCGGTGCAGAGTCTCGGTGGGAACGTAAAGGAGAAAAATCGTTTCGGCGACGATAGCAAAGAGTCGTTTTTCCGCCATCGCATGGTCAGTCTGCTCTGGATCTTCATCGGCCAGCTCAGCAGTGTGTTTGGTCATGTCGTTTTCGTCTGGTTTTCGTTCTACATCATCAGTCAAGTGATAGCAGGTGAAATGACGGCGGGCGATCACGCAGCGATTTTCACGTATTACGGCTACATGATCGGACCTGCGATGGCACTAGGGTGGTTGTGGATTCGATTCCAGGACAACGTTGCAGCCATGCGCCGAGTGTTTGCATTGTTGGATCAGGAACCCGAGGCTCAACTCGGCAATCTGCAGATGCCTGAAGTAACTAAAGGTGTTGAGTTTGATTCGGTTGGTTTGATCTATCCGGATGGTCGAAGAGCCTTGAATGAAATCAGCTTCAACGCGTCAGTTGGTGAGATCGTTGCGTTTGTCGGTCCGACCGGCGCGGGGAAGACCAGCTTAGCGTATCTGATACCGCGGTATCACGTTGCGAGCGAAGGGATCGTAAGGATCGATGACGTCAATATCAACGAGTTTGATGTAACTAGCCTGCGCGAACAAATCACGTACGTGTTCCAGGAAACGCAGTTGTTCTCGTACTCCATTAGAGACAACATCCGTTTTGGGAATCAAGAAGCGGAGCAGGAAGAAGTTGAACATGTGGCTCGAATTGCAGGCATTCATGACTTCATCATGTCGTTGCCTGAGCAATACGACACTCGATTGGGCAATACCAATGCGAAGATTTCAGTTGGGCAAAAACAACGCATCTCGATTGCACGAGGACTGTTACGACGTTCGAAGATCTTGATTCTGGATGAACCGACTTCGGCACTTGATCCTGAAACGGAACAGTATCTCGTAAGTTCCCTGCACGAAGCAGCGAAGGACCGGCTTGTGATCGTGATCGCGCATCGTCTTTCCACGATTGCACATGCAGATAAGATCATTTACCTTGACGATGGTCAAATCCTGGAGCAAGGTACTCACGACGAATTGGTAGCGCGTGATGATGGTGCTTACCGACGATTCGTGGAACTACAAACAACTGCGACGATTTGAGACGCACGACAAAGCTAGTACGCCTCGCGCAACTAATCTCTCGAAAACTGTCAAATAACTGCCGCGATTTATTCGTCTTAGCTTCGAACCCAGATGGCTACGCTAACGGCATCCGACAGTAGCGCCAGAATCCCACTTCTGCGCACCATCGGTGCGCGCTTGTCTTTGCTTGTCGTGATCCTCATTCTGGTCACCATCGTATCGATGTCGATCATAAATTACCGAACGGTTCGCAGTTCGATTCTCAACGAAGTGCACGTGGGACTCACCCTGCAGAACGACTCGATGCGTGAAATCCTGCAATCGGCGGTGAACTATCAACACGGTCGAATCGATGCACTCACCAATCAGCTCGTCCTTCAACGAAATCTTGGGGCGTTTGCCGACGGCTTAATCAAACGCGAGGATGTTCAAGCGAATACGGCAGAACTGTTGGTGCAGCTGCAACGACTTTGGCGTGACGTATTAGATATTCAGGTCTTGTCGATTGAAGGAAACGTCATTGCTAGTACCGAGCTGGAACTGCTCGGAACTTCGATGACTTCCGACGAGCGGTTTCTTGCAGGGCGTAATGGTCCGTTCTTAAGCCTGATACGGCTGATGGATGACCCCAATGTAACCCACCTAAGCGGTCCGGTTAGAAACGTGGATGGGGAACTCGTGGGTGTCGTAATCGCCGACATTGAGAGGCAGTTTTTGCGTGATGCGTTGAACGTACTACAAACAGGTCACGAGACGTCAAGCGTACGACTAGGAATGGTCGGTGATGACGGAATTTTGCGTTATTTGTTCGTCACAAGCGATCTGAATTCGGCGGAACTTGCAGCTGCGAACGATGAGGCGATGCAGTTGGCTGTGGCTGAAGAATCTGGATTTCTCGATGGGATGCTCGACTATGAAGGCGTTGAAGTCGTTGCTGCTTATCGAGCAATCAAGATCCAAGATTCGATTTGGGGGCTTGTATCGCAGGTTGATGCCCGAGAGATCTACCTGCCGGTACGTCAAGCCTTTTGGACTTTGTTGTTGACCGCTGCGTTGTTTATCACCATATCGGTTGTATTCGCAATTCTGTTTGTTCGACGCTCGCTCATGCCAATTAACGATCTTGCGGAAGCGACTAGTCGCTTGAAGACGGAGGACGTGGAACTTGACATCACCGCAGAGACACAGGATGAATTCGGTGTATTAAGTCGCGCGTTCAACGCGATCCTCAAGGAGCGAGCCAACTATGCACAAAGTCTCCGTCAGAAAGTTAGGGAACGCACACAGGAGCTTGAACGGTCGAACACGGGTCTCCAGCAGGTAGTCGAACGCGTCGAGACACAGAATGACTTGATGGAACGCGACTTACGCCGCGCTGAGATCTTCCAAAAATCGCTACTCCCGAAATCGATACCGGATATGCCTGGTTTTTCGCTCGCGGCTATGTATCTACCAGGCACCGCCGTAGGCGGTGATTTGTACGACGTTGTGCAAATCGACGACGAACGAGTGGCGTTTTTGATCGCAGACTCGGCAGGTCACGGTGCGAGTGCGGCGATGTTGTCCGTGTTATTCAAATTGAGACTCGAGTCACCGAACGCAAATGAGTTACTGGATCCGGTCGCGTTATTCACGCGCGTAAATCGTGATTTCGTTGAGGATCTCGCTGCGCCTGGCGTATTCGTTACTGCGTTGTTGTTGGTGCTAAACACACGCACACGCGAGGTGACAATGGTTAGTGCGGGTCATCCTCCTCTGCTGTTGGTTCGAGCTAATGGCGATATCACGATGATCGAACGAACTGGACCGGGATTAGGTCTATCAGTGCAGGCCAGGTTTGTGGCGCGTCGTTTTTGCCTGGTTGACGGTGATCAGCTTCTAATCTATACCGACGGTCTATTCGATGTTGGAGAGGATGAACCTCCAACACTCGAGCAGATTGCTGACGTTATGCGCGAACCAAATCATGAGAATCCAGTTCTCGAACAAATATTCGAACTAGGATCCGGTAGCGTTGAGCTCGTTGACCGAGACGATGTGACGTTGTGTCTATTGTCCGCGGTGCCTGACCGAAATTGGGTCCGGACGGGATCTCGCCGAGGGCGCGAAGTGCCGATAACTCATGTCGAAAGTACAGAAGGCAAAGCGGCTGTTGAGTACGCAGAGACCGAGCTTTTCACTTATCTGTATCTGACAGGCCGTGTGACCTGGACCTACGGCGAGTCGTTTTTCGATGCAGCAACTTCGGTTCTTGATGAACATCGTCCGATCGTGATTGAGTTTAAAGCGTGTGAATACCTTGATAGCGCAATGCTCGGGACGCTACATCAAATCGTAGAACGTGCAACACTGAATGACATCGATGTCAAACTACAAAA
Organism: Pseudomonadales bacterium; assembly: GCA_021295855.1. Taxonomy (GTDB): domain Bacteria; phylum Pseudomonadota; class Gammaproteobacteria; order Pseudomonadales; family Azotimanducaceae; genus Bin55. Next base: position 33,914 of record JAGWBO010000016.1, on the reverse strand, counting down.
CGTCTCAACGGACGTAAAGAACACCTTTGTTGAACTCGGTTTAGGCGACGTACTCAATCATATTGTCGACCAACCAGTTTGGACGCCGCCGAATAGCTTGCCATTGGCAGCAAGCGGTCGTTTAGATCGAAATACGCGCGTTATCTCCGCACACGACGCGCTCGCACATCTCAATCGGAAAAACCGGGAGATGTTTGAGGATGTCGTCGAGCAGATGCGTAGCGACTACCACGGCCAGTCAAGCGACGGATAGCACCACTAAAATTTTGTGTCGCAAGAGTCCGAGCAGGTGCGGTAGTCGCTACGGACACGGCAAATCAAAACACTCGCATTGAGGAAAAACTATCTCTATGAGTAACCGAACTAAGTTCTACATTAATGGTGCATGGGTTGAGCCTTCGACGTCTGAGACGCTCGAAGTCATAAATCCAGCAACCGAATTACCCATTGGACCTATCGCGATGGGTAGCCAGAAAGACGTCGATAAAGCAGTAGACGCTGCATACGATGCCTTCGAGTCATTCTCGCAAACGAGCCGTGAAGAACGGGTCGCGATGTTCGAGAAGATCATTGACGTTTACAAAGGCCGCATCCCGGAAATAGCAAACGTTATCAGTGAGGAAATGGGTGCGCCCGCATCTCTCGCGAATGCAGCGCAAGCGCCAGCAGGGCTTGGACACTTCATGACAACTCTTCGCGTATTGCGCGACTTTGAGTTTGAGGAGACGCTCGGTGGAGCTCAAGTTGTCAAGGAACCAGCGGGTGTGTGTGCATTCATCACGCCTTGGAATTGGCCTATAAACCAGATCGCATGCAAAGTCGCGCCGGCACTAGCTGCAGGTTGCACGATGGTCTTAAAACCATCTGAAGTCGCACCATTCAATGCGATTTTGTTTGCGGAAGTCATGGACGAAGCGGGAGTGCCTGCAGGTGTCTTTAATCTCGTGAACGGGGATGGACCGACTGTCGGCGTGGCGCTATCGTCTCATCCAAAGGTCGACATGGTTTCATTTACGGGTTCAACGCGGGCTGGTGTTGAAGTTGCCAAGAATGCGGCTCCTACGGTCAAGCGGGTCGCTCAGGAGCTGGGTGGAAAGTCAGCTAACATCATATTGGACGACGCGAATTTCCAAGATGCGATCGCTCGCGATGTATTTGGTATGTGCACTAACTCTGGGCAAAGCTGCAATGCGCCAACACGCATGTTGGTACCGCAGACTCGCATGGATGAAGCCGCCGAGATTGCGAAGACCGCAGCATCACAAGTCAAAGTTGGTGATCCTAACGATCCCGGTACGACGATCGGTCCTGTTGTCTCAAGCGTGCAATTTGAGAAGATCCAAAATCTCATTCAAGCGGGCATCGATGAAGGCGCGAAGTTAGAGATCGGTGGAACGGGACGACCGGACGGGTTGAACGCAGGTTACTACGTCAAGCCAACGGTGTTCTCTCACGTCACGAACGATATGACGATCGCTCAAGAGGAAATCTTTGGTCCTGTCCTGTCGTTGATTGGCTATGAAAGTGATGACGATGCCGTCAACATTGCTAACGACACGGTATACGGTCTCTCAGGCTACATTTCATCGGGTGATCCAGACCGCGCTCGGAACATAGCGCGTCGAATCCGAACGGGTAACGTTCACATCAACGGTGCCGGTCCTGACCAACAAGCACCTTTTGGTGGATATAAGCAGTCGGGTAACGGACGTGAATGGGGTCGATACGGTTTCGAGGAGTTCCTCGAAACGAAGGCGATCATCGGCTAAATCAATTCTTCGATTTCTGAAGATAAGAAGGCGGCGTTTGCCGCCTTCTTTTTATTGTCTGTTCGAGAGTTAGCGTAGATCGTTCCGTAGAGCTGTGTGTAAGGATCTCATAGGCACGACGCAAGCTCTCATTGGAGCTCTTGCTCCCTGATGTTAGATTCCTGACTTGAGTTGACACGAGAGAAGATTGGGACACGTCAACCGACGAACAAGGGACGCACAGAATAGGTACCAAAATTCTTACTTCTTCTGACTCAGCTGCAATTGCGATATAAGATCTAAAAATGTAAATATATAAAGAATGACTTTGTAAATATGTATGTTAATAATGTACAATATTGCATATGTGGATCGAACGACGGATTGAAGATACGGTCTTGCAACGTGCCGCAACGCGACCTGCGGTCGTCTTGACCGGGGCTCGTCAGACTGGGAAAACCAGTCTGATGAAACGCTTGTTCCCAGATCACAACTACGTCAGCCTTGATTTACCTAGTGAGGCAGAACAAGCCGAGCGAGATCCAGACTCTTTCCTCAATCGACACGAACCACCATTGATTGTGGATGAAGTTCAGTACGCACCGAGACTGTTCCGACATTTAAAGATCGCGATTGATCGTAAGCGAGAAAATGGATCATTCCTATTAACGGGGTCTCAACCTCTTACATTGATGGGAGCCGTATCGGATTCCCTCGCGGGTCGTGCCGCTATCCTTGAGCTTGAGCCGCTTTCGTTCGAAGAAGCCAGGAAAGCTTGTCCTAACATAAGTGTTGAGGAATTCTTGGTACGCGGGGGATATCCCGAACTTTACGCAAATCTTGAGATTGAAGCGCGTGGTTTTCTGCAGTCATACATCGTTACGTATCTTGAACGTGATCTTCGTCAACTCTTGGAAGTGCACAACCTGCGTGATTACGAGCTATTTCTGCGCGCGTGTGCCCTGAGGTCGGCGCAACTTCTGAATCGATCTGATCTTGCCCGTGACGTAGGCATTTCGGGAGTGACACTTGGTTCATGGTTGTCAGTTCTGGAAGCGTCGAATCAGCTTGTTCTGCTTGAACCCTGGTACGGTAATGCAACGGTCTCGCTGGTGAAACGTCCCAAGCTTTATTTAAGAGACGCGGGGCTAGCGGCGTTTCTATGCGGTGTACACAGCGTCGATGATTTAGCTACCTCGCCCTTAACGGGTCCGTTGTGGGAGACGCTTGTATGTGCTGAAATACGTCGTTCGCAGGCGAGTAAGCTCGGGAATTGGAGTCTGAACTTCTGGCGTGACCGCAGTCGAGAAGCGGACTTTCTAATTCACCGCGCAGGCAAGTTCCATCTAATGGACGCTAAGTGGACACAGCATCCTCGTGCAAGGGATACTGTTTCGCTGCGCAAAGTTAAACAGGTACTTCCAGATGATTCGGTAGAGTCGCTATCAGTCGTTTGTAGGACGCCTAACGCATACCCAATCACTGAGGATGTAGGTGCCGTACCGTTAACAGAAATGAGCAGTGCGTGGATTGGCGACTGAGACCGAATCTTTCAAATGTGCATTGTTTGTGAGCGTAGCTTGCTTGCGTTTGATGATGACGCAAAAACTGAGAATATACAGGAAGTGGTTAAGACCACATTAGCGGTTCGGTGCTATGACCGAACGTGTCGATCTCGAGACCAATCGCTCGTAACAGACTAACGAAGAGATTCGATAAGGGCGTATTTACCTCACCTTCATAAGCAACATGTCTACCATGAGGTAGAGGACCACCTGCAACAAGGATCGGCAAATCTTTCGCACTATGAGAGTTCGCGTTTCCGAGATTGCTACCAAACAAAACCGTTGTTGAATCAAGTAGACTGGAACCGTCATCGTGCCGAACACTCAAGCTTGTCAGTAGTTCAGCAAACAATTTGACGATTTCATTCTCGACTTCACGTAGCTGTACGATCTTCGATTCGTCTTGACCATGGTGCGAAAGGTTGTGTTGATCAGCATCAACGTCAAGTCCGGTTAGTACAACACCATGATCCTGAATCATTAAGCTCACGACACGAGACGAATCAGTCTCGAGTATCAGAGGGATTAACTTCAGCATGGATCGAAGCCGACCGATGAGATCTGCGTTATCTTCGATGTCGGTTGGCGGATCCTGGTTGACTGAGGGCTTTGGTTGCTCGTGCCAGGCACGTACCGAAACCAATTCGCGCTCTGCAGACCTCAACGCTTCGTAGTACGCGTCGAGTTTGTGTCGGTCAGAACCACTGACCTGAGGTAGCAACGAAGCGGTCTCGCTTTGGAGATGATCGAGAATACTGCCACCGTCCGTCAAACGTTGCGTCTCCTGGGCGACTTTCTCGGGATCGCCTTGAAGAAACAGCCTCGCAAACAATGCAGATGGGCTTGTTTCCGCCGGCACCATGACGCCGCCCTTCGTGTACGACTGACTTTGGGCATTGTTGGTTGCGAGCACAAGCGATGGAAAACGCGTCACGTAGCCGACGTAATCCGCGGCGGCCTGATCTAGAGACTGCGTATTGACGAATCCATCCAGACCTGGATGTTCGGCCGAGGTGAGCCACGTGACTTCGGAGTTGTGAGCTTGACGACCTGTCTGGTTCTTATGGCCTAAACCTGAGAACAATGTGTAGCGGTCGCGTAACGAGTCAATGTGCTTCAAGTACTCGCTTGGTTCGTATTCAATCCCCGTGGTCGTTGGGAACCATGAATCGGCGTATAGTCCCAATGTAGCGCATATGTTGACCATTCGTGCTGGTGACTGTGCTTTAGCGAAGGTCATCGACTCGAACAGAGGTAATGCAAGCATGACTCCGGAAGCGCGCAAGAAGCGACGCCTATTTATGGCTTGTGTGATCACGACTATTGCCTCCGAAATAGATCACTTTGAACCACAGCGTGGATCATGCCTCGCATGGGGTAGTCTTCAGGTTCGACCTGCGTGACGATGTTCTTGATTGCTTCACGATCTGCGAATTGCACTTCCGCGCCGGTCGCTAGGACAATGAGTTGAGAAACGAAATGTTGTGCAACGTAATCCAGCTTCTTCTCGACCAAGTGGTCCTGGTACTCTGAGAATCCAGAGAACGAGTCACCTTCTGGCGTCACTCCGCTTGAGTCAACTTTCAAAGCCATCCTATACGGTCCGGGAAACGATTGGCCTTCAAATGTACTGCCGCCCAAAGTAACAGGAGAGCCAGTTGCTCTATAGTGATCTCGAAAGCCGCCAATAGGATCGAATGATTCCATTGCGAATCCAGGTGGGTCGATGCTCAAGTGGCAGCTTGCGCAAACCGTGTTGGATCGATGTGCGTCCAGTTGCTCGCGAATTGTTGTTGCGCCCCGCGTGTCTGGTTCAAGTCCAGCGACGTTAGGTGGCGGTGGTGGTGCTGGCTGTCCGAGGACGTTAGTTAATACGAAATTGCCACGCGGCACGGGTGACGTCGTTGTGCCATTGGCGGTTATCTTGTGGATCGACGCTTGCGAGAGCAGTCCGCCACGGACGTGATCGCTTGAGAGAGCGACCTTCCGCAGGGATTGCCCTTCGACGTTGGGGATCCCGTAGTGTTCGGCTAATCTGCGATTCAAGAACGTGAAGTCTGCTTTAATCAGATTGCGAATGCCATGGTTCTCATTGATGAGTTCAGCGAGAAACAACTCGGTTTCTTCTGCCATCGCTTTCGCAAGTCTTGAGTCGTACTCAGGATAGAGACCCGCGTCCGGTGTTGTCGCGTAGAGCTCGTATAGTCGAAACGCTTGCCCTGCGAAATCCTCGACAAACCGCCTGCTCTTTGGGTCTTCGAGCATACGGTCGATTTGCGCTTCGATCACGTCTGACTGAGATAACTTGCTGGAGGCGGCGAGTTCAAGCAAAACATCGTCCGGCATGCTACGCCAAAGGAAGTACGACATGCGCGATGCGAGTGAGAAGTCGTCCAAGTACTCGCCATCGCTCGATTGAAAGAGGAACATCGGTGCCGTCAAAATCGCGGTGAGAGGGACTCGAACTGCCTGGAGGAAGTCTCGACCCTCTGCGAGAGCTGGATGCGCCAACGCAGCGAAGCGGTCGATGGTCTGATCAGAGAGCGCTCGTCTGAACGCTCGAGGCGCGAATGAGGCGACCACATCGCGAATATGCGCTTCCGGTGACTTGGTAAGGACGGGCTGCCCGTCTTCAAAATCAATTCCAACGAGCAACGTTCGTGTACTCGTCGGTGGCCACTGGTCGAATAGTGGTCCATGGATACCTAGGGACCTGAACGCGATACCTTCGCCTTCGTATTCCTTGATATTCTCATCGGGATCGTAGTACTTGAAAGCCCAACCTGGAATGGCAACGTACGGTACCGGTGTCACGACTTCGCCAGGCCTCAAGTAAGTCGTTACCTCAATTTGACGACCTTCCGGTTCGACTAGATCGTAAACGCCGAGCATAGTTGAGAGTACTGCCGTACCACCGGCAGATCTCGGACCGGACTCGAGGGTGACAGTGACTGGTTTCAGATTTCGATATGGATACGCGTCAAGTCGTACTTTGTATCTCCCTGGCATCGTCACGTTGTGGCCTTCTGACCCGCTGTGAAAGAGATAGGTTGACCCACCATCGAAATAGCCGACTACTGCATCGTCTAAGACTTTCGTAATTCCACCGCCAAGAATCTTTGCGTCAGACATAAAACGCATATATCCGGAGTTCGCGTAATTTGCGACGAAGAGCTCAGTATTCGGTCTCGATCCCACCTGTAACGCGATGTCGAGAGCGTCCTGTGCTGCGGCCATGTATCCTCGAACGTGAAGCGGTGAGATTCCCTGGTTTGCAGCGACAGTGTCGAAACCACCTGAGTCCGCTTCCGCAGGTAGCACTGCGATCAGACCTCGAGCTGCTTCAGGATCTATGTGCAATAGATCCTCGATCGTGTACTGATACTCTAATCGCGTGAGCCTACGCAATGAGGTGCGGCGAGGACCACGTCGTTCAAGATTGGCTTCGATCAACGCGTCCTTCAGAGCCACCATCGCTGGTTCAAGCACCGTCGCGTCTGGCTTCGGCATTGGAGCAGGAGGCATTTCTTCACGTTCGAGCCGATCGAAAACTCGTTCCCATTTACGATAGATTTCAGGATCGGACAGATCGTGGTCTAATTTGGTGAAATCAAGCATGCTCAGTGTTTCGTTACTGTGGCACGCGAGACACGTTGTCGTGATTAGCGGCTGTACCTCTTCTTCGAATGCCTGAAGCGTACCAGCAAGCAACACGACGCAGGTTGTCAGGTTGATTCTGTGTCGTAAGTGAACGCTTTGTAATCTAGACCGCGTCAAAACACGAAGTAACGTTCTGTGTACGCGGGATAGTTGGGAAAGCGACGCTCTAAACATTGGCATCAGTTTAGCTGCAAGAGAAACACAAATCTCGAAACTGGCCGGTTACCTGCGTTGCCGAACCGGTGCGCAGATACGTGAAGATCGCCCGCCAATAACGGGTACGTGAGCATACCACTAAATCGGCGAATCGTTAAATCTCTAACTCGGCCGGAACATTTACGTGCGATCAGCTCACAAAACGTCTCGTTTTCGGCACTGCGGTAAGTCAATCAGCGATCGCCGACAATGACAACAGTTGAGCTAGTCATCGCGGCATAAGAAACAGAGGAGAACAAGATGGCAGATGAAATTCGTGTCCTGCCTAAAGGCTACACCGACACCCCACTAATCCCGGGTCAAAAGTGGCGTGTACACGACGTCGATCGCCCGATGCCGCCAGTGATTGAACCCGGCTTAAACTCCACGGGAGCTGCGTTCAGTTCACCGCCGTCAGACGCACACGTGTTGTTCGACGGGAGCAACGCTGATGCTTGGACACACCGAAGCGGTGAACCGTGCGGATGGGCATTGGTAGCTGGCGGCGCTATGGAAGTGACGCCTCGAACTGGTGACATACGCTCGAAACAGGAGTTTGGTACGTGTCAGCTCCATGTTGAATGGCGAGCACCGACCGAGATATACGCTGACAGCCAAGGACGTGGAAATAGCGGCGTTTTTCTGCTCGGACTGTACGAGATTCAGGTGCTTGATGGATACGATAACCCGACTTACGCCGATGGCGTGACAGCGGCGATTTATGGACAGTATCCGCCATTGGTAAACGCTTGTGTACCGCCAGGGGATTGGCACAACTTCGACGTGGTTTTTGAGACACCGAAATACGAAAACGGCAAGTTGATGAAACCAGCGACAATGACTGTCTTCCACAATGGTTTACTGGTCCATCTGCGTCAGGAGATGCAGGGTCCTACACAACACCGAGCATTGGCATCGTATGCCCAACCTCATGGTCCCAAAGGACCACTGGTGTTGCAGGATCACGGCGACCGAGTTCAGTTCCGCAACATATGGGTCAGGGAACTAGAAAAACTTCAAGCAGACTAGATGCTTTAGCTAGTTCGCGTTGGGAAAACCACTGATCCGAGCAGATCCTCGAAATTCGCACGAAAGAAGTGATCGAGTGTTCGGTCGTCGAGCTGCGTCGTACTGCGTGTAAATCGTCCGTATGGATTCCGTCCACCTTCTAGGTGCGGATAGTCGGAGGAGAACATGCAGATTTCAGGCGATGACTGCTCGATAATCCAACCCGTGGGTTCGGTCGGATACGGCGTTACACGGACTTGCCGTCGCATGTACTCACTCGGTTTGAGCTTCAATTGCTGAAGTCGGCGGAATCCAGCTGTCGCATGAATCCGGGAACCCAAGAAGCGCCGAGTTCGATCACGCCGATTTTTAAGTCCTCGAAGCGATCCAATACCCCGTCTAGGATCAACATGGCGAGTGCTTGCATGGGACCGTGTGGGATCGCCATGTACGAGATCGAACGGAAATTCTCTTCGCCGCCGTGAAAATCTGGTACAGCTGCTAGACCGTTGTTCTTGTGCGCGTCCGGCAATACACGGTCCGCGAGACCAACGTGAAGCAGAACAGGGACAGTCGCGTCCACTGCTTGTGACCACACAGCATCTAGTTTGACGTGGCTTGTTGCGTGATTACGAGGGCAAGCCCACGGGATTAAGAGTGCTTTGATACCAATATTCAGTGCTTCCTTCGCCGCTTCGCTTGCGCGATCAAGATCGGCAAGCGGTACGTAGCCAACCGGCAGTAGTCGTTCGTCATGATTGCAAAACTCGATCTGCGAGTGATTCGTTGCGCTGGCTGTTTCATAGAGTAGGTCTAGATCATCGCCGTGTTCAAGCGTTTCAAGCCATACATTGGTCGATGTCGGGAATACCAATTGAGTCTTGACACCCATGAGATCGAGAGCAATGGATCGATCCGCTTTCTTAAACGCGCCGATCGCATCGTGGTTCTTCAAACCCATCACGCGACTTTCATCCTCGGGTCCGAACTTTGCGTCTTGGTGCTTCTTTATTACGTTGGTGAAAAAGTCGGACCTCTGTCGACCGAAGCGCGCGTTGAATTGTTCGGCGACGCGTTGTGTGCCAAAGTCGTCTAACCAATGGGGAATTTCCATGACGTGCGAATCTGCGTCGTGGACATGTCGATCTGAGATATAAGGCATGGCTACGGCTGCGCCGCGGAGTGGCTAAGTCTGCTATCGTACATCAAATGATCGAGACGGCATTAGTTAGTAACACTCAGCATTTAGTGCCGATGAATTGAGAGACCGCTGACACTTCGCCTAACGGATCCGTCACTAGTCCTTCGAAACTGTGCACGGTTTGTAGTACCGACAGAGCCTGTGCGATGTCGCCTGGTGCGACACGGTAATCTGGATTCTTTGGTCCAGCCAGTTCCAGGTTTGGGTCGTCCCAGCGCAGATGTTCCTCTATGAGGATCGCGCCATTTGGAACAAGGAATTTAGGCAACATCCGCAACAGTTCAGGATTAACGTAACGAACCACAAGGACTAGGTCGAATTCTTGTTGAAGTGGAAGACCGTTATCGAGGTCCGCGACTACAAACTGGACATTGGCCATTTGTGACGCTAGTTCTCGCGCCTGCGTAATTGCAACATCGGAAATATCGACACCGATCACTTTTTCGGCGTACTGAGAAAGAAAGCGTGAATTCCGGCCGATACCGCATGCGATGTCTAACGCGTTTTTACAAGGAAGTTTGTCAATCCATTGCGTTAACAGTGGTGTTGGATGCTGACGCGAGACATATGCGCCTTCAAGGTATCGCTTATTCCAGCGATCCCGGTCTGACTCCATCGGTCTCGTCGTCATACAGTCGGGAGCCTATGTACCCGGCGTATCTTGATCCTCGTCACTAACTTCCGATTCCGCCGATCGCTTGTCTTCGCGGTTGGACGCCTCATCCTCCTTCTCAAGGTTGCGCACGATCCGCCAGGTCACGAACGCGAATGCAGAGGTAAAGAGCACGGCGAAGACGATAAAGTGAATCGCAGTACCGCTGTCGTAGTCAAGCATCTGTTTTTTCGAGGCGCGTGATAAATCGTTCCCGATCGCGGATTGCGATAGGAGCGTTAAGCGCATGCTTGAGGCGTTCGCGAGACGGGGTTGGGTCGTAATAGAGTTCAAACATCTCAAGGATGGACAACGGTTTCGCATCCGTAGTCCGTGTATATGTCACTAAGTCTCCGCCTTCGAAGGTGCCGGGTTCAAGTACACGGCAGTAAAAACCAGATCGTTGAGCCTTCCGAAATACAGCTGGAAATTTAGGGTCGTCCATACGTTTTCCTAGAGTAGCGCACGGGATTCGTGGTGCTGTCGCCTCAAGCAAGACATCGTTAATTTGAAAACGATCCCCGACGTAGACTGATAGAGAGCTTAAGTTCGAAATCGTCAGGTTGTCGCCAAATGCTCCGGGCGCGAGGTCCAGACCCTGTGAGTTCTCCCAATACGCATAGTCATCGCCTCCGTATACGTAGATCGCTTGATCAGGACCGCCGTGAAACTTCACATCACAAACAGCGTCGCCTTCAAGACCGAGCGTGTTGATCTTTATAGGACCGGATTGTGACTCTTTGCAGATCCCCGTGAGCGTGTCGCCCAGGCGCGAGGCAGTGCCGACATTGACGCTGGTCAGTCGCACCAAGACCACCGAATGCGAACGGTCGTGTTAGTCATTAGGGGTATGCTCCTGTAAGAACGCTATCACCTTTTCGACGGTATCGTCTTCATCAGGATTTTTCCAGTTCTCAACAAGCGTCGCATTTGGTGCAAGGTCTGCGATCTCTCGAGAAACGACCTCAGGGTGGTATGGATCAGAGCCCATCAGTACCCACAAAGGTACGTTACATTTCCGGATGAATTCACGATCCACGTTATACAGGAACTCCTGCGCAAACATATTTGCGCGAAACTGGGTCCAATCTGATTCGCTGGCTTCGGGATGCGAGTCTTTAATTGGATTCGCCCACTGGTCAAACATTTCAAAGAATAGGTCCTGATTGTTGTCAACCCCAATTGACTGTTGGATAACCGCAGCGCAAACCCGCGCTGGCGCGGCTTGAATAAAGCCAAAACAATACGGACCACCAATACAGCCTCCCATCAGGTGCAGGCGATCGAGACCCAAGTGGTCTGCTAAGGCAATGTGATCAGCCGTGTAGGTCGCCCACCCATCAGAACCTGAGACTGGCGCGGTCGAGCTACCAGCGTTCCTCTGGTCCATCGCAATGACTTGGAAATCACTCGACAGTGTCGCTATCGGATCCCATTCACTTCCATGCCAAAACGACGCTGCCGAACGCATGCCTCCTGGTGCGAACAACAGGATGGGAAACCCGTCGCCATGAACTTCGTAGTGAATACGGATGTCGCCGCGTTCAAAGATCATTCTCAGTTACTCCGTCTTGTGTGCTGCTATCAGTCCTCAGGTTCGATGTAACCTTCGGGTGTTTCCGTCTCCTCGTTGCGGAAAAAGCGGTTCATTTGATCGAGGAGATACTTCCGTGCATCCGCGTCGCGTAGTGACAAGTGATGCTCGTTGATGAGCATTGTTTGTAATGTTTGCCACTCTTGCCAAGCTTTTGCCGATACGTGTTCGTATATATCGTCGCCGAGTGGGCCAGGCATCGGCGGAGCCTCCAAACCAGGCAGTTCTTTACCGTACCTGCGGCATCGGACGATTCTCATAAATGGTGCACGCGATCGTGTAACGGCCGAATCGTAAGCATTGCCGAAGCGCGTCTTCGTCCATATCGTGAGTCGAGCGTGTCGTTCTCCGAATCGCGGCATCATTTTTCGATCTTTTCAAGTAGTGCAACCGTTAATCTGGATAAGCCCAGGGCGGATGGGGCGCTCGTGTCATACCAAACGAGGTCTTTTCGAGACGAGTTGACTCGTGGAGCGTTCGTCAGGTAGATGACGGTTGCTTCAACTAGAAATCGAATGTGAGAGAGTGTATGGGTGAATGGAGCGATTGTCACTTCGCGATTCACAGG
>JAGWBO010000016.1:0-21674 GCA_021295855.1 Pseudomonadales bacterium | reverse complement strand
TCCTCCCCATAGACCATCTTCGGTCTGCCGTTGCAGAAGTGTTCTACCACTACTATCGACAGCTATGAGAAATTTCAACGTCTCATGACGCGATAGTTTGCGTGTGTTCCGCATCGGATAGCTGGCCACGCTGTCATGTTGGTACGCAGTACATCGACTGTGGACGGGGCAACTCCTACAGCTGGGTGTGGACTTGGTGCAGCAAGTTGCACCTAAATCCATGATCGCTTGCGCGTATTCCGCACAGCGTTCGGTTGGGGTATGTAATTCGGCAAATTCCCAGAGTTTCTTCAAGACAGGCGAGCGATGTAGTTCTCCATCAACCAGGTGGAATCGAGCAAGAACACGCTTCACATTTCCATCGAGAATGACGCCAGGCTGGTTAAACCCACTCGCAAGGATCGCGCCCGCAGTTGAGCGACCGATGCCAGGAAGATTCATCAATTCGTCGAGAGTATCCGGTACTTCCCCGCCATGATCCTCCACGATTTGACCTGCTGCTGCGTGTAGATGACGGGCGCGACGATAGTAACCAAGTCCGGTCCAAAGGCTTAAGACGTCATCGAGCGACGCCTCGGCTAATGATTTGACGGTTGGAAAGCGCGTGGTAAATCGCTCGAAGTAGGGAATTACGGTTCGCACTTGTGTCTGCTGGAGCATGATTTCGGATATCCAAACGCGGTAGGGTGTTCGTCCCTGTTGCCACGGCAACTCCGTACGACCTTCCCTTGTAGCCCAGTGCAATACACGCTCCGCGAACCAGTCGCTCATGATTGTCCGCTCATTTCGTCGCACTTCTCGGATTCAATCATTCGATAATCTAGTCCTTGGTGCGACCAATAAGGGTGACTTACGCTTCGTGACAGTCGAAAGCTGGGATCCATCAGCCGCAAGCTTGACTTCCAGACACCGTGTAATTCTGAATCACGCTGCAGAGCAACTTGAGTCGGGAACTATTGTGCTATCCGATGACGAGCAGGCGCTTCTACGACCTGTCATGCTGATGGACGATGATGTATGGCAAGCATTCGTCGCGACTGAATCGACCGCGTCATTAGAAGCTTGGATTCGAGTGCTGACCTTAGTTGAACGCGACGTCAATGGCTTCGAGGCTGGGAGTCGATCGCCTGTATTGAAACTAATTAAGGCGCTGAAGGCGCGTGATGCGATACCCGCGGATTTGTTCGGGTGGATCAAATCACACACGCAGAATCGGTTCTTGCCATACGGCAGTCTTGCAGATCGACTCTAGGACTGTTTCGACACTTACTAAAATCGCTGAACACATTTAAGGACCTCCATATCCGTGTCCCGCTCCGCACAAGTTAGTAGAAATACGCTTGAGACAAAAATCACCGTCAAATTACAGCTGGACGGCAAAGGCGAAGCGCAACTTAACACAGGTCTGCCGTTTTTTGAGCACATGCTTCAGCAGATCGCTCGTCATGGGTTGTTTGACGTCACCATTGATGCGCAAGGAGATTTGGACGTCGATGCCCACCACACTGTTGAGGACATCGGCATTACACTCGGACAAGCATTTGCCGAGGTAACGGAAGATAAGTCCGGTCTTACACGATACGGGTTTTCTTATGTCCCACTTGACGAAGCGCTTTCGCGCGTTGTGGTGGATGTGTCAGGGCGTCCAGGTTTGGCGTACGACGTGTCGTTTGTTCGACCTCGCATTTCCGACTTCGACGTTGACCTGTTTCGCGAGTTCTTTCAAGGTTTTGTGAATCATGCGCTTGTGACGCTTCACATCGACAACCTTAAAGGTATCAATGCTCATCACCAAGCTGAGACAGTCTTCAAAGCGTTTGGACGTGCGTTGCGCATGGCCACGACACTTGATGCAAAGGTTCAAGGCACGCCTTCAACTAAGGGATCTCTGTGATTCTCATTCCGGCTATCGACTTGCACGATGGCCAGTGTGTGCAGCTGAAGCGCGGTCTGTTAGATACTGCGACGATTTACGAGAACGATGCAGGACGACTTGCGTCGCACTGGATCAACGAAGGTGCGGAACGTATCCATATCGTCGATCTCGATGGTGCATTTTCGGGACAATCTGAAAATAGCTCGAGCATACGCGCCATCATCGATGCGGCAGGTGACGTTCCCGTGCAGCTGGGTGGTGGCATTCGTACGACGGATGCCGTGTCTGCGTGGATCGATGCTGGCATATCTCAAGTTTGTATCGGTACGCAGGCGATTGAGGATGTGGATTTCTTCACCTCAGTCGCGACTCAGTTTCCTGATCAGATCGTTCTCGCATTGGATGCTCGAGGAGGGTTTGTCTCGACACGGGGCTGGAAGACGACCACAAATGTGTCGGTGCACGACGTGCTTGAGATTTGTGCAGAGCTGCCGTTGTTCGCATTAGTCTTCACCGACATTGAAAGCGACGGCATGATGACGGGCGTCAATCTCAAGCGTACTGAGCAGGTACTAGGTACAACGGACATTCCCGTGATCGCATCGGGAGGCGTGAAGGGTATTCTCGACTTGGAGCGTCTGCGAGATCTTCAAGTGGATGGTAAACGACTACTTGGCGCGATTAGCGGAAGCGCCTTATATGAACGAGTTTTGGACTTTAGAAGGGGGGTTCTAGTACTCAAAACCGGACTTTAAACAAAGAGATAAGACTGAAATTACCCGCCTAACATGTCATGATTCTGACATATTTCAGACATAAAACTGTTATCCCCTAGATATACGGTTACCCGCGACCAAATTGCGTGATGACCGATCACCTTGGTCAATCCATCTTGAGCGTATATCAGGGAGACTCAAAGTTGAGCGTATATCAGGGAGACTCAAAGCCCTTGGCGGGTACTTCGAAATGCATTGGGTTTGTGGTGACCAGCATGTTTCTTTTGATCCTGCAAGCATGTGGAGGTGGCGGTAGTAATGTCGTTGTCGATCCCTTACCGTCAGCGCCTGTGCCGGCGCCAGCCCAGCCAGCAGAAACAAACCCTTGTGCTTCGTACACCGTAGGAGGCGTGACACGGCAAGGACAGGTTGACGGCGACAACTGCGTGTACTCATCGTTATTTGTAAGTGAAGACTCACCCTTGACCGTAGATCTGACCATCCCGTTGATTGACGGGATTCATATATTCGAGGCGACGTTACAGGTTGGCGAAGACGTCGACACTGGAACACCCTCCGTTGGTCCCACGCTCACCATTGATGCAGGAAATACCTTGGTTTGGACTAACAAGGACGACTATTTGCTAGTCACGCGTGGATCAACGATTCAAGCGAATGGCACCTCGACCTCGCCTATTACCTTGACTGGATATGAAGACGCGGTTTCTGGCACCGCGGCGTTTGACGATGTTCAGTTGTGGGGCGGTGTTGTCATCAATGGGAAAGGGATTACGAATAAGTGCAGCGACGACCAACGCGCGAACAACACCTGCCATATCCAATCGGAAGGCAAGCCAAGTCACTACGGCGGTGACGACAACGCTGACAATTCAGGAACGCTTCGATACGTCGTTATGAAGCATTCTGGCTCTGAAGCAGCACCAGGCGACGAGCTAAATGGCTTGACCCTTAATGCCGTTGGCAGCGGTACGACGATCGAAAACATTCAGGTCTACTCGACGTATGACGACGGTGTCGAGTTTTTCGGCGGTGCGGTTTCTGTCACCAACCTGATTGCACTCTATGTCAATGATGATTCCATCGACTACGCGGATGGATGGGTAGGTACCGTCACCAACGCTCTGATCATTCACCATCGTGATAACGGCAATCGATGTATCGAAGCCGACAACCAGGGTAGCGTGTTCGACGCGCAACCCAATACGAACGGCACGATCAACAACATGACCTGTATCACGTCAGGCTCTGATAGTGCGGAAGGTGGTGGACTTGGCACCCATGGCGACTCCGAGGGTGTATTGCTTCGGCGCGGCGTCATGTCAACGATCAACAACAGCATCGTCGTTGACCTTTACGCGAATGAAGAAGGCGCAAACGGTAACGAATGTCTTGAGCTAGATGACTCTGAGACTCGAACACACGCTGAGAACGGCGCGACCGCCATTAACAGCACCATCATCGCGTGTGACGAGGTCGGCAAGGACTCATTATCGAACGGTACCAGCGTCGCCGAGTGGTTTGCTTCGGGAACTAATAACGTGGCGATTCAGGGCGATGGTGGCGACACGACCGTTGATTCCGATATTCAGATCCTCACTGGTTTCTATACCGCGACCGAGTTTATTGACGCCGACGGGAATTCGTTCACGGTCACGCCGGTAAATGGTGCTAGCCACATCGGTGCGGTTACCCGCGCTAATGACTGGACCCAAGGTTGGACGATTTGTCTTCGAGCACGGGCAACAGAGTCCTGTGGTCCGTGGTTTCTCTGATCAGTAACTTCCTCACTTGACCTAACGGAAAAAAATGAGACAACTTCAAGAATTGATGAAGACCGGCTTTTTTTTGCGGTGGTCGGCAACAGCTGTGCTCGTTGCGTTCGCAGCTGTGAACGCTCAAGAGCAAGCAGAGCAGGCTGAATCTGAATCGCAAAGCCCGACAGCCGCACAACACCAAATTGAGGAGTTGAGTGTCGTTGGTCAGAACATTGAATCGGAGACGGACGTTGAGTCTGAGAGGATCCTTCTCGACGTCCAAGCCGACTTCGTCGATTCGGAATTCATAGCGCGCGTAGGCGATAGCGATGCCGCCGCGCTATTACGGCGGATGCCAGGATTGACGCTCGCCCAAGGCAAGTTTGTTTACGTTCGTGGGTTAGGTGAACGTTATTCAAGTGCCCAAGTTAACGGTTCATCGGTGCCTTCACCCGACATCACACGTAACGTAATTCCGCTAGACATTTTCCCCGCTGACATCATCGATTCTATGAAAGTTCAGAAGGGATACTCACCTGAGTTGAGTGCGTCTTTTGGCGGCGGTAATGTGGATATTCGTACCAAACGGGTTCCAGAAGCTGGTTTGTTCCATGTTGAGCTTAAGACGGGAACTAATTCCGAAGGTGGCGATGGCCTTAGCTACGCTGGCGGAGGAGACGATGCTTTCGGAGTGGACGACGGTACGCGCTCTCTCTCACCGGCGATCTTCCAAGCGATCGATACCTACCGAGGCTCGTTATCCCCCGTTACGATCCTGCGATCAGATCGATCAACTCACGGGATCGAAAGCGCAAAGCAAGAAAACCGGCAGCTGGCAACCATGCTCAATCGCAATGTTGACTTTACGATGGAACAGACCGCGCCGGACTTGGAAGGTGAATTGTTAGCGGGATATCGTCACCACATCACCGACCGGTTCGATGTTGGGGTTCTCGCACTCGGGTCATACTCCAACGACGTGCGTAATCGCGAACGGATTGTACGACGTGTCTCAAACCCGTCAACAGACTTCGCGGAGTCATTGCGTACGACACATGAAGTCAACATCACAAGTTCAATGAACTTCGGTATTCGCTTTACGGACGATCACGAACTCGGATCAATTCATATGCTACTGCGTAATACCGAGGACGATGCGACAAGCACCAAAACTTGCTCGCAAGGTCAATTTAACGACTGCTCCGATGACTCGAGTCCCGTGCAAGGACGCATTCTTGGCATGCGATATGAGCAACGCGAAATGTTGATGCACCAGTTCAATGGTAAGCACACATTTGGCGACGAAACGTTGGATGTGCTCCCTGATTTCATGGAGTTTACGAGGGACGCAAACGTTTCTTGGTACTACACGCTTGCAACTGCAGAAACAGCACTGCCGCATGAAGTGTCGATTAGCGGTCAGGAAAGATTGTTAGGTCCAAATGGTGAGGCAATCAACTTTTCGGTTCGGACAACGGCCACTTCCGCGGAATTCCGGTACTCGGACCTGAATGATGAGATCGAAACCTACGGATGGGACGTAACGTTTCCGTTCTTCCGCGACAACATGAGCGTCGAGCTATCGGGTGGCTACGACTATCTCTATAAGTCGCGTAATTACCGACAGACTTCGTTTGGGTTAGGTTCATCAATTCCTGGCTTCAACGCTATAAGTTCGAATGCGCCGTCGGAGGTATTCTCAGATGCAAACATCATGAATCCCAATTACGGGATGGAACTTATTGTTGGTATCGGTGCATTTGGTTCAGAAAGTTATGTCGCGGACCAGGTTGTTGAAGCGGGATACGGCAAGGTCGACGTGCTACTTGACGAAATGTGGCGTATTTCTGGCGGTATTCGAGCCGAGCTGTTCGAGCAGTCGGTACTCCCGGTTGACTATCTACAGTACGACTCAAGGCGTATTGACGTAGACGGTTATGCGAATTTGCGGACCGAGGACGTGTATCCGAGCGTAGCACTTACGTATATCCGACCGGGCTTCTGGTCCGATGAGTTTCAGTTTCGTGCAGGTGTTTCGCAGACCGTCGCTCGACCGGATATTCGAGAAATGTCGGCGTCAACCTATATCGATCCTCTCACGGAAGCTCGTGTTCGAGGAAATCCGAATCTAGTTGTTAGCGATCTGACAAACTTGGATTTGCGAGGCGAATGGTTTTGGTTCAATAGCGATTTGTTTTCAATCTCAGTTTTCTTTAAAGATGTCGTTAATCCCATTGAAACAGTGCAGGGTGGAGCTACCGAAGACAACATACGCTTCAATTTCGTAAATGCCAATAGTGCTGAGGTATATGGCGTAGAAGTAGAGTGGCGGAAAACACTTGACTTCCTGTCGAACTGGGGCGAGTGGACGGAAACGCTGTATTTCGCGGGGAATGCAACGCTGAGCGACTCTGAGATATATATACCCGTCGCACAAGGTGTTGGTGACATTACGAATGATCGTCGGTCGATGACCCAACAGTCACCATGGGTATTCAATCTACAGTTGGGATTTGACGCATTAGACCTCAAGCATTCAGGGTCGATTGTGTACAACGCATTTAGCGAGCGTGTCTTCTTTGCTGGCATAAGTGGCCAGCCGGATGGATACGAGCAACCTTTCGAGTCGCTCGACTTTGTCTACGCGTATTACCCAACCGACAGTCTTTCCTTCAAACTTCGGGTGAGAAATATTCTGGGATCTACCGTTGAGGTCACGCAAGGCGATGTGAGTGTGATCGAACAACACGTTGGTACTTCCGTATTGCTCAATGCGAAGTGGCAGCTGTAACGCCCTTCACGGATTACCTAACCAGCGCAACGGATCGGTCGGTTCGTTGCGTACTCGGATCTCGAAATAGAGACCAGCAGCGTCCTCACTGCCTCCTAGACCTACGGTTGCGATAGTTTCCCCGGCTTCGACTGGCTCAGTCGCTTGTTTTATCAACGTATCACAATGGGCGTATATAGCGATCACTTCATCACCGTGATCGATGATCATGGTGTTTCCGTAGCCTTCGAACCATTCCGCGAATAGAACGGTCCCTCCGGCGATCGCGGTGATCGGTGTACCTTCGACCGCGCCGATCACGATACCTTCAGCCCGGATTCGTCCGTCCGCGCGTAACGCACCAAATCGCTGACGTACATCGCCAACCACGGGCCAGTTAGGCATTCCACCGCGTGACGATGGCGTCGGTGCAGGACCCGTGTGTGATGAGGCGCTCGTGCGACTCGCAATTAATTGACTAAGTCGTTCACGCTCGCGGATTAACTGGTCTAAGTCCTTGTCTAGCGCTTCAATTTCGGTTTTTAGCTGACTGTTGAGTGTTGCGAGTTGAACGCTCCGATCTTGTAGGGCAACCGTGTTGGCGGTGTAGTCTCGTTCCGAAGCGTCGAATTTGGCGCGTGCATTTGTCGCCTCGACGATTAATCCTTCGAGCGTTTGCAAGTGTTGTTCCAGTTCGTCGATTTGGGTCTCCAGCTGCTTTACGAAGTACCGGTGGTAGTTGTATAGCCGATCTACTTTGAGGGGATCGCTTTGTACGATCAACATGGTCAGTGGATTACGCGCTTTTAACCGTTGGGAGGTCACCGTGCTCCAGACTAGCTCTGTCGTCTTTTGATCACGGAGATTGGTGTACTCGTTAACCTTGAGCGCGTTCGCGGTGAGGTCTTGCTCGGACTCATACAAATTACGTTCCAATGAACTACGGAGCGCCTGTAGTCGATTACGCTCCGTTTCTACTATTTCGATGTCGCGGCGCAGCTCGGCTCGTTCGCGTTCCTTGCTCGCACGTAGAGATTGTTTGGTAGAAATCTCTTTCTTGATCTGTTCGAATTCGTCCGCAGGCTCCGAAGACTGTTGTGCGATTGCGAAGCACAGTGGTAGGTGGCACACGGCGAACGCACCGATTGCGATAAGAACTCGACGTTTATGGAGCACGGCTATCGAAGCAGCGATTGCCCTGTCATCGCGGCTGGTTGCTCGATACCCATAAGCGCGAGCATCGTGGGAGCAACATCCCTTAAGCCGCCTGTAGGTTTGAGGTTCTGCGCGTCGCGACCCACATGCACAAACGGCACCACGCCAATCGTATGCGCCGTGTGCGGCTGCTCACTTGCTTCGCTCACCATCTCTTCAACGTTGCCATGGTCCGCCGTGATGACGAAGTTTGAATGCGTATCGAGCGTTGCTTTTACGATCTGATCCAAACACGAATCGATGCACTCGACTGCTCGAATTGCCGCAGAGAAATCACCGGTGTGACCAACCATGTCCGCGTTCGCGAAGTTGCAGATGATGACGTCAAATTGTGATTCCCTAATCGCTGATACGACTTCCTGCGTTACTTCCTGAGCACTCATTTCAGGTTTCAGGTCGTAGGTCGCAACTTTAGGTGAGGGGATAAAACGGCGGCTCTCTCCCTTAGTTCGCGTTTCAGATCCACCTGAGAAAAAATACGTAACGTGAGCATATTTTTCAGTTTCGGCGATTCGGAGTTGTGTCTTATCTGCCTTTGCGATAACCGCTGCAAACGTATCTGGTAGCTCCTCAGGTTCAAACGCAACATGTACGTGTGAAACGTGACTGCTGCCGTGTGTGATATCGTCAGCGTACGGCGCTAAGCACACGAAACGATTCATGTACGGTCGAGTTCCACGTGCAAATGTGCGATCATCGAGATCATCGATGAATGCACGAGCGATTTGGCGAACTCTGTCGGCTCGAAAGTTCATAAATATCACATCGTCACCATCTTGAACGATGCGTCCCGAGCCGATTTGAGTCGGAACGACAAACTCGTCCGTCTCGCCTCGATCATATGCTTCGTTCAACGCTTGTAAGCCGTTAGGAGCTCGATAAAGGGAGACCCCGTTGACGTAGAGGTCGTACGCAGCCTTGGTTCGTTCCCATCGCTCGTCCCGATCCATTGCGTAGTACCTTCCACTGATCGACGCAAGTTTGAAACGACTTGTAGTACGCTGTAACTGCACTGCGCGTTGTATCGAAGACTCTGCACTCTGCGGAGGCGTGTCTCGTCCGTCCAGGAAGGCGTGAAGTACAACGTGTCGGTTAGCCTTGAGTGCTAAATCGACCATCGAAAAGATGTGGTCTTCATGGCTATGGACGCCCCCAGGCGAAAGCAACCCGAATACGTGCAGTGTCCCCACTCCTGTTGAACTTAAGAGTGACTGGATCGCAGGAATCCGAGCGAATGAGCCGTCAGCTATGCTTTGATCGATCCGATTGAGATCTTGTTGGATGATGCGACCAGACCCGATCGTGATATGCCCGACTTCCGAATTACCCATTTGTCCATCGGGAAGGCCGACATGCTTCCCACTACATTCAAGCAATGCGTGCGGATACTCACGCCACAAACGATCCCATGTTGGCGTATTTGCGTGGTGGATCGCGTTAAAAGCCGTTTCAACTCGATGACCCCAACCATCCAGAATGACGAGTAAGGTGGTTGGTTTCATAGAGTATGTAGCGTAAAAGTCAGCGCCGAAGTCTAATTAGACGGAAAGCGCAATCCTATAATTTTTCCGATTTTAAACTGATCTAGATTCGCTCTTTTACATGGACCAATTCGTTGAATTCATAGCAAATCACTGGTTGCTATCGACAACATTTGCCGCGCTTTTAGTTGCGTTTCTTATTAATGAAATGAAGCGAAGTGGTCAGTCTATTTCGTCGCAGCAATTGGTGAATTTGGTCAATCTGGAAAAGGCTGTCGTCCTTGATGTAAGAGATACAGGCGAGTACTCGGCTGGTCATATCACGGATTCAATCAACATCCCACATTCCTCATTGCAGACCCGAATGAAAGAACTTGAAAAGTTCAAAGAAAGACCGGTTGTGATAGTCTGCAAGATGGGTCAACATGCTGGTTCAATGGGAACGATGCTCAAGAAAGCAGGTTTTCGCAATGTCTCGCGTCTACGGGGCGGACTCAGTGCTTGGCAAGCTGAAAACATGCCACTAATCAAAGGTCGCGGCTAGTTTTTTGAGCCATGGCGGATGCGACGATAAAGATTAACCTAGCATGGCGCTTCGAGCGCATTTATCTACGTGACGTCAACGTGTCGTTACATGAAACTCCAGAACTATTTGACATGAAGTGGCAACCGAACGCCGACATGAATATTCAAGGGGATTTTCGTAAAGTAAGCGATCATCGTTACGAAGTAGCACTCAAGCTGACGATGACCTGTAAAAACCTGGACAAATTGGCGTTAGAGATGACCCTGGAGCAAGCCGCGTTGGTGCGGGTTCAGGCGGAAACGCAACAAGAGGATGTGCAACGGATTCTTGCGGTTGAAGCGACCAATGCACTGTTTCCATACGTGCGCGAAGCAGTCGACAATCTGGCCGTGCGTATGTCATTACCGCCGCTGATGTTGGGTCATTTCAATTTTGAGAAGATATTTGAGGAAGGGCTGCGGCAGATGAATTTAAAAAATACGCAATCTGCTGTAAGCGCGAACATAAGCTCCGACGAGGTCATGAACTAATCGGCGTTCATCTGCCGCCTTCAAATCCGATTTGTCGCCACGCTTCGTAGAGCGCGACTGCAACGGAATTCGCCATATTCATACTTCGACTGTTTGGCAACATTGGGATACGTACAAGGTTGTTCTTGAATCGCTTGCGCATAGAGTCAGGTAAGCCTCTGGTCTCGGGACCAAACATCAAAACGTCATATGGCTGATATGTGACCTCGGCAAATGAACGTGTCGCCTTCGTAGAGAAGGCGAAAACACGTCGTGGGTCGAAAGGCGCTAACGCATCTGCCAACGTACTACATATGCGAACACTGACCCATTCATCGTAGTCCAGTCCGGCACGACGTAATTTACGATCGTCCATCTCGAAGCCAAGTGGTTCTACGAGAGTCAGTGACGCGCCCGTATTTGCGGCCAATCGGATCGTATTACCAGTATTAGGCGGAATTTCAGGCTGATAGAGAACGATATTCAGAATCTTCTTGCTGAATTCAGCCGAATCCTCACTCACGTAATCTTGTATTTGTTGATCTTCTGCGAAAGTGTATTACGCGCGTAGCCTATGAGTTTTGCCGCTTCCTGTTTGTGCCCCGACGTATGCGCCAACGCCATGTCGATAAGAGTTCGTTCGAACACGGGTTGAGTAGCGTCTAGCAAGTGTTTGCCACCGCTGTCAAGATGCTCTTGAATGTATGCTCTCAATGAGCGTGACCAGTCACTCGAAATCTGATCGGGTTGGACTCCAGCATGTAATTCAGGAGGTAGGTCCGATAAGACCACCTCGCGACCCGGCGCCATCACGGTGAGCCAGTGGCACGTATTCTCCAGCTGCCTTACATTCCCTGGCCAATCCAGTGACTCAAGATACGAAAGCGCCTCGTCAGATAAGGTCTTGGTTTCAACCCCAAGTGTCTCTGCCGCTTCGCGCATGAATTTCCCAGTCAACGCAACAATATCAGACTTGCGATCGCGTAGGGGAGGTACATGTATGCGAATTACGTTGAGCCGGTGGTAGAGATCCTCTCGAAACTGACCCTCACTGACGAGGTGCTCCATGTCTCCATGCGTCGCGGCGATGATTCGAACATCTACTGTAATTGATTCGCGACCGCCAATGCGAAAGAAACTACCGTCCGAAAGGACGCGCAACAATCTTGTTTGTGCGGTGAGCGGCATATCCGCGATTTCATCGAGAAATAAGGTGCCTGAATGTGCTTGTTCGAAAAGACCGATTCGACGGGTATTGGCACCAGTGAAGGCGCCTTTTTCGAACCCAAACAATTCGGCTTCGATCAGGTCATTGGGGAGCGCCGCCATATTCAACGCGACGAATGGTGCGTCGGCACGAGGACTATGCGTATGCAGAGCATTGGCGACAAGCTCTTTGCCGGTACCGGTCTCTCCCGTGATCAATACCGTTGCACTTGATTGCGATAGCCTCGCGATAGCACGATAGGCTTCTTGCATGGCCGGAGCTTGTCCAATGATTGCATCCGTGATTGCCGGAGGCCTGTCATCAACGGGTGCATCCGTTCGACTTTGCGAAAGTGCTCGTCGCAGAGTGTTGTGAACTTCGTCTATATCGAAGGGTTTTGAGAGATATTCAAATGCGCCTTCACTGAACGATGTCACGGTACTTTCCAGATCCGAGTATGCGGTCATAACGACGATCGGAATACTCGGGTGGTCAGCCTTAACCTGTCTTAGGAGTTCATATCCGTCTAATCCTGGCATGCGGACATCTGTGAGAATCACCGCTGGTTGGTCGTGGTTTAGTTCCGACAGCACGCTTTCAACGTTTTCGAAAGTCCGAGCAGTCATTCCAAAATTTGCTAGTGCCCTTTCGAGTACAAACCGGATGCTCTTGTCGTCATCTACGATCCAGACGGAATCCTTACTCATGGTGCGTCTGAGTTCCCTTCACCGTTGATCGCAAGCGGAAGATAGATTACGAACGAGGTCAGTCCTTGTTCACTGTTGCACACAATCAATCCATGGTGCATGCCAATGATTGTGTGCGTAATCGCTAACCCTAGACCTGTCCCGCTTGGTTTTCCGGTCACGAGGGGAAAGAAGATCTGATCTTGGAGATCCGGAGGAACACCAATGCCGTTATCTTCGATCTGTACTCGCGCAACTGTTGGGTGTCGCGTCGTACCGATAGTGAACTGGTGCTCGATACCTGTACGAATCACTAAGCGGGGTGTTGCTTCGTTTTGGGTGGCGTCCTTTGCATTCTGAATGATGTTCAGCAACGCTTGTGTCAGCTGGTCGAAATCGCCAAGCACGCCAGGCATACTCGGGTCATAGTCACGTTCGAGCTGCCAGTTGACGTCGAGGTCACTTTCAACGACGCGGAGTACCTTCTCGATGACTTCATGGATGTTGACGACTTCGAAACAAGGCGTGTGATTAGGACCTAACATCCGATCCACTAATGTCTTTAGTCGATCGACTTCGCCGATGATCAAATCTGTGTATTCAGATTGTTCGCCAGTCGCGAGTCCTCTACGTAAAAGCTGCGCAGCGCCTCGAATGCTACCGAGCGGATTCTTGATTTCATGTGCCATACCTCGCACCAGTTGCCGACTTGCAAGCTGTGCATTTCGCACCTGGTCTTCTTTATTCAAAAACAAGATGCGATCGAATGGCTCGATTTCAAATACAAGTCGCTGACCCGAGATTGGGGATACGGCGATATTTACAACGGTTTGTTGGTTGGTGGCCGAGATTTTGAGCCGAACTTGGCGCAACGTGTAGGTCTCGTAGGCATCGAAGCACCGTTGCAAGGCAGTTTCTGTTACTTCACGACCTTCAAACAAGGCACCGATTTTTTCACCACGAAAGTGCTCTAGACTGCCGCAACAAAAGTCCTCTGCGGTGTCATTCATGTATAAGATCGCGAACTTTGCGTCCACAACGACAATCGCGACTTTGATCGCGTCAAGAATGTCTTTATGGACTGGCATGGCGCAGCTATAACGAGGTCATTGGTTTTATGCAATATTCGTGCCATGAATCACAGGTGATTCAGGCTGCAATTATTTCGAATTGCACAATAATAGTGCACATACTTGCACAATATATGAGCAACAGCGTGTTCTCTATGCGTGGGTAGCCGTCGCTTTACGAGATCGCGAGTGTGGGTGTTTACAAGACGAAGGTCTTACATAAGAATTTGACTAAGTTTCGAGAATACCTAATGCGTAATAAGAGTCGATCGTATCGCGCACAGTTTCCTCGATAGAGTAGGAATCTAACCCTAGTTCCTGCTTGGCGAGTAAGCAGTAGGAACGCGGCGAGTCGTAGGTAGGTTGGGCTGGTTCATCGCCATCCATTTCTTCACCGCCAATGAGGTCAACGTTAGGATAAAGATCGTAGAGAAGCTGTTGCAACTCCCATGTAGTTAGTTCGCCGCTTCTATCCGCCGCCGACAGAATGTATCGAGAACCATTCGATGCAATGGTGCTTTCGGCCGCCAGCCGATGCGCTCGGGCGGTGTCTCGCACATCGACGCAATTCCAGAGCATACGACCACCGGCAGACTTTTTGTACGGCTTGCCTTGCATCATGTAGCGCATGCAGTTTTGCCAACTCCACCCTTGGTCGTGATTTGCGCACATCAATGGCCCAATCACGTGCAGAGGCAGAATAGCCATCGCATCGAATGTTCCGAGATCCGCGGCTCGTTTGTAGATCATGCGCTCTGTATTCGCCTTCGCCATCGCGTAGGCGATATCACGGTTCTTTGGAATCTGTTCCTCCGTCCATCGACCTCGGTATCCTTCGAGGTTGTCGCCGCACCAGTCTTTTTCAGTGAACACGTAGCCTTGCGGTCGAGGGTGACCCACTGCCGCGAATGAACTCGTAAAAACGAATCTTCGCAGCGCACCGCCGTTGATGGCACTCTCGAGAACATGAGTCACTTCAGTGAAGCATCCGTCGTACACCTCCTGCGGTGTTTCGCGGTTGTAACCGACTGCTGCGCCTGCGTGAATAACAGCGCTGCAGTCACGAAACGCGTCGTCGTAGCTACCTTCCTTACTTAAATCGCCTTCGAAAAGTTCAAGCTGTCCTCGGTATGCAGGATCCTCCGCCAACTCAAGTAGGTGATCGACTTTAGCGGAGTTACTCTTGTCTCGAACGCAAGCGCGGGTTTCATAGCCTTGGTCAAGTAAATCTTCAACGATCCATGAGCCGATGTAACCGCTCGAGCCCGTTATAGCGACGGGGCCGTCTTTGGGTGAAACAGCTCGCGATATTGATTCTTTGGTTGCCGGCATGATCGTTCCTCGTCTTGAGCGCGGCATTTTAGACCTAGGATTGAATCGATTAATTTCAGACGTAGCCTAAATCACATGAACAACGAGAAGACACGAATTCGCGCCACTGACGTGTACAGAACCTTATCGTAAACAGAGCTCGCGATGAGACTGCGCGTTTCTGACGAGTGCTAGCTAGGGCCTCGTTCCGTCGCTAATTCGGCCTGTGGCAAGGCTTTTATCGTGACGTGAAATTCGTGGTTGAGTTGTTCTGACTTAATGTGTTCATGACCGTTCACTCGACACCAGATCGGGATATCCTCGAGTACTCCAGGGTCCGTGGCAATAACGATTACTTCAGTTTCAGTCTCAACCTGACGTGCGAATTCTTGAAGTCGAATCACCGGTAACGGACACAACATGCCTTTCGTGTCGATGAGCATCGAATCGCTCATTAGCTAGCCAATGACCACTCGGCAGGAACCATGTGAGGCTGTATGGGTTCCACAACCACTTCTTCGGAGACACCTGACTGTTCAGTGATGCAAACGGTTACTTCGGGTTCCGTCCGACCGCGGCTGTAACGAGCCAGAATACGGGATGCGAGCACACGTTCTTCCGCCGAAAGCTCACCATCGATCAAACAGAGTGGTCCAACGTGAGAGACCGTGGACATATGCGCAAATTTGTGTCGGAATCCGCGAAGGTATTGGTTTTCGCCTTCCTCCCGACCTATGATCAGTTTATAGTGCGGTGCGGGACGGATGTGTCGGCCGATCTTCAACAAGATGACGTCCTCGAGGTCATATTCCTTGCTACCGCGTGAATCCCAGAGATCCTGCAGTTTCTTGGTATAGCTTTCGTCGGTGAGAAAACAACAACCGCCTGCTGGCTGACTCCATTCCGTAATGCCGAGTTCGTTGGCGAGCGCGAACTGCGGTTTGCGGCTTCGACCAGAGAATCCGTGGAGTTTTTCGCGATCCACCCAGCCTTCACGTTCTGGTAGCGAGGGCGGCAGATTCTTCGCGCATAAAGGTCTTAACAGACGATCATGTGCTCCAGAGTCCTTGGCAATAATCCCCATCGTTTCTTTTCGCTGCGACTTAGGACGTTGTCCAATGACCTCCCCGGTAATGACGAAATCGAATGGCTCGCCACGATTGCTCTTCAGGTCAAGCGCGCGATTCACCATGAAAATCTTGCAGTCTAAACAAGGATTCAACAGCCGTCCGTAGCCATATCGCGGTTGTATAACAATATCCTGGTAATCTTCGGAAATGTCGACGATTTGTATCGGAATACCGATTTGTTCTGCACACCAAAGTGCTGAATGACGTTTGGCTTTTTGTTTCTTCGATCGCTTAACAGCCTGAGTGTGGCCTTCTACGCAAAATCCTGTAAAGAAATTCACGCCTTCGACGTATACACCTTGAGACTGAACTACTTTAGCAGCCAACATGGAATCCAACCCACCAGAGATGAGGGCGATAGCGCTTGGTTGTCGAGAACGCGCAGGCATGCGCGGAATTTTAGGAGGGAGTTGTGAAAGCGCTCCTTCAACGCGTCACCAGAGCTTCAGTTTCTGTTGAAGGTGCTGAAATCGCCGCAATCGATCATGGATTGGTGGTGTTTCTTGGCGTGGAACGGGGAGATTCGGATGATCACGCTTCTCGACTCGCGGTTAAAACCGCGTCGATACGTGCATTTCCAAGCGATCGCAAACCAATGGACCGAACCGTGGTTGACGTTGAAGGTTCAGTCTTAGTCGTCTCGCAGTTCACGCTTGTCGCAGATTTGAAAAAGGGCAATCGCCCAAGTTTCTCGAATGCAGCTGACCCGCCTGATGCCGAGCTACTCGTTAATCACTATGTCGAAGTTCTTCGACAACACGTGTCGATCGTTGCGACAGGTCAATTTGGTGCGAATATGCAGGTCTCGCTCGTGAACGACGGACCGGTCACTCTTCTTCTTCATCGGGCTTGAAGACAAGCTTCGACATCAAGATTCCAAGCTCAAAGAGAATCCAAGCAGGAATCGCAAGAAGTACCTGTGAAATGATGTCGGGTGGCGTCAGCATCATGCCGACAAAAAAGCATCCGACGATGACGTAAGGTCGCTTTCGTGCGATGCTCTTAGGTGTACTTAAGCCAGCTAGAACGATGAGCATCGTCGCGATTGGAATTTCGAATACGATACCAAAAGCCGTGATGATTTTGATCACGAAGCTCAGGTATGCGTTGATGTCAGTCATCCAAGTGATGTCGTCCGGTATCGTTGCGGCGAAGAACTGGAAAACCAGCGGAAATACGATGAAATAGGCGAACACCATGCCGAGATAGAAGAGCACCACGCTGGAAACGAGCAGTGGGATTGCAAACTTCTTCTCGCGAAGGTAAAGCCCTGGTGCGACAAATGCCCAGATCTGATGTAAGACGAATGGCATGCCCAAGAACAAAGCGCCATAAGCGGCCATTTTGAAGGGAGTGAGAAACGGCGAGGCGACTTCGGTAGCGATCATTGTCGCACCTTCGGGTAAATGTGCCATCAAAGGTGAGGCGATCCAGCGATAGATATCGTTGGCGAATAACATCAATGGAATGAAGGCGAGTGCAATAGCTAGCAGAGCGCGCAGAATGCGCTTTCGCAACTCGACCAGGTGACTTAAGAGCGGCTGTTCGTCGTCATCAACCGCTGCGTCGTGTTCGCTTTCTTGGTCTGGTGGTTTGTCGTCGGGGTAGAGAGGGTCACTCACGTGCAGGCTTCTCATCGCTCGGGGGTTCGGGCGACGGGTTGGCTTTGATCTCGGTTTCTGCCTCGCGAGCGGCGTCTGAAACAGTGCTTGAGATTTCTCGCTTCAGTGCTTTTGCTTCGGCCTCGACGTGTTTGAGTTCTGCCGTGATTTGCTCGTTATGCAGTTGACGTCTGATGTCATCCATACCGACTTCACGGTCGATTTCCTGACGGACGTTGTTATAGACACGCCTCATGCGACCCATCCACAGTCCCAACGTTCGTAACACCTCTGGCAGCCGCTGCGGACCGAGGATGAGGAGCGCGATCACGCTCATCAGAAATAGTTCGGCAAACGAAATGTCGAACATGGCAGTTTCAGTCGTTTGACTTGGGTTTTGATTCGCCGGAATCTTGCGCTGGAGATTCCGCGTTGTTGGTAGACTGCTCAGCTCCCATCGTGGCGCGAAAGCCTTTGATCGCGTGGCCAAGATCACTACCTAGCGATTTCAGCTTCTTACCGCCGAAAACCAAAAGGACGATCACTAGGATCAGACCTATTTCAAGTGGACCGAAGGACATTTTGAATTACCTCTACCGAAGAAAACGACGAATCAAGGCGACGACGCCGACTCCAATCATGACTAGCACGCCTAGTATGAAGAGGAGCATGATGAGTTCGAGCGGACCGATCGTCATTGTTTAGACCCTCGCAATCTACAAAACCTGCGGTTGCGAATTGTGAAAGCTAACTTCCGACCACTTGAATCCAGAACCCAATAGAACTTCATCTATGAGTGGACAAAAGTAACCGAGAAATCAACTAGCGTGAGTGACTCCCTAGTTCAAGTATATCGCTGAATTATTTGTTTCCAGAGTCTTTCCTAGTGTTTGTCAACGCAAAGTAGAAATGTCCGCTCCGACACTCGGGTCGGGGATAGGGGATAGGGGCTTGGGGAGCCGCTGACCATGGTCTCGACGTTGCGCGCAGGCAGCGCAGCGACCGGAGCGCAATGGCGCACGCCGCCATCCGGAGTCCGCCTGTCCCTGGTGACCAGGCGACGTCTCGAACCGCACCACATCGGCATTGCCATCATGCTGGAGAAACCGTTCCGTCAGCCACGCATCGAGACCATCCAGGCGCTTCGCCGGGCGGCGTCGGGCACGCCACTCGCTTTGCGAGAAATAGCGGGTCACCGTGTTGCGGCTGCAATGCATCAACTGCGCAATCCAATGCGGCGAATGGCCTTGCCTGTGCAATGCCAGCATCGTATCCGCCTCCTCCTGAGTCTTTATGAATCCCACGACCTCGCTGCCGTCTGCCACAGGCGGGATGGTATCGGTCAATTCCTCGCTCACAACATCAGCTAAAAACTGAACGGTCAATACATCTTCGGCTTACAGCCGGTATCTAGACCGTCAGTCTCGATGTCGCCTGACACCGTTAACTCTTCCTTCGCCGCAGCTAGCTTTCGCGGCTCGTTGCTTGACCACCTCACGAATCGAACCCACCTTGAGCGCATCGCTGGTACGGTGACCACCGGGCCGCACCCGACAAAACAACGGGGTATCGTTGCCGTCGACCTCACCGCGAGCGGCTAGCCACGATCGGATTAACTGGGCCGTCAACGCGCCGAGATATAGCACTTGCTCGCTGCACGGCTTGGACTGCCAGACTCGCAATTGACCGGAACCGTCGCTTTCGACCCCTAAATCCGCAAGGTGAGGGCGGCGCATTCGCATACGCGCAACAAGCAATCGCGCATCCCCGCGACAATCGCAGCATCGCGCTTGGCGGATGGCGACTCCGATTGCTTCGCGGCCGCTAGGATCCTTTCGACTAACTTCCATTACAGACCTGCCACCTGACCGATGCCGCGCTTTTCGTCTTTCGACTGGCGGCGGATGCCCTCGATGACGCTAGGATCGGGGAAAATCAATTCCACGCCTGACACCATGCAAGCCCATTTCACGGCGGCACAAACCACGTTCCCGCTGCTTAAGGCTCGACCTAGACCGTGCAGATGGGTTATGTACTCGATGAGCGTGATCGAATCGGCACCGCGACCGTCGAGCCACACCCCGATCGCGGCAAAGGCGGAACCGTAAACCCGTTGCCGATCCCAGCGCAAGCGACTCGCGGGCGGCATCCCACAATCTAGCGACTGCTTACGACTCGTTAGCGATTAGCTCCGTTGGCGCGGATACCTCTAGTACAGTTCAATTTACGGGAGATACATCTTGGGGTGGTAGTTGGACTGGTGTCCTACCTCTTCACACTCGGGGGTATTAAGACATGACAAAAGAAAAAGAGAAGCGGGTGCTCAATTTTGAGTTATGTTCAGGACTTCCTGTTGTAGATTTCTCAGGTGACTGCGAAGGCGAAAACGCTTGAGAAGTAAAGCATGGATACATTGAAATCCGTAATAGCGGGGATACGCTTCATCGCTGCAATCGGAATTTGGTTCATCACCGTAGTACTTTTAGGCAAGGTGTTTGTTTTAATAGCAACGATGCTTCCTTGGACTTTTGCCCAAGTATGGGGTGTCGTGGTATCGCTCTTAGTAGCCGTGTACCTTGGATACCTATTTTTCACAAAGTCGATCATTCTTGAGACGTGGATTGATAGGTGATGTGAAAGATAGGCGACGGTTTAAAGCAGCAGGAATTTACACGTTTGTAGTTGGGTCATTACGGAGTGTTGTTGCTTATGGATTGTTCATTCTTGCTACGATATCTGTGTTTGATACAAAGCGATTCAGTACGCTATTTCCACTATTGCTCCTTGGATTCACCCATACTACGACTATGGTCGTAGCGATTCAATCCTGCAAGTTTTTTGAGGCAAGCAATTTCTAATGCTGGAACTGGGTTTTTTCGTGGTCGGCATTGCCTTAGCGGTCGGCGTAGTGGTCGGCATAGGATATGTCATAGTCAAATTGTTGTCGTAGAGACTCTATGCTTGTCACAGAAGCACATACCGCACTCTGCGGCAACGACTGTTCCCAACCTCAAACCATTCGGGAACCACTAAGGGCGCGGTAAAACGCCTTAATTGCGCTTATTAGGCCTTCTCGCACGAATTGCCGTGTTGAGCACCTTAGCTACCGACTTCAACATCTCCGCCATGCAAGTGGATGGTGATGTCATCTATCTGCGACGCCGTTACACCCCAAGGGTCTTCTTTTCCCTGTTGTCATAGTTCCTCAGGCATACCGCAGGATTGCTCGATCTACCTTGATCGGCGTCCTTTTGTTGAGGTTGAGCACCGTGTCGATTGCCGACGATTCGCGCCCGTTTGACATAGCGGCTCAGTCGGCCGAAGTGTCGCTGAATGAATTTGCATGGCAGGCCGAACGAAGTATCATGCTTGTTCGTCGCGGAGGAGGTGCGGGGGCGACCACGCGCCGCCTACAGGGCGAGTTCACAGTTGAAGCCGCATTGACAAGGTTGTTGGCGGGAACCCGACTTCAAGGTCGGATCAACGAATGGGGTGTGTTGCCGGTGACACCGATGACAGAAGTTGCGGTGTCCGCAACTAAGGAAAGCACGGAGAGACATTCAATGCAGATTAAAAAGAGCTCAATACTTGGCCGCATCGTCACGGCCATCGCTTCGGTCATATTCGCCACTAGCGCGCCGGTGACAGCCCAGGAAGACGCGGGCACTGACACATCCGGCGAAGTCGAGGAAATCGTAGTGACCGGCAGCCACATCAAGTGGGAAAACCAGGCCGACCTGGCATCGCCAATCGACGTGGTTGGCCTGGAAGACATCGCCGCTAACGGCTGGTCCAGCATCG
>JAGWBO010000098.1 GCA_021295855.1 Pseudomonadales bacterium | reverse complement strand
AGCGATTTGAAAAAGCCGAAGCCGCATCTGAGCGGCGGTTCGAGAATTTCGAAAGTCGGATTCAGAAGCGATTTGATGAACACGAAGCAAGAATGGTTAATCGGTTCGACTTAGTCGAGTCTCGATTGACGAAAGCCGAGACTCGATTGGAGACGATCGGATGGCGAACTGCAGCCGCTGCGGCTGGCGGAAGTGCCGGGATGATTGCGTTCGTCGCAGGACTGGTCACTATCTTTCAAAACTTCGTGGGTTAGGCTCTCAACAATCGCTGTACATGGATCGTTTGATTTATGTGCAGCATCCGACGGGCGACGACTCTCTTTGAGTTGTCGCCTGTCGTGTACTCCGATTTTCGCGCAGTTACTCCTGGTCAATCCCCAGTAAAGTTCCAAATAGCAACGCTAAGGCATATTCAGATATAGAGAACGAGACGACCCATCGTGGGTCCTCCCGTCTTTACGTCATTGCTAAAACGTGACAAGCGGTTCTGATAGCTGGTGCGAGTCTGCGGATGCAGGGGTGCTTAGTCGGCTTCTACATCAGACGCAGGATCCAGGGCATCAACCTCGAAAGCGCTTGCCTGTCAGATCAACCCAAGGCCAGAGCTTTTCGTACAGAAGGTCCAATTCCGTCGTTAGTTCCTCGATTTTGCGAGACAGCGCAGCCAGATCAGACTTGGCATCCGTTCCCTACACCTTCCTTCGCGTTCAATTAATGTAACGATGTAACGACCGCCTTCATCTCGTTCCAGGATAGAGGTAGGAGTTATGCAACGCTTCAGCTCCGTTCACAATTTGATCGCAAACGCATCGGTGTTTACGCTGAGCACACAAACTCATCCCTTCTTCAATCTCCACAATTCGGTTGGCAGTCGAAGGAATGGCCTAATCGGACCCTGGTGAGTACAGGATTGGACCTCTAACAGTCGCTTTGCATCTCCGAATGGGAGTTGAACAATCGAACCACGGTACCTGCAGATCTCGGATCAGTCCTTACCGACTCAACTGAGCCTTCACCACCTGACATTGCCAAATACGCTCGCGTGCGCATGCTCGATAACGGGTGTAGCTCACCCGCACCGAACGGCCAGAGACCTTCATCTGCCTTGATATTTCGACAGATCTTCTGGGCGTGTGGCGAGAGCTGAAGCCAAAGGTCATGTGGCATGGTGCGTTGAAAGTGTTTACCCGGTCGCGGATTCGCAGAGTACTCAACACTAGGTAAAGCACGAATCTCATTTGAGAGATTTGGTGTCGCACCGTGCCAGCACCGCGTATCTCGAAAGATGGCACTACCGGCAGGTGCGCCAACCAAAGTCGACAGCCGCATCCACTCGGGTTCGTGATAGAGCGTCGGAGGCGGGGATAGATTTGTATGCGTACCTGGAATTTGTCTTATTGGTCCATTCTCCCAAGTGAGATCAGTTAACGTGAAGTTAATGGTGACGCCCGTATTTGCAAAGTCCATCACACGCCGTTGTGATTTGAAATCGAGATCCTTGAATGATTTACTTGGGTCAAGATCCAAGCGATTCAATTTCAAGACCCGCTCAAGTCGAGCTTGTCCATCTTGTTGCTCATCGAGGCCGTCCGTATGCAGATGTTGATATTCAATTGCACCGGGTAGACTGAGGTCACCCCCGCCACCCCAAACCGAATAGTCGGACGAGCCAAAAATCTCGCATAAGATCGGTGTAGTAGTCGGCATGTCGATGATGTTGGTCCATGCCGATTCATGCATCATTTGGCGCGAAGCTGAACAGGTTCCGTAGCAATATCGGTGAGGTAAACGACCTGATTCTTGAATGTATTTGCGATCGTTGTCATGTGGCTTCGACAAGATCGTCCGTAGATTTCGTTCGCAAGCTTCACGCATCGCGGCCAAACGCTCTGTGTCAAGCGCATTTTTGACGACAACGAATCCGTCACGATGAAAGATTGCCGCAGCGCGTTGTACTTCCGCAGGTTCACAGATCTCGAGACCACGAATGCCATTGTTGTCACGTAGATGATGTCGCAACGCTAGTACTTCAGGATGGTTCCGAATACGCTCGGATGGTGCTCTTGGATCAGGTTCGCCGTAATCTGGTTCTCCAGATACCACCTTGCCGTGCTCGTCGACGTGCTCATTGGGCGGTAGCTTGGGATCCCACCCCACTTTGGTAGGACCGGCGACGCGAAGCATCGCAAGTTCCTTATCTAGAGTCATCATCGCAAGTCGTAGGCGAAAGCTAGGATCATGAAAGAACCAAGTTTAATCGCGAAAAGCAATGTACCGATTGAATTCAAATCGTTCGGTGTACATAAAAAAGGGCAGGAGAAGCTCCTGCCCAATTCACCTATTTTGACGTTACAGCGTACTTATCTAGTCACCGTAACTAAAGCTAAGCTGCTCTGTTGCTCTATCGTGCGAAACTTCGTAGAACTTCGCCAGCGTGATTGCCGACGTGTTCGTCTTCGCGCAGAATCACTTGACCATTACAGATAGTTGCATCGTAACCCACAGCTCGTTGGATAAAACGAGGTGCATTACCCGGGAAGTCATGAACCAATTCGGGTTGACGTTCTTCGAGCTCATTGATGTTGATGACGTTCACATCCGCACGATTTCCTACTCGTAGCGTGCCACGGTCGCGTAGACCTAAGACGCGTGCTGGCTCGCCGCTGATGCGTCGAACGGCTTCCTGCACGCTGTAGACGCCCTTATCTCGATGCCAATGCGACAAGACGAAAGTTGACCAGCCCGAGTCGATCATTTGACTCACATGAGCGCCGGCGTCACCGAGTCCCGGCATTGCCCACTCCGTGGTGATCATTGCTTCAAGGTTTTCTAAATCTACGTTGAACTGGCGTGCATGAAACATTGCCTTGCCATCGGTCTCAAGCATGAAGCGAAGCCATGTTTCTACTGGATGTTCGCCCGCTTCCTCGGCGATGTCATGCAGACTTTCGTAGCGTGTTTGAGTGTAGTTCGGGCGGAGGCCGTTGCCCATGTAGTAACGTCTCTTGAGCGGTCGCATCATTTCGTCGTGTCGTGGATGGTTCTTGATCTCGTCGACCAAGTCCTTGCGAAACTCCGCATCTTTAATCGCTTCTAGCCTGCCTTCAAGATTCTCGATCTTTCGGAGTTTGTTCCACGACGGCGTTCGCCAGAAATTGTTGTTCGCAAGACCGTCGACGCCACCACCGCTGCGTGGTACCGTAACTGCAGTCACGTCTAAACCGTTGGCTCTCATCGTGGAGACGCGTTCGTCCATGGTTATGCGGTGCTCAGCAACCGCGCTGAACAGTACTTTAGCTGTTCCAGCTTCGGCTTCAAGCAGATCCAATTCATTTTCTAGATCACCGAAATGCGGTACGACTTGCATCAGTCCACCATTCTCGCCTACGGCTTTCGCGATAGCCAAAAGCTCCTCGCGACTTGCGAACGTACCCGGGATCGGCCGGCGATCTGGCAATGTATGGCCGGGATGCCGATTGACCGAAAAGCCAATGGCACCTTCTTTGACGGATTGTCCGGCTAGTGCGGCGATCTGCTCGATTTCTTCAGGTGTGGCCTGTTCTTCGATTGCTCGTTCACCCATGACGTACGTGCGCGTCGCGCTATGACCGACCAAGCCGGTGATGTTGATCATCGGACCCAGTCGTTCGAGACTGTCGAGATAACCGCCGTAGCTCTCCCAATCCCATGGAAGACCAGTCAATATCGCATATTTCGGGATATCCTCAACAGTTTCCATCATGCCCGCGAGGAAATCTCGGTCCTCTTTCTTACAAGGCGCAAACGTCACGCCACAGTTACCTAACAGAGCTGTCGTTACGCCATGCCAGGAAACTGATGTGAGACTTCGATCCCATCCAACCTGAGCATCAAGGTGCGTGTGGAGATCTACAAAACCCGGTGTGACGGTTCGACCGTCGGCAGAGATTTCCTCATTGCCTCGTTCCTTGACGTCGCCGATTGCAGAGATGACTTTGTCGTCGATTGCGAGATCACCGACGAATGGTTCAGCACCTGTTCCATCGACAATCGTGCCGTTGCGAATAACGAGATCGTGCGCCACTATAGAACCCTCCTACGGGTCAACGCTCATTGGAATCCCCGTTATTTTACGTTCGACGATGATATAACCAGGACGGCTAATCCGTCGGATGTTGGGTAATTTCGCCGATCTCGGACAGTAAGTTGGAACTCTACTATTCGCTCTGACGGTAGTGAAAACGAACGTAAACGGTCCGGCCTTTGATGTTGTGTACGAAGCCATCGAAACCAGGTCTCAGGTTGTATCGATGAATCCCTTCGCGACCGCTCGGCAAGGGTGGCGGATCCCTATCAAGTAGGTTTCTAGCGCCAAATGAAAGTGACACTTCGCCACGTCGAAAGCCCGGAATCACATGTTGGAAATTCGCATCCAACGTAGTCCAAGAGGCGATTTTTGGAAAGGAGGCAACTTCGTCGTTCTTATAGGAGTCGATATAGCGGATCGTCAAACTAGCCGCTTGTTGACTCCCTCGCCACGTTAGTCCGAGATTTGCGCGAACTACCGACGTCGTTGCTGGCCCGTCGATAGCTTGAAGCAACTTCAAATCCCTGCAGGTCTTGTCGAGTGACGATGTTGGCGACGCCA
>JAGWBO010000015.1:21891-30558 GCA_021295855.1 Pseudomonadales bacterium | reverse complement strand
CATCGGGATTTATCTCAATTCCTTCGATATCGGCCGGTTGTGCCGGCGAGTAGAACGAAGGCGGTCCGCCTTGCTCCATGTTTGAGGAACTGTCCTTTCGGTGATACCAATTTGCGAATAGCAACCGCGGTTTGAGACCCACAGGTAATCGAGAGCTCGAATGATTCCCGGTTGCTAGAAACGTGATCGCTGACTTTCGTCGTCGATATTTAAACCATTTCAATGTAGTGTGTACCCTACAGTCATGAGAATAGGTGTAAATTTCTTGACTACCATGTGGAGCACTTGAGACACGCTCGACTGCAGTCATTCTGGTCTATAAGCGTACGACATAGCGCGATGAAAGCGGACAACATAATGTGGCTCAGGTCAGTTAAAACGTGAAATTAACGAGAAAAGTCGGAGTTGCTTCCAATGAAGTATCGATTTGAAGGCTATAGGGGACAGATCGTGTGAATAGACGGGAGCTAATTACGACTGCGGTTGCGAGCGCGGTAGTCACCTCAAATTCTTCGGTACGAGCTAATACAACGGAACGGGTGGTAAGAGATTATTCCGGCCTTACTGCTGTATCCGTAGCTGCAGAGGAACACCCGAATTCCACGACCGATGTGAGTGGAGCAATTCGTGACTGGTCAGGATCCATCTCAATAGGCGGAGGACGTTTCAGTATGGGCGGACAAGTCGTAGCTCCAGATTCGCTCCACTTGGATATGCGTGGCATGAATAGAGTCATAGCGCTCGCACCCGAGAAAGGAACAGTCAGAATTCAAGCTGGAGCCACCTGGCGTGATCTGTTGGACGCGATTGACGAGTACGACTTATCCGTGAGCATCATGCAGAGCTTCAGCAACTTCACGATCGGCGGCTCGATTTCCGTAAATTGCCACGGCCGCTACATCAACAAAGGACCACTGGTGAATTCCGTTCGAGCAATTCAGATGGTTAGCGCAGATGGCCAAGTCCATGAGTTAACACCTGAATCACCGCTGTTTAGAGCATTGTTTGGCGGCTACGGCGGACTTGGCGTCGTGACGGAAGTCGAGCTCAATCTTGACCAGAACACTCGATTGCGACGGATTGTCGAGAAAATCGAACTCGAATCCTATCCTGAGTACTTCAATGAATACGTCGCCAAAAACTCGAAAATCGTGTTGCACAACGCCGACCTAAGACCCCCGGGCTTTACTGAACCGCGGCTGATTAGTTGGACGACTACGGATGACCCTGTAACCGAGGTGGAACGCATGAGACCGCGTGATCAAGATTACAGCCGAAATATGAATCTGCTGTGGGCCGTGTCGGAGTTGCCTGGTGGGAAACGTCTTCGAAAAGGCGTGGAGGACAAGCTTTTCGAACAGGAAGCCGTCGTTTGGCGTAATTACGAGGCTAGCCTAGATACCGACTCCTTAGAACCGAGAACTCGACTGTTTACAACGTACTTACTACAGGAGTACTTTATTCCAGTTAACAATTTCTTGCCATTTGTGCGTTCGATGACGCGCGTTTTAACTCGAAATGAAGTCAATGCGCTCAATGTATCAATCCGCCATTCTCCTCGCGATGAGATTTCGTTGTTAAAGTGGGCTCCCTCAGAGGTGTTTTCGTTCGTACTGTACTACAAGCAACGTAATACGAATCGAGCGCGACGTGAAGCCGAGGCTTGGACACGCGAGTTAATTGATGTAGCGCTCGCGAATGGTGGTCGTTACTATCTGCCTTATCGTCTCCATGCTTCACGTTATCAATTTGAACAGGCGTACCCTGAGATTCACGAATTTATCGCAATGAAGAAAGAAGTCGACCCAGGTGCGAAATTCCAGAACTTACTATGGGAGAGGTACCTCTAGTGGACGCGCGCCGCTTCCAAGTTACTGTTGGTCTTGAGCTTTGAGCGAGTCTCAGTGATGAACACAAATAGGGGTATTCAGGACTTTGTTTCTTCGAAGCTGATTTAGTTAGTTCGTTGTCTACTCCGATGCATTGCTGCACCTTTTACCTGCGTGTCTCGCGTTGCGGTACAGAGCTCTCAGTGAACAGCTACGCGCCTAACCAAGGCGTTCTGCGACCCGCGGTTAGAGCAGTCACTTCACTTCGACTCGCATACCTCATCAGCGCTGTCCGAATATAGTGCTAGGTAGAATCCATCGCCCTGTGCTGAAACCTCCTAAACATGGACGACCATTGAGAACTTCCGGGAAGTTGTAGACCAATCTAACAACACCCTTGTGGTGCTGCTCTTCTGGGCGGATCAGATTGAGCCGTCGGCTGTCACCAAAGACTATCTAGTGGCTCTAGCACCTGCGTACGCAGGTAAGGTCATCTTCGGTTTGGTCGATGTTGCTGCGAATCCGCAAATCGCTCAACAACTCCAGATTCAAAGCCTACCAAGCATTCGAGCGATCCAAGAAGGTCAAATCGCGGCTCGTCTTGACGGACCACAAACAGAGCAACAACTGCGGGAGTTTCTCGATCCGTTCACGCAATCTAGTGCCCCAGTATTGCTAGCGAAGATTGGGAAACTGCGCTTCAAGTCCTTCAGGAAGCCATCACCGAAGAACCAACGAACCATTCGTTTCGAGTTGAATGTGCCGATGTGATGATTCTCAAAGGAGATTTGGAGGCGGCCAAACAGATATTGGCTACGATACCTGATGACTTCGTAGACCGCGCGAGACCAGCTACGCGGCTAGAGATCGCACAGGAAGCGGCGGGAATGGGCTCGCTGTCTGAGTTAGAGAATAACATCGAATCCAATGGAGATGACCTCTCAAATCGCTATGCTTACAGTATCGTTCTTGCATCGCTAAGACGATACGAAGAAGCGCTTGAGCAAGCGATGTTTATTTTGCGTCGAGACCGCAGTTTCCGTGACGACCTTGGTCGAGAAACGATGGTTCGAATCCTCAATTTGCTAGGGTCGGATTCGCCGCTCGCGAAACGATATCGTCGTCAAATGTTCGCATTCATGCATTGAGAATCCCGATGTTTACATCACGTGCAAATCAGAGCAAGACACTATGGTGGCTTGTTAAAGCTATGGACGGGTTTAGCAGATCGCTGCTATTGATCACGTTGGTTGTGATCGTGACCAGCGGGTGTACGGTTGCCGAGTCTAAAGCGACAGCGAATACTCTTAAGTTCGCACCTGGGGTGTATGAAGCGACGCTCTCAGGTTCACGGATGGCAAAGATCGAGATCGATGAAGAACTTGCGTATCGCTATATCGAAGATAGCCCACGAAACGGACTAATTCGGCAAGTTAGCCGAAAGGGCAATCTTTTATTTTCGACTTGGCGTAAAGCGAAAGCTGGAAACATTAAATTAGAGTGGATGAACGAGGACACGATACGTGTGGTGTCGCCGTTTGGTTCAACAATCGGTAACGGCAATAACGAAGGAAACATGGCGTATTCAAGCGGTCCGTTTCTATCCGGTATGCCAAGTCATACGTTCTACATGAACCGCGTGGGCGAGAAATAACGAATCTAGATTAATTCAATGCGAATTGCAATACTTCAAGCGGATGAAGTAGAAGCCGTTTTTCAACCTCGATTTGGCAATTTGGCGTCCATGATGGGCTCAATGCTTGAATCTTCTGGACACGCCGGATTTGAGACAACCGCCTTCAACGTGCATCTTGGCGTTGAGCCGTCGGATTTGCACGAATTTGATGGGTACTTAATCACCGGAAGTCGTAGAGGGGTTTATGACGACGACCCGTGGATCGAACGACTATTCGATTTAATTCGCCGACTCCACAAGGCGCGGATCAAGACCGTTGGAATTTGCTTTGGGCATCAGGCTATCGCGCAAGCCTTGGGCGGTCAGGTGGAGAATTGGTCCAATGGGTGGGGTGTTGGTGTACACACCTATGACATGATATGGCCCGCGGGAGATCACGTCGGCAGGCATCAAGACCAAGTCGCATTGCCCTGCTGCCATCAAGACCAAGTTGTTGATCTCCCACCGGGTGCACGACGCGTGTTATCGAATGACTTCTGCTTGAACGCTGGATTTCTGATCGGCGATCACGTCCTAGCAATTCAGCCGCATCCAGAATTTTCCGTGAGCTATCTGGAATGCATTCTGCGCGTCATTGAGCACCGCATAGGTGAACGGTCGGTACAGGCATTCGAAAGTTTGAAGCACCAAACTGACAACGACTTACTCGCCGAGTTTATCGCCCAGTTCTTCGTCGGCTCCAATGCAGTGGGCAAAGCTGCCGCCTAATGACATCACGTCTGGGTCCAGTGAACTGCACCAGCCGCGTATATCTAGATTGCCTCTTCGTCAGGATCGATAAAAAACCGCACGGCAATATAAGCGATGACTGTGATCAGCGGCCAGAAGTACGCGCATGCAATCGCCACAACACGTATGGCTGCGACTGGTATACCTAGTTTTCTGGCTAGATAAGAGCATACGCCCAAAATGACCGCATCGGGCGTGGTAAATCGATCTTGAGTGGCTTGCCACAGGTTTTGCAACCTATCTTCCCAATTGAACATGTACGTACGCCTTACGAGCAGATTGTTAGCATATCAAACAGCGATGCTGCTTGCATGTGCGCCTGAAGTGGTTCAACTGTCTCACTCGGTGCACCCCATAAGCTTAATAGAAAGCAAATGGTCAGCATTACGATGCTCAGCAACAAGATGCTACGTTCGTTAAACCGATGAACTGAAAACCTTCGCATGTTTTGTCGAAATTGATGTATTTGCTATAGATGAGACAAATTCCATGCCAATCGTTTCAAATCACTAGTCACGTTTATAGTATTGAAATAAAAGAGTAAATTTCTACGTTTTAGACGTCGAGAGCATCGCTGGTTCACCTGAAAATGCAAAAAACACCATATCGTGGTGAATTTGACTATGCGTCTTACGGCAAGCGTTTAGCACGAATGGGTATACATCGCGCAACAAATTAGATAATCCGCTTCATTTAGGAGGGTGTGATATGGCTCTGCACTTTGCCACCGCATGGGAAGCTGTTGCTCAAGATCAACCGAACCACACCGCGCTCATCTGCGGCGATCGAGAAGTTTCATGGGGTGAGTATGACCGTCGTGCAGCTTGCCTCGCAGATCTGTTATTGAAGCACGGGTTGGGTCACGACTCCAAAGTCGCGATATACGCACATAACTCGAATGAATATATCGAAGCACAGTATGCGGTATTCAAAGTTGGCGGGTGTCCGGTAAACGTCAACTATCGTTA
Source organism: Pseudomonadales bacterium (assembly GCA_021295855.1). Taxonomy (GTDB): domain Bacteria; phylum Pseudomonadota; class Gammaproteobacteria; order Pseudomonadales; family Azotimanducaceae; genus Bin55. The sequence goes on along the minus strand of JAGWBO010000015.1, from coordinate 25,336 downwards.
CAAAGCCGAAGAGTTGATTTACATTCTTGAAAACTCGGACGCCGAGGCGGTGTTCTTCCAAGGATGTTACGCGGCACGAATTTGGGAGATTCGCAGAAATCTGCCTAACGTCAAGTTATTCATTCAGATTGATGACGGTACCGAATCGCTGATAGATGATGCGGTCGAATACGAACGTGGCATTCGCGAAGCGTCGCCGTTGCCCGCCAGAGAACGTTCACCCGATGATGTTTACATGCTCTATACGGGTGGAACCACCGGTATGCCGAAGGGTGTCATGTACAGCCATGGGCAGTTCATTGGCGTCATGCTGGGTGCTCTTAGAGCGTTAGATTTACCTAATCCGGACACGACCGAGAATTTGATCGAGGTCGTACGTGAACTACGAAATCGCGAGTTAACTCCAATTTGCTTACCTGCGTGTCCGTTGATGCATGGCACAGGAATGTGGAACGATCGTCACAATCTCAAAACTTGGCTTAGACCCACATCTGCTCTGGGGCGAGGTTGAACGCAACCAAGTCACGTCCATGGTCATTGTTGGCGACGCATTTGCACGACCGATGTTAGAAGCGCTGAATGATGCAAAAAGGGCTGACCGCGCGTACGACATCACTTCCTTAAAACAGATTACTTCGAGCGGTGTCATGTGGAGTCGCGAAGTCAAGCAAGGACTGCTCGAGCATCACGACATGACGCTTCTTGATGCGATGGGATCGACCGAGGGAGGCATGGGTTCGTCGGTTGCGACTCGTGACGAACCCGCGGATACTGCGAAATTCAAACTACAGCCTGGCGTCAAGGTATTTGACGACAACGACCAAGAAATTGAACCGGGTAGTGGTGAAGTTGGGAAACTTGCTACGAGCGGACTAGTACCGCTCGGCTATTACAAGGATCCAGAGAAGTCGGCAGCCACCTTCCGAACGGTGGACGGCACACGTTACAGTTTTCCCGGTGACTTTGCGACGGTCGAGATTGACGGATCCATTACGTTGTTAGGTCGTGGCAGTAATTGCATCAACACCGCAGGTGAGAAGGTCTATCCCGAGGAGGTCGAGGAAGCGCTCAAGAAACATCCGGCAGTCGACGACTGCCTTGTCGTAGGCGTGGAGGATGATCGTTTTGGCCAACGGATCGTTGCGCTCGCGTCACTACGCGAAGGTGAGCAGACTGATGACGCTGCCTTGATCGACTTTTCGCGTGAGCATTTAGCGGGCTACAAACTACCTAAACAGGTCTTACTACTCGACGAAGTCAGGCGAGCACCAAACGGAAAAGCCGACTACAAATGGGCTCGACAGACCGCCGAATCACAACTCAACATTCCGAGTAACTAGACCCGACCAACGCGAGTTCATACCATGGGAATGCAACGTACACCGCTCCTAATGTCGCGCCTCATCGAGCGTGGTGCAACGATTTCACCGAATAGTGAAATCGTGACAGCGACGGCGTCTGGCACGAGAAGGCAAACGTACGCGGAGACAAGTGCGCGCGCGCACCAACTAGCCGGCGCTCTGAAGGATGCTGGCATCGGAATTGGCGACCGTATCGGCACATTTCTGTGGAACAGCTCGCAACACGTCGAGGCGTATCACGCAACGGCTGGCATGGGAACCGTACTGCACACGTTAAACACACGATTGTCCGAAAGAGATCTTGAGTACATCATCAACCATGCCGCCGATCGATTGATCTTGGTTGATGAAGACCTTGTACCCATCATGGAGTCGCTTCAACCCAAGTTACCGTCAGTTGAACGATTCGTGATTGTTGAGGAATCGGATTTCGACATTTCGTCAACGTCATTGCCGAATGCTGTGACTTACGAGGACTTCATTCGCGGATATCCGACCAGAATCGAATGGCCTGAACTCGACGAATATGCGCCGCTTGGCTTGTGCTATACCAGCGGAACCACCGGCAACCCGAAAGGCGTCGAATACGAACATCGAGCCCAGTACTTGCACACCATGACCATCAGCTTGACTGATTCGATGAATCTGTCAGCGACTGATACGTTGTGCGGGATTGTGCCGATGTTTCATGCGATGGGTTGGGGCTTGCCTTGGGCGGCGCTGATGCTCGGATGTAAGCAAGTTCTCCCGCACCGATATATGCAACCAGGTCGTTTACTTCAGTTGATGGCCGACGAAGGCGTGACACTTTCGGCTGGTGTCCCGACGATTTGGCAAGGTTTACGCGCTGAGATCGAGGCTAACCCCGAAAAGTTTGATCTATCAAGCCTTCAGCGTCTTACTTGTGGGGGTTCGGCGCCGCCGATTTCGCTAATTCAGTGGTACTGGGAAACGCTCGGCGTGGAGATTATTCAAGGTTGGGGCATGACCGAGATGAGTCCGCTCGGGACGCTCTCGAGGCGAATTGCCAAGCATGGCGACGCCGACCGCCCAATGGATGAACGCTTTGTGGATATGGGTAAGGCGGGATTGCTCATGCCCGGTCTGGAACTGGACGTCTTCGACGAGAACCATCAGCCTCTCCCGCATGACGGTGAACAGATCGGGGAGATCTATGTAAGAGGACCGTGGATTTGCCATGAGTACTTCGACGATCCACAACCGGATAAATTTCATGGCGATTGGCTCATTACGGGCGACGTTGGGAAGATAGACCCAGACGAATATTTGATTATTGCCGATAGGTCGAAAGACCTAGTCAAGAGCGGCGGTGAGTGGATCTCGTCTGTCGACCTCGAAAACACGATTGTCTCAATCGACGGAATACAACAAGCGTGCGTCGTTGCGCAACCACATCCTCGCTGGGAAGAACGCCCAGTCGCGCTTGTCATTCTCGGACCGAATGCGGATGTAACGAGTGAAGAGGTGGTTGACCACTGTGCGCGCTCGTTCGCTAAGTGGCAGTTACCTGACGAAGTGCTCTTTGTCGACGAGATTCCGTTGACGTCCACCGGCAAAATGGATAAGAAGACGGTTCGTGCAAACCTTCAAGCCGAAGGGTATGTCCTGCCAGATCTGCGAGAAAGAGAAAGCGTCGCGTAGTCGCAGTCGCGACGAAACCTTGATTCGTGGACCTGACAATCTACCGTGCCGCAGATTCTTGTTGAAGGTTTAAGCAAGACGTTTCGGATCGCGGAACGTAAACCAGGTTTATGGGGAGCGTTTGGCGGCCTTTTGCACCGTCGCTACCGCTCCGTCGATGCATTACGTGAGGTCTCGTTCTCAATCGATGAGGGTGAACTCGTTGGCTACATCGGTCCGAACGGCGCCGGTAAGTCCACGACAATCAAGATCCTCTCGGGAATACTCGTACCAAATTCCGGACGATGTGAGATACAAGGTCGAGTACCCTGGAAGCAACGGCGGGAACACGTTGCCACCATTGGTGTCGTATTCGGTCAGCGGACACAGCTTTGGTGGGATCTACCTGTCATCGAGTCCTTTGACCTCTTGCGAGATATCTA
>JAGWBO010000015.1:21530-21884 GCA_021295855.1 Pseudomonadales bacterium | reverse complement strand
CAATCGCGACGAATTGATCGACATGCTTGATCTAGGATCTTTGCTGGATGTTCCGGTTCGGCAACTTAGTCTCGGTCAACGCGTCCGTTGCGACATTGCCGCTGCGTTGCTCCACAATCCGAGCATCCTGTTCCTGGACGAGCCAACCATCGGACTTGATGCGGTATCGCAGCTGAGTGTACGAGCGTTCATCAAGAAGATCTGCCGCGAACAGAACGTAACCGTACTGCTTACCACGCACGATCTTGATGACATTGAAGCGCTTTGCGACCGAATCCTTGTATTGAATGACGGGAGACTGCTCCTAGACGGCACGATTGCGGATCTTCGCGATCGTTATGGTGACAGCCGGTA
>JAGWBO010000015.1:0-21421 GCA_021295855.1 Pseudomonadales bacterium | reverse complement strand
AAAGATCTGTTGATTACGCACCCACCAATTGAGCGTGTTGTCGCGTCGATGTACCAAGCGGAACGCGTTGATCAGTAGTTGAAGACAGTTCCCCGACCCTCAGACTAAGTGCAACGCGACATGACGGATGAAGCCTTTTCTTCTACATAGTTACTTAGCCGTCGTCGCGGCTCGGTTTCGCATGCTCTTGCAGTATCGGGTAGCAGCGCTTGCAGGGGTCGCGACACAGATTTTTTGGGGTTGTATCAAATTGATGGTGCTCGGCGCGTTTTACGCCGTCGCTGTGACGACTCCTCCTATGACATTCACTGCAATCGTTGCGTATGTGTGGTTAGGTCAGGTGTTGATTGGACTTCTACCTTGGAATCACGACCCGGAGCTTCAGGAACTTTTTACCAGCGGCGGTGTGGCGTATGAACTGCTACGACCGTTAGATCTCTATTGGTTCTGGTTTGCTCGCACACTCGCGTTTCGAACTGCACCGACGCTTTTGAGGATGATCCCCGGCGTCATCTTTGCGGTACTGGTTCTACCGATGATCGGCTTACCTGAGTGGGCGTTACCGCCACCAGCGAGCATAGCTCATGGGTTGATGTTCTCAGTGTCGTTTATCGCCACCGTGATGCTCTCATGTGCGATCACAATATTGATCACGATCTCGATGTTCTGGCTGATCGAGGCGAGGGGATTGTCGACGTTCATGTACGGCGTGGTCCCGGTATTTTCGGGCATGATCGTTCCGTTACCCCTGTTTCCCGATTGGATGCAGCCATTCCTGCATTGGCAACCGTTCCGCGGTTTGTGTGACGTACCGTTCCGTATCTATTCAGGCGATATCCCCCTTTCGATGGCTACTCAAGAAATCACGCTGCAGTTACTTTGGGTCGTTGTCTTGATTGCGGCTGGTTACAGTCTGATCTCATTTGCGCGCGTGCGCTTGGTTGTGCAAGGCGGATGATCTCAGGACTGCAACTTTTTGGGCGGCTGATGTTGATCGCTATTCGCGGCCAGATGCAATACCGTAGTGCCTTTTTCCTCATGGTCTTGGGCACCTTACTTACCAGCATGGTTCAAGCCATCGGGATTTGGGCATTGTTTGACCGCTTCGGTAGTCTCGGCGTGTGGTCGGTCGCCCATGTGGCTTTTCTGTACGGCACGATCAACATCGTTTTCGCAAGCGTTGATATCACCGCACGCGGCTTTGACACGTTCGGCTCTTCATTGATTCGTACAGGGCAGTTCGATCGAGTCCTAGTGAGACCAGCGAGTGCTGTGATCCTGGTTGCCGCACGCGAAGTCGCGTTACACAAGTTGGGGCAATTACTTCAAGGCATACTCGTTCTAACGTATGCGCTAATCACGCTCAACATTGATTGGACGCCGGGACGTATTGCGCTATACGTATTCGCGGTTTCTAGCATGTACGCGTTCTTCTACGCGATACAGATCGTACGCGCGACGATGAGCTTCTGGACGATTGAGACATTGGAAATTCTCAATACCATCTCGCACGGAGGTATGGAAACGGCTCAGTATCCGATGTCAATATACAAGGAGTCATTCACCAACTTCTTCACGTACGTCGTTCCACTTGCGTGTGTCGCGTACTTCCCGATGGTAGGCGTTCTTGACATTCCCGATCCTCTCGGTAGTACACTCTTGACCCAATCTCTTGCGCCTCTAGCCGGATTCGTTTTCTTCGCGGTTTGCCTCGCATTTTGGTTTTACGGAGTAAAACGCTATCAGTCGACTGGATCTTGAACGCACTTCGTATTGAGATTTGAGTATTTTGTAAGGACACCTCATGCTTCCGTCAGAGTCGGTTTTTGATCACCTGCGCTTCGATCCAACGCAAGGAACCGTAATCCGGGATCCTCCAGGCGCTGGATACGGTTATTGGACTGGTGGTCATAAAGTCTCGTTTGATAAACAATCCAATCAATTCGTTCTGTTCTATCGCGAGCGCACACCGTTAGAGAAAGGCAGAGGAGGGCGTTGCGCATTAGCGACGAGCACGGACGGTATCGAATTCACGGACGTATGGTCAGCGACGAAGGACGAATTCGCAGCATCGTCAATTGAAGTCGGACACTGCGTGCGTGGCTTGGATGGTCGATGGAAGTTTTACGTGTCCTACGAAGTCGAAGGTGCACGCTACTGGCGCATCGACTTACTTGAAGGTGAGGAACTGGATTCGATCAGCGTTCAGGGTCGTCGTACGGTGTTTCAGCCGCAAGCCTTCGGTCAGCAATCGTTGAAGGATCCCGTCGTATACGTCAGCGACAGTGAATACTTCGTGTTTGTCGCAGGAGGAAGTCGCAGTGCACCTCGTCAGGACGGCGACACGACCTACGTTGGCGGGGGAGATGCCACTTTTCTTGCGTCATCCTCGGACGGCAAGTACTTTACGTCGATACGACGCGTGTTTGAGCCGCCAAATAACGACACGTGGCACGGGCGGCGTGCGAGAATCAACTCAGTCATTAAGGAGAACGACGGGTGGCTGGCGTTATACGACGGAGGTCGCGGGTTTTACGACACGTACGAAGAGTGGTGCGGGCTCGCATGGAGTGAGGACGGAAATAAGTTCGAGCGATTAGCGCAGGATCAACCGTGGGTGCGTTCGCCCTTCGGTTGTGTGCGCTATGTCTATGCTCAGGACTCTGGTGCACACGTTTATTTTTATTATGAATACACGCGCGAGGACGGTTCGCACGATCTACGCGTCAGTGTTGTCAATCGACGCTAGTGCGAACGTTCATAGGTCAACGCTTGTCCAGCGGGTGTGTCAGTAACGTCCGTTCCGTCGTATACCAAGCTTCCATTTACGAACGTGTGTGTCACGCGTGACGCGAACGTGATGCCAGAGAAAGGCGACCACCCGCATTTCGCGAGAATGGGTTCGTTATCAACCGATGTGCTTTGTGCACTGTCGATTACCGCGATGTCGGCGAAATACCCTTCGCGTAGATAGCCGCGGTTCTCAACTTCATAGAGCTGGGCTGGCGCATGGGAAGTTTTTCGGACAACGGTCGGCACGTCAAACACGCCTTCAATCGCATGTTCGAACAGTGCCAATAGTGCATGTTGAACTAGTGGTAGCCCGGCGGGGGCTAAGGCGAAAGGTTGTTGTTTTTCCTCGACCGTATGAGGTGCGTGGTCGGTTGCGATCACGTCGATGCGATCTTCAAGCAAAGCCTTACGCAACGCGAGCTGGTCGGCGCGTCGTTTGATCGCCGGGTTGCACTTAATCAGTGAACCTTTAGATTCATACCAAGCGTCATTGAAGAACAAGTGATGAACACATACTTCTGCCGTGATGCGCTTTGACTGAATCGGACCTGGTTCAAAGAGTGCCATTTCGTCCGCTGTCGTGAGATGTAAAACGTGCAGTTTCGAGCCGTGTTCCTTAGCGAGCGATACGGCGATCTCAGAAGACTTGAAACATGCCTCACGGGACCGTATAAGCGGGTGCTGACTCGGCGGCATGTCTTCACCAAATTCGGCTAAAGCCGCCCGCTCATTTGCGACGATCGTTGGCGTGTGCTCACAATGCGTGGCGATCAGGATCGGTGAAGACGCAAAAATGCCGTGCAGGGTCTCCTCGTCGTCGACCAGCATGTTGCCAGTCGATGCTCCCATGAACACTTTGACACCGCAGGCGAGACTCGGATCGACTGATTTGATTGCTTCGAGGTTGTCGTTAGTCGCGCCGAGGTAGAACCCGAAATTCGCGTGCGAAACGTCTTGCGCGCGAGCAATTTTGGCGCGTAGTGCATCTTCACTGATGGTTTGCGGAATGCAGTTCGGCATCTCCATGTAGCTCGTGATTCCACCTGCGACAGCGGCACGAGATTCGGTCGCGATTTCCCCTTTGTGTTCGAACCCAGGTTCTCGGAAATGAACCTGGTCATCAATCATGCCTGGAATTACCCATGCACCATTGACATCTATTTCGGTACGACCCGATGCGGATCCGCCGACTTGAGAGATTCGTTCCCCTTCGATTGCTAAATCGCCTTCAATCGCGCGACCTTCGTTGACTAAGGTGCCGTTTTTTAAAACTACTGAGTGTGGCAAGATCGAGTCCTAATGCGTATTACTAAATTAAGGGGTGAAGTCTGTTTAGCGAAAAGTGCGAGTTTGACCCTAAGTATGATATTTCGATGCACGAAACCCAGCCTGTTCACTACATGGAACGAACGCGCCTTTACTACGAGGCGCAAGGATTCGAGCGTGCCTATCAATGGGCACACTTTGAAGATGTTCCGTTCACGCCGTTAGAAAAGTCGCTCAGCGACTCGCGAGTCGCCGTGATTACAACGGGATCACGATATGACAGACTGCTGACCGATCCACGATTCGTGGACTCTGGTGAGATCGACGAATTGCCTTCGCACCTGTTTGCAAAAGACTTAGCGTGGGACAAGCAAGCGACCCATCTCAACGATTTAGGATCGTATTTACCTGCGCAGGTACTGAAGGAGTTCGCGAACCTCGGAACGATCGGTAGCGTCGCACCGCGTTTTCATTGCTTGCCAACCGAATACAGTCAACGTCGTACGCGCGAGACTGACGCGCCTGAGATTCTGCGTCGTTGTCGAGAAGACCAGGCCGATGTAGCACTATTGGTACCTTTGTGACCGGTCTGCCATCAGTCCGTTGGACTGACAGCGCGACACCTTGAAGCTAATGGCATTCCAACTGTGATTCTTGGATCGGCCATTGACATCATCAAGCACTGCGGCGTGCCACGGTTTTATTTCGTTGACTTCCCGCTAGGGAATCCATGTGGTAAGCCGTACGATCTGGAAATGCAACGGGGCATTGTCGGCGCGGCTTTGCAATTACTCGAGACAGTCTCGGAGCCTCGTACTGTCGTTAAAGATCCCAATAACTGGGGAACGCATGAGTGGCGAGAGCGCTACATGGAGATCAAACCCGAGGATCGTGCGCGAATGTCGCGACAAGGGGAGGAACGACGTCGTGAGCGGCAACGCTTGCGAGAGATCGGTCACACCCGTCAAGATTAGCTCGCGATCTGTTCGGTGAGCCTACGGTCGTACACATGCGAATTGATTAAGGCGGCATAACATGTCGCTTGAGTTTGCGATCGAACTGATCAAGTCCACATTACCAAGTGAATGTGTACTTACTGAGCCGACTGCGACAGCACCGTTTGAAACGGATGGCTTGACGGCGTATCGTCAACGACCTCCAATCGTTGCACTGCCGCGGGACACGAACGATGTGCGTCAAGTTCTGCGGATTTGTCATGAAACCGGAGTACCGGTAGTAACCCGAGGCGCAGGAACGGGTCTCTCAGGCGGGGCGCTACCGCACGAGAAAGGTGTGTTGCTCGTTCTTACGAAAATGAATCGCATCATCGAGATCGATGATGTTGGGTGCACCGCGACGGTTCAACCCGGTGTCACAAACCTCTCAATTTCACAGGCAGTAGCTGATAAGAATCTCTATTACGCCCCCGACCCGTCATCGCAAATTGCTTGCAGTATCGGCGGCAATGTGGCGGAAAACTCGGGTGGCGTCCACTGCTTGAAATATGGCCTAACGCTACACAACGTTCTCGGTCTTAAGGTGCAAACCATTGAAGGCGATGAGTTAGTCCTTGGCGGGAATGGATACGAACATGCAGGTGTGGGATTAATCCCATTGTTCGTAGGCTCCGAAGGCATGCTAGGCGTCGTGACTGAAGTTACCGTCAAACTGTTGCCAACACCACCTAGGAAGGAAGTGTTGCTTGGAGCGTTCGATGATGTTGAATCTGCTGGCGAATGTGTCGCTGCGATCATCGCGCGAGGAATCGTTCCGGCAGGTTTAGAGATGATGGACGCACTCGCGATTCAAGCTGCAGAAGATTTCGCCCACGCAGGCTATCCACGAGACGCTGCAACGATCCTTCTGTGCGAGGTTGACGGTACGAGTGAGCAAGTCAGCAGTGATGCTCAGCTTATCAGTGAACTCATGGAGGCGCATGGAGCTGCAAATCCGCGAAGAGCGACAGAAGCGGAAGAACGTGATCGTTTGTGGCAGGGACGCAAGGCAGCGTTCCCTGCGGTCGGTCGAATTTCTCCTGACTATTACTGTATGGATGGCACTATTCCGCGTCGCCATCTTGGCAAGATATTAGCGCGCATTGCGGAGTTAGCGACTAAGCACGAGTTGCGGGTAGCAAATGTTTTTCATGCAGGTGACGGAAACTTACACCCGTTGATCCTATACGACGCACGTGATGACGATCAACTGCATCGCGCCGAACGGCTTGGTGTCGAGATACTCGAACTTTGCGTTCAAGTCGGCGGAACCGTGACAGGCGAACACGGTGTAGGCGTCGAAAAGCTAGACCCCATGTGTTCCCAGTTCTCGAAACCGGAACTTGAGCAGTTCTTTCGACTTAAGGAAGTATTCGACGCGAGTGGACTAATGAATCCCGGCAAAGCAATACCCACACTAGCGCATTGTTCTGAGATAAAAGGCATGCATGTGCACGGCGGAAAACTCCCCTTTCCAGAACTCGACCGGTTTTGACAATAGCTTCCGACGACTCCAAACGGTTGGTCGACGCAATTGGTCACGCCGTTGCAAACAAAAAGCAGCTATCGATTGTCGGGCAAAGCACGAAATCCCGATACGCACACTCGTCCTCAGGCGATGCGCTGCAGACCCGCGACCATGTCGGCATCATCGAATATCAGCCGGACGAGTTGACTATTTCGGTACGCGCGGGGACGCCAATTAGAGAAGTTGCGGATATCCTCGCGGCAAATGATCAGACGCTTGCTTGTGATCCGCCGAGATTCATGGGTGGCGGCACAATCGGTGGCGCTGTCGCTTGTGGTCTAAGTGGACCCGGCAGACCTTGGTACGGCAACGTGCGCGATGCTGTACTTGGAGTCGAGATGGTGAACGGACTTGGCGAGCAGTTGCGTTTTGGTGGTAAGGTCATGAAGAACGTCGCTGGATTCGACGTGTCCCGCTTGCTTGTGGGATCGCTCGGCGTATTTGGATTAATCCTGAGCGTCAACCTTCGTGTCCAGCCAAAGCCCCAAATCGAGCGCACACTTGTTACCGACATGGAATGGGACAAAGCGTGGCGTGCGATGTGTGGTGCCATAGCCAAGCCTTCTGCGGTCACCGCGACCTGCTACTGCTCGGGCTCGCTATATCTTCGCCTCAGCGGTAATCGCGCGAGCGTTGCAGAAGCGAGTTCGATTCTTCCTTCTGGTCTTGAGACGGCTAACGACGTGTGGGAGCAGGTACGCGATCACACGCATGCGTTCTTCAACAATGAAGGCCAGTTGCGGCGCAGTTGGTACGGACGTGGCAAGAAAGCACAGCTTAGCGAGGATGAGCACGTTTTAGTCGAGTGGGCGGGTGCTCAACTTTGGTCCTACGAACAGGCTTCAACACGGGTTGCGCTTGATGCGAATACTGACAGTGAACCGTTTGATCGATCGGTAGCGAACCCTCCAATCGAATCGAAATACGTGAAACGTCTACGGCGCGCATTTGATCCACACCGTTTGCTTAACAGCGACGTGCGACTCTAGCGATGAGGGTTGATCTTGCTCGTGATTTAGTTGAAACCGCAGAGGGTCAACGAGCGGAAGAGATTCTGCGTCGGTGTGTGCATTGCGGGTTCTGCAACGCAACGTGTCCGACTTACAACCTACTCGGCGACGAATTAGACGGACCACGTGGTCGAATCTATCTCATCAAAGGCATGTTCGAATCAGCAGAGGTCGATGAAGACGCCCGATTCCACCTTGACAGATGCCTGACCTGCCGAAACTGCGAGACCACATGCCCGTCCGGCGTTGAATATGGTGAGCTTCTTGAGCTAGGTCGAAACTACATTCACGATCGTGCGCCAGTTAGCACGCTACTTGAACGTATCCTGCTTTGGATTGTGCCCTACTATCGCCGATTACGCTTCATGGTTCGATTCGGCCGAATGGTGAGGTGGTTCGCACCCAAGCCGTTGAAACGCATGCTGCAACCAATCAGGGCGAGTCACATCGCATGTGGCTCAGACGCATCGGTGACGTTACTTCAAGGTTGTGCTCAACGTGCATTAACGCCTGAAGTCAATCAACACATTGCTGATTTACTACGTGCACGTGACGTAAACGTCAAGGTCATTGCTTCTGAACGGTGTTGCGGAGGCCTACATTTGCATCGAGGTCGTCACGAGCAAGCGCTACATCACATGTCGAGCTATGTCAAAGAGTTGTACGACGAGACTACCGAAACTTACCTGTCGTCTGCGTCTGGGTGTGGCGTCACGGTTAAAGATTACGGGCGTCTTCTCGGCACGACAGAAGCTAATGAACTAGCTGACCGAACCTTAGACGTCAGCGAGTACTTGCACGGGTTCACGTTCGAACGTCATCCCAACATCCAACGCGTTGCGTTGCATATTCCGTGCACACTACAACATGGTCAACGCATTCAGGGATTGATTGAGAGGATTCTCGAAAAGACGGGGTACGAGCTTGTGCCTGTGCGAGACGGTCATCTATGCTGTGGGTCAGCGGGGTCATATTCGCTTCTGCAAGCCGAGTTGTCAGAGCAATTACTGGACCGAAAGCTGGTTTGTCTTGAAGAATCTGCGCCCGATGTCATCGCAACCGCCAACGTTGGCTGTCAACTCCATCTCAATTCTGGCTCGAGCACACGCGTCGTGCACTGGGCGACGCTACTACGCTAGCTCGTACTTTCTGGCGGACTAGCGTCTGCTTCGATGGGGGTGTCGCTTGAATCCTGTTCTACGTTGCTTGGGTCACGACCCGCGAGAAGTTCATTTACTAACCAATCGGCTGTCGCTAGCAGCTGGCGGCTGCCACCTTGCGCAGTAACCTGGAATCTATTTCCGATCAATAACGCAGGTACACCAAGCGTTCGAGTTTCGATTGAGAGTTGGCGGCTCGATTCAACGGCTCGGTTGATGTATCTGCCATTTAGAGCAGACAGAAAGCGATCGCTGTCGATACCACGATCGTGCATGAATTCAGCAAGTTGCTCGTCGTTAAGGAATGTGATGTTTCGTTCGTGAATCGCGTCAAACATGCGACGATGGTTTTGTTCAAGCAAATCTTGCGTTTCGAGGATGAGGTAGGTCTTCGCGAGTCTTGTCGTCATGGTGTCGATCGCGATATGGACGCGTTTGAATCGCACATTCTCAGGAAGTCCATCAACCCAATTGGCCAGCATGGGTTCAAGATTCATGCAGTGTGGACAAGCGTAACTGAAGAACTCGATGACTTCTATCGGATCATCCTGTAAAGGACGGTCTAGAGTCGTGTAAGTGCGTTCGGTACTTGTGCCCCATCCGGGTACGAGATTAAGCGCGTATAGGGTGCTGTATCCGATCACCGCGACAACGAGCACGCCGAGGGTGCCAAGCAAACCCATGCGAAGTCGTTCGACTTTAGTCATTGTGTAAAACCTCTATTGCCACAATATACTAGCAAGCAGTCTGTTTAACAGTTTGAAATCGGTTCATCTATTGGCACTGAATCTAACCCTCTACCAAGACCCCATCTGTCCGTTTTGTATGCGCGTGAAGAGTTTCATCTCTTCGCGTGGTATTGAGATTCCGATGCGCAATACGGTTATGGACATCTCAGCTTACAAAGAGTTGGTGAGCGGCGGCGGTCGCGCGATGGTTCCTTGCCTTCGAATCGAGCGTGACGGTGGTCAGATCGAATGGTTGTATGAATCGATCGACATCATGCGGTTCATCGACGATGTTGCGGAACAATTGACCTAGATTCCGCCTATGTGAAGGACAATCTGCGATTGTGATTGGTCTTCTTAGTTCGGTGGTTGATGGTTAGGAAGTCATGCGCCGTGTGACTTGGAAAGTTGGAGTAATCGAAGTTATTTAGGTTTACTCCTCGAACGAGCTGCGACATTACTAATCGCTCACACGCCGTCATCGAAAACTGTGATAAACGCCGCTCGTAGAATTACGCCCATGACGTGAAATCACTGAGCATGCCTTCGCGGGTGTTCGGCCTTGAAGATATCCCCTTCTGGCTCGCGAAGCGCGATTATTTTGCGCTAATCCAACGTCTTATCACATTTTCGGGGATATGTTCATATGAACGGTTCACACTATCTTATTGCGCTGATAGTCAGCGTAATCACACTGGCCATTGCGCCGATAAGCTTCGCCCAAGACGACGAGTCGGGGGAGGGGCTAATGGAAGAGGTCGTCGTCACCGGAATCCGGTCGTCTCTTTCAAGCGCTCTTGAGGATAAGCGGGATGCCGCTAACCTGATTGAAGTAATTCTGGCGGAAGATATCGGCAAACTGCCTGATCAAAACCTGGCAGAGGTTCTTGAGAACGTTACTGGCATCCAGATCACTCGAACAGCTGGTGTCGGTACTGGTGTTCAAATTAGAGGTACGAACGCAAACCGCACCGAAATCAATGGCGTGTCTACTGTCGACTCCGGCGCTGGGCGTACTGGTATCGATTTTGAGGATGTTTCGGCAGCGATCATTTCTGCCGTTGAAGTGACCAAAGCACCTGAAGCGAAGACCATTGAAGGCTCCGTAGGTGGTACGATCAACTTGAGAACGATTCGGTCTCTCGAGTTGAACGAACGGATCGCAGCCATTCGAGTACAAGGCGAGAATAGCAGCCTGACCACCGACAGTGCATTTTTGCCCAGAATTTCGGGTACGTGGGCAGACAAATGGGCTGCTGATTCTGGCGAATTCGGAATAGTTCTCAGCGGAAGTTTCACTGAGCAGGATGTCACCGCGTTTCGTCCCCGTACCGATCGCGACAACAACGTGGCGGCGGGAAGTGGTGCTGCGAGCGCTCAATCATTCAATTTTCTGCCAATCCAGTTTCTCAACCAAGACTATGACAATTTCGAGTATGAAACGCAGAATTTCGCCGGTTCGTTTGAGTGGGCGCCAAATGACGATCAGACCTGGTATTTTGATGTGGTCAGCAATGATCAAGAGCGTCGTCAAGAGAGCTCTCGCGTACAGGGTTCAGGTGTTAGTAGTCTGAGAAACGCTTCGATTCCCGATGCGTTTGAAACGATCGACTTTGGCTCGATTGATGGTCGAGTAGGCGCGCAAGATCTCGGCAGCATCGAAGCGGCGCTTCGTGGTGTAATCGGAGTTCATTTAGACGTTGACGATGACGATCCAAATCTGAGATTCTCGTCTGACACGAATTCACGCTTAACGGACAGTCAGATTCTTAGATTCGGTACGGACTGGCAACGAGACAAGTGGTCGGGACGAGCGGAAGTGTCGACGTCCAAATCTGAATCGACCACACCAAGCTTTAACACTACGCTGAACTTTATTAACCCGAACGTGCCTCTAGATCCGGGCGGTGCCAACGACAACAGCACACCTTTTCGTTACGATCTCACAGATGGCACGCTGTCATGGGCAGTCGCATTTGGTGAACCAGGCGCACCAACAGTCGCGCAATTACTTGATCCCGCGAACGTGGTGTTACGTGACGTGAATATAAGTCAAGATGAGGCCGAAAGCGGCGAAGACGCGATGATTTTCGACTTCAGCTACGACCTAGAGTGGGCAGGATTGTCGACAGTAGATTTTGGGTATCGGTATAGCAAGGCATCAAATTTCAACAATGACATACGTACCAATCGCGGCTTACGGAGCATGGCGGATTCGCCACGAGGTTCGTTGTTCGCGTCACTGCTGACGCCCGGTCCAGACAACTTTAATGCGGCTGACGGCAGAGAGCTATATATCGGTGATTTCCTTCTCATCGACCCGGAGCAAGTCGCATCGGACCCTGATGGCGTGTTAGCCACGCTGAACGCTGCGATAACTGCCCATGGGGGTTCCAGATCAGTAAATCAGCCAACGTCCACCGTTGCGGCGTTTTTTGATATCGAAGAAAAGACCAACGCGTTGTATGCGCAGGCGAATTTTGAAAGCGGCATATTCCGTGGGAATTTCGGTTTTCGCTATATCTCAACCGACGTCGATTCGACCGGAAACTCAGTTATCAATAACGTCGTGACCCCCAACACCTTGTCGGGTAGCTACAGTTTCGTATTGCCTCGCTTTAACGTGGTCGCAAACGTGAGAGAGGATGTATTACTTCGAGCGGGTTGGAGTAAAGATATTAGGCGACCAAGTTTCAACAGCCTGTCGACCTCAACAACGTTCAGTACCAGCCCAAATCCCCCCGTTGCAATCGGTAACCCGAATTTGGAACCGGAAGAAGTGAGTTCGATTGATCTCACTGCTGAATGGTATTTCGCACCGACGAGCGTGGTAAGTGTCGGCTATTTCAGGAAGGTACGTACTGGCTTGTTTGTTCGCACCCAGGAAGACCCGTTTGAGGACCCAGTCACTGGTTTCCGGGACATTTCCGATCCTTGTGAAGATGGCGGCATCTTTAACCCAATCGCAGATATCAATGTTTTTGGTCCTGCTGGCGTAGGGGTCTGTGTTCCGGTATCAACGACGGTTAATGGTGCTGGCGAGACGACGCAAAGCGGTATTGAAATTGCTTTTCAATATGACCTTTCGCAGTTCGAGGATGAGCTTGGCTGGGCATCTGGATTCGGTTTTATCGCGAACTTAACCAACCAGGATTTCTCTGGCGGCGACACGTTCCTTAGTCCAACAAGCCGTGCCAACGCTGCTTTCGCGTTGACATCGACAGGAAGGACTGGTGTTACTCTGCGAGGACAACTGATTGACCTGTCGGGCACTGCGTACAACCTAACGACATACTACGAGAAGTTTGGTATTTCTGCCAGGATGCGTTACACGTGGCGCGAGGCATACCGTTCAACAGATTTTGGTAGCACTTCGAGCTTCCCATGGGGCTTCCCTGTTGTTCAAGAAGATCGAGGTCAGCTCAATGCGAGCATCAGTTACGATGTGAATGAGAGCCTAAATCTCGGCATTGAAGCCGTTAACCTCACCGAATCGGATGTTCGACAGTCTTGCGTTAACGAAGGCGCGCTCGTGTGTTTCCAAGGCTTAACGGATCGCCGCATCACGTTAGGTGCGAGTTACCGTTTCTAGATTGGGAGCTTAAATCCCCCAAAATTTGGGGCATCAATGTCATACATTGGTGCCCCTTTTTATTGTGGCCAGGGATTGCCTTAAGGAATGCATTGAATTTCGATCTGACATAAACAACCTGAAGACCAATTTACCAGTGTGACGGTTCACATTCACACTGAAGTGCGACTCTTTTGCTGCCGCGGATCGTGACGAGAGATGCAAACGATGCGGACTCAAGAATCCCGTGACGCTGACAATTTGAAGGCTAATTCAAGAATAGAAAGTTCTTCGAAACACTAATTCGTCGCGTAGTCCTCTACCAGCTGCCACGCGAGCTCCGAGCGCTTTCGAGCGACTCCTTCGTATTCGAGTGCCATTTCCGAACTCGCGTTGCCATCCAAACCACGCTTGTAGACGCCTTGAATGATGCCTGCCGAGCGGAAGAGGTTATAGATAACGTAAAAGATCCAGTTTTCGATTTCGTCGCGGCCGCAGAAGCGACAATAGGACTGGATGACATCGCGCTCGTTAGGTATCCCAATCGAGTCAAGGTCAGCGCCTGTAATGCCGCCAGGTTTTTCACTTCGCTCCCCGTAGTACTCCAGGCACCAATAGCCTAAATCAGCTAACCCATCGCCAAGCGTCGAGAGCTCCCAATCAAGCACTGCGACCACTTTTGGTTCTGATTCGTCAAGGAGCACGTTTCCGAGTCGAAAGTCGCCGTGCACGATTACCGGAGGAGTTTCCGTTGGCAGGTGGGCTGGTAACCACTCAATTAACCGATTCATCGCGTCGATCGTCTCTGTCTCAGACGCTTGATACTGTCGACTCCAACGTGAAACTTGCCGCGCAAAGTAGTTTCCGGGACGTCCGAACGACTCTAAACCGACTGCAATTGGATCGACTTTATGGAGACAGGCAAGAATGCGTGCCATGTCTTGGTATACATCCCTACGTTCAGCTTTTGGTAGATTCGGCAGCGCCGTTTTGGTGTAGAGTCGCCCTTCCACCATCGACATGATGTAGAACTTGGTACCTATGACGTTTGTGTCTTCGCAGAGAGCAAGCATCTCTGGTACAGGGACATCAGTTTCCTGCAAAGCCGCCATCACTCGATATTCACGATCGACCGCGTGAGCAGAAGGAAGCAGCTCCCCGGGCGGTTGCTTACGCATGACGTATCTGCGTGACGCCGTTTCTAATAGAAAAGTCGGGTTGCTTTGCCCACCTTCAAACTGTTGGACTGTGAACGGACCACGATAATCGGAAACGTGCTCTTGCATGTACTGATCGATCCGATTCACGTCGAACTCGTGGTCAGGGCGGATTGGCGTCAGTTCAACTTCACTCATATCCAGTTCAATCGATTGTCTCGTTTCATTCTAGCTGTGTATTACTTTGCAATCGAGTAGCTGATTGACCGGTTACGAAAAAGACATATAGCGTTGAATGTCAAAACCGTTTTCTTATCATTCCCACCTTCAAAAATCTGGTACGGAAGACTCGTGAGGACGGAAAGCGCGCGACAACAGGATGTTGTGCGCGATTGGCTCGTTGTCGACGCCTCGGAACACAATCTCGGTCGTCTTGCATCAGCCATCGCACATCGTTTGCGTGGCAAGCACAAGGTCATGTATACGCCACATGTTGACATGGGCGATTACGTTATTGTGATCAATGCGGAGCAGGTTCGAGTAACGGGTCGCAAGGAAACGGACAAACTCTATCACCGGCATACTGGCTATCCGGGAGGTCTAAAGACGACCTCGCTCGGCGAAATGAGAGAACGTCAGCCAGAGAGAATCATTCAACTTGCCGTCAAGCGGATGTTGCCACGCAATCCGCTCGGGCGAGATATGTTGAGGAAGCTCAAGGTTTACCGAGGGCCTGAGCACCCGCACGGCGCACAACTGCCAAAGCAACTCGTCATCTAGTCGGATTGGCACAGTACGCACCATTCGTGTTCGGATGGTTTCAATTGTTTAGGAGCAATAGGTGGTAGGGGATTACAGTTACGGAACCGGTCGACGAAAAGTGTCGACTGCTCGTGTATTTCTGAGTTCCGGAGTTGGTCAAATCATCGTCAACGGTAAGCCGTTGGACGAGTACTTCGGGCGTGAGACTGCACGCATGGTAGTGCGGCAGCCTCTCGAAACCACCGGTTTGACTGAGCGAGTGAATCTAAAAGTATCTGTCCGTGGAGGAGGTGGGTCAGGCCAGGCAGGGGCGATCCGTCACGGTATCGCGCGCGCATTGGTTGACTACGACGAGTCACTCAAACCGCAACTTCGTGCGGCAGGATTTCTAACGCGCGATGCGCGACAAGTTGAACGCAAGAAAGTCGGACTACGCAAAGCTCGGAAACGTCCCCAATACTCGAAGCGATAGCTCGCGATTCATCAACACCCGTGACTGCTTAATGCAGTCCAAGCAAAGCTAGACAGGCAGAGAACATTTGAGCGAGGACACTCTTAATACGAATCGTCGGTACTTACTCTTGGCAACGACAGGCGTTGCGGCAGTCGGCGTCGTCGCGACGACGATCCCATTCGTTCAGTCGTGGCAACCGAGTGCACGAGCACGAGCTCTCGGCGCGCCTATCAAAGTCAATATCGGCAAACTACAACCTGGTGAGTTGTTGGGACCATTGCCTGCATGGCGCGGACAACCGATCTTCGTCGTACGTAGAACCCCAGAAGCGATCGCCATTCTTGAAAACAATCTTGCGAATCTTGCGGATCCAGATTCATCGAAGAGTGAGCAACCTGATTACGCTCAAAACATGCATCGTTCGCGTGATCCGGAAATTGGCGTTTACCTTGGACTTTGCACCCATTTAGGGTGCTCACCGAAGTTCTATGGCGCAGTACAACCTGAAGCGTTTGAAAGCAACTGGCAAGGCGGCTTCTTCTGTCCATGTCACGGATCTAAATTCGACCTTGCTGGACGAGTTGAGAAAAACCTACCCGCGCCAACAAATCTGACGGTACCGTCGTACTTCTACGAATCTGATTCGACATTGGTCATTGGTCTGGATGAGCGGAGCGCATAGTGTCTGAAGTTACGCAAAAAGATCGATGGTTCTCGCGCGCGATGCAATGGCTGGATGAGCGCGTACCGCTTACGGCGACTTTTAAGGAACACGCGTCAGAGTATTACGCACCGAAGAACTTCAATGCATGGTACGCCATGGGTGCACTGGCACTCGTCGTATTAGTCATACAAATTCTGACCGGGATTTGGCTCACAATGGCGTACGTCCCCACCGGCGAAGGCGCATTTGCCAGTGTTGAGTACATCATGCGTGATGTGGATTTCGGTTATCTGATTCGTTACATGCACTCAACCGGCGCATCTGCGTTTTTCGTCGTTGTGTACCTGCACATGTTTCGAGGTTTTGCGTACGGGTCATACCGTAAGCCTCGTGAACTCTTATGGCTGATCGGGATGGCCATCTATTTAGTCTTGATGGCAGAGGGCTTTTTCGGCTATCTGCTGCCGTGGGGCAATATGTCGTACTGGGGAGCGCAAGTCATCGTGTCGCTTATCGGCGCAATTCCTTACTTTGGTCCAGATTTGATGGAGTGGGTGCGCGGCGATTTCGTCATGTCAGGAATTACCCTAAATCGATTCTTCGCACTCCACGTTGTAGCCCTGCCGCTTGCATTGGTGGGGCTGGTGTTCGTCCATATCGTTGCTCTCCACCACGTGGGTTCAAGCAATCCGGACGGCATAGAAATCAAAGCAAAGAAAGATGAAAACGGTATACCGGTCGATGGCATCCCGTTCCATCCGTACTACTCGACAAAGGATTTCGTTGCAATCGTTGTCTTTTTGATTCTGTTCTGTGCGGTGGTGTTCTATGCGCCGGAAATGGGCGGATACTTCATCGAGAAACCAAACTTCGAAGAAGCTAATCCTCTCAAGACGCCTGAACACATAGCGCCTGTTTGGTACTACACGCCTTTCTACGCGATGTTGCGTGCTGCCACGTTCCCATTTCTTGGCGTTGATGCCAAGTTCTGGGGTTTTGTCATCATGGTCGGAGGGATATTGATCCCGGCTGCATTGCCATGGTTGGATCGCAGTAAAGTCAAATCCATGCGATACAAAGGTTGGTTTTCGAAGATTGCGTTGATGACTTTCGTGACAAGTTTCCTGATACTCGGTTATCTTGGCACCATCCCGCCGTCACCGCTTGCTACAGCGACAGCCCAGATCATGACGATCGTCTACTTTGCGTATTTCATTCTGATGCCATGGTATACGACGATCGAGACGACTAAGCCCGAGCCTGAGCGGGTAACGCATTGAGGCGCCGACTAGCAATGTGTAAACGATTTTTCAAAGTGATTCGAAAGTTCGCGATCGGCATAGTGATGTTCGGTTTTAGCTTGCCGGCCATTGCCGCTGATTCAGACTGGATCATGCAACCTATGTCGCCGGATTTGAATAACACCGCGTCACTGCAGCGTGGTGCGAATCTATACGTGAATTTCTGTTTGGGGTGTCACTCGCTCGAGCATCAACGTTATGAGCGCACCGCAGACGACCTAGGTGCGATTCCGCACGAATTGATGGAAGCAAACGTCATCCATACGGGTCAGAAAATCGGCGAGCATATTCAAACGTCAATGTCGAAAGACGACGCAAAAGCCTGGTTTGGCGCTGCGCCACCAGATTTAACGATGGTCACTCGCGTACGCAGTCCAGAGTGGGTATACAACTTTCTCTTGACGTTTTACGAGGATTCGTCTCGACCCTTTGGGGTGAACAACAAGGTGTTTCCCAATGTAGGCATGCCACATGCATTGCTTCCGTTGCAAGGCATTCAGGAAGAGGTCTGCAGAGGTAATCGACCGATCGATCTCCTTGATGTTCAACCGGCGCTTGAACAGAATCGTGTTGAGTCAATCAAAGAGGGAGGTCCCGAGAATTGTGAGGAACTCTCGTTAATCCCTGGCTCAGGGACTTTCAGCACTGAGGAATATGAGCAAGCAGCCTTCGACCTTGCGAATTTCCTACACTATGTCGGTGATCCGACACGTGCGGAACGTGAGGCACTCGGTAAGTATGTCATCGGTTTTCTACTGATCCTGCTCGTGCTCGCGTACTTCTTAAACCGTAACTACTGGACAGACGTAAAAAAGAACTGAAGCGATTGCTCATCGGCCCTCATTCATTTCGTTTGCTGGTTCAACTCCTTTAGGTTAGGGACACTATGAGTCTTTCGTCACGCCACACGCCCCTTAAACTCTATTCGGATCCAAGCTCTCAGTACAGCCATCGTGTGCGCATCGCGCTAGCTGAAAAAGACCTGGATGTTGAAATTTATGATGTACTCGATCCCACTAAAGATGAGGATCTCGTTTTAATCAACCCGTCGCTCGCATTGCCGACCCTGCAGGATCGAGGCACTGTGCTTAACAATAGTTCGGTAATCATGGAGTATCTCGATGAGAGATATCCTCATCCGCCGCTGTTCCCCATCTATCCTGTTGATAAAGCTAGAAGTCGGTCTATCATGCGTGAAGTCGACGACCACCTAGCGTCTTTTGTTCGGGTGGTCACAGCTGGCGGAAAACCGAATACGCAGCAAAAGAACAAGGCGCGCAACTCGCTAAAGGGTAACTTGATCGCTTTTCAGGCTCACTACCTGCGTGATGGTGAACACTTCGGCGGTGAGGAGTTTTCGTTGGTTGACTGTACCGTACTTCCGATACTATGGCGACTTGAACTCATGCAGATCAAATTGCCAGATCGCCAAACGCGAAGCTTACGTCGATATATGAATCGGTTATTCGACCGTGAAGGTTTTCGCGCCAGCCTCTCTGAAGAAGAGAAAGAGATGCGGTAGATCCGCGCATGAATTCGTCGCGCTCCTATCTCGTTAATGCGTTAATCGATTGGATTGTCGATAACGGATGTACGCCTCATATCGTCCTCGACACAACCTGTGAAGGGGTTACCGCACCGGCAGAATTCGCCGCTGAGAATCGATTGGTGATCAACATATCGGGCACGGCGGTACGGAATTTCAAGCTAGATCCGGATGGTCTTGAGTTCGACGCACGATTTCAAGGCGAATCTCGGCATGTCAGTTGTCCTACGGGCGCGATCATCGGCATCTATGCTCGTGAGAACGGTGAAGGGATGGCGTTCAAGCTGGATGAGGAGCGGGACACTCCTTCGATCGATGAGCCGGAGTCGGATGACGACGAGTCAACGAAATTGCCATCGTATCTCCGCGTGGTGAAAGACTAAGCGAGATTGCTTATGCTAGGTTGGCTCAGATCAGTCAAGATAGTCGATTAATAACACCACCGACTGAACACCACGTACATATTTGATGATGTCCGCTGCTGCGGCCGCGATTGAACGTGGCGTGACACCGATCAAGTAAACGATTCCCTTGTGCGTGTAGAGGTGAAGGTCCTCCTGAGCTCGGGTTCTTGGATCGTTTAGAAGCGCGAGTCGTGCCATCGTTGCGATTCGTCGATCTGCCGTCGCGTTCATTGCCGTTCTCAGCTCGCCGACGTGTAGTTCGTTATGGATGCTTCGAACGTGCCTGAAGTCACCGACGATCTCAGATGCTAAGTCTTTTTGAGCTTGGGTCTGAGCCGATCCGATTAAGAAGACTCGCCCATCTAGTACGACAGTATTGATTTGGATCGGAGTTTCTTGATGCCGAAATTCGTCTCTAATCGCAGATTGAATAGCCTTAGTTAGCAATTCGTCATCAAGAATTCGACCTGGTGTTAGGCGTGACTCTATGGTGGTTACATTGGAACTACATCCTCCAACCACAACACACATGCTAAGACAAAAGGTCAAGTAAATTACGCTGATTCGAGGGTTCACAGGTATGGATTTCTCGTGTGCTGTTGAGTTACATCAATGAGTGGAACTAACGCTTGATTTCGGACGGCGCCCCAATACGGGACACGTCTGATATTGCCGTTCGATTCCAGTCGATAGCGGCTTCCACTGCCCGCTAGCGTCTTTGACACCGTCATGTACGCCCAGAGATTACTGAAGCGGTATGCGTCTATTCCGATGGCGTAAAACGATGCCATATTTGGATTCGAGTCAAAAAACTCGTTGACAGTATCAGCGAAAGGGGTGTCAAAAATCCGCCACGCATCGGTCGTGAACTGAATACCCTCTGCTAACTCAGGAAGATTGCCTCGTACGGCAGAATCCGTTACGTAGACATCGAGCGGTCGATCGGCATGAAACCGCAACGACTCGAGAACGGCTTCCAGTTGGCTCGAGTCGATGAATGCGACGATACTATCGATCTCTTGGTTCATGCGTGGCTGAAACTCAAGAGGAAACTGCACGATCGCTTCGACCGCCTCATGTCGTTGTTCGCTTTCCTCGATACCAATTGTCACTCCGACTTCCTCCGTCAATTGCTCGAACTCGCTGATGCGATTGACAGCGATGACTCGGGATGGTGCGGTTAGATTGAGTTCAAATTCCGCACGTGCCCGAATCATCCACGGTTCATTGCCGTAAATGACGACACAACGTACTCGATCCCGTGTAGACAAGGAGCGTGCCATGGTCAATGCTTCATCTTCAATTGACCACGCGAGATAGCGCTTGGAGTCTGGACTGTTCGTACTGAAGGAATTTGGCGTATTCAGCATCAGAATTGAGCCGGGAAGCGCGCGCGAGGCTTGAATTGCATTAACTGCGTCTTTGGATAGTGGTCCGACGACGTGGTCTGCACCATTCGCGAATGCTTCGAAGATTACTTGCTCGTGGTTCTTTCCAACTGTGTCGTAAAAAGTGAATTTCGGAAGTTCATTTTGATCGATCAGCTCCATATCGACCATGTATGCCAACATCCAGCCGTCTCGAATCCCTCTCGCTGCTTGGGAGTAAGCATCTGACCCGGATTGCGGCAGGAGGATGGCGATATGCTCCGGTCCTTTAGGCGCGTTTCGCATTCGTTCTTGAAGCCACGCCACACTCTCATGTCGCGGATGTTGTTGCGACCAATCGTCGAATGTAACGCGCCATGCGGTAATGCTCAAACTATTGTTAAAAATCCCCGCAACTTCAAGCCAACCGTGAAGATCAGGATCGTTGGTTTGAATCTTCAGCAGCGTGAGTTGTTGATAGGGTATGCTGACGAGCAAATCCCAAAGTTGGGCGTTCAGTCGCGGCTGACGGGTCGGATCTATGTCACGCGCGAGTCGTTTAGCAGCCATGAGCGACGCGATTGACGATTCGTTACGATCCGTAAGCTGCAAATAACGGGACCAGAGCTCAAGGGCGTCAATACGTTGTTCCAGAGAGGTCGGTTTGAGATCACGCACTAGTTCGTTAGGATCACGTAGAGTGTCAAGTGCAAAG
>JAGWBO010000014.1:2930-29521 GCA_021295855.1 Pseudomonadales bacterium | reverse complement strand
TCTTGACGACGTCCGCGTGCCGGATGAAACTTAAGAGAAACATCGCGACCACGAGCGCGTCTTCAAAGTTGTACGTTTCATCAAGCAGTTGTGGGGCGAACTTACCTGCGCCATCCCTGTCTTCTTTTGTGCGTGCACGGTACCACACATTCCATTCGTCGAAACATAGATACGTACGCCTTCGTGAACCTTGCCCCGCTGCTGCAGCTCTCGCGGACGCATCAATGCTCTCGATCTGGTGGTCAATTGCTTTGGAGATGCCAAGGTAGTCTTCCGAATCACCATCCGTGTTTCCAACATACCGATGTAGGCTGATGTATTCAGCGAAACGCGGGTCCAGTCGTTGCATAACGCGGTGGTCCCACTCGACAAACGTAGGCATCTGAGGACCAGAAGATCCGCAGGCTACAAGCTCGATGTTCGGATCGCAATCCTTCATCATTTTGGCGGCCATCTGCGCACGGTTACAGTACTCGTCGACGGGGACATGGCCGAGCTGCCATGGACCATCCATCTCATTTCCGAGGCACCATACCGGCACGGAAAACGGCTCGTGGTTTCCGTTACTCGCTCGTTTATCGGCGAATTGGGTACCTGTGCTTCCTCAGGTGATCCGGTGCCAAGATTCACCGCCAACATCGGCTGCCAGTTCAGTTTCCGACATAGATTGATAAATTCGTCGGTACCAAATTGATTGTTTTCCATGCTTTGCCATGCGAGTTCACGCACGGTAGGGCGCTGGGTGCGGTCGCCGACCCCATCCTCCCAGTGGTAACCTGAAGCGAAATTGCCACCAGGGTAGCGTACGATCGTTACGCCGAGCTCCTTGAGCGCATCGCTTACATCGCTGCGTAATCCATCTTTGTCGCTAAGTTGATGGTCTGAGTCGTAAACGCCGTGATAGATACATCTTCCCAAGTGCTCTAGAAATCCGCCAAAAATGCGATCGTCAACTTTATCGATTTGGAACTTTGAATGCAGGTTGATGGTTGCATGAACCATAGGTTTCTCCAGAATATCTATTGTCTTGACAATCGCGCAAGCACGAGGTTTACGACGGCTCTATCGAAGAGAGACGGCGACGGCAAATTCATCTCATTCTAAAAGGTATGGGTCCGCACTCTATGCTGCTTCGCGTCCTACCAACAGTGATGTTGTGGTAACAAAACACTACTTGGAGACGTTCGTGAATCAGTGTGAAACGAGTGTCACCGGTGAGACGATTGAGCGCTGGTGGCGCGCTGTACACCGTCCAAACCGATTTCCATCAGAAATCGGTTACCTAGATCAACGAACTTAGCTTGCGCTTGTCAGGACGTGGAACCTTTTAGGTAAGTGATCTTCGCTCAACAGGTCAGCAATCGTCGGGACAAATGGTTTGACCCGCTCAGGTCTGTTCCCATAGGAGCGGATTACGATCACAGCAATCGGTAACGTGGCTTCGTTTTGTTGGTGAACCATGTTGGCATCCGCGGTGATCAGTGCATCAAAGTTACTGTCTGCCGCTGCTCTGAGCAATTGGCCGTTGGCCATGCCGCTAAATCCCATACCTCTCACCGTGTGGACCTCTCCTACATCGTGGAGTAGGATCGCAATGTCCTGCCCGAAGTGTTCATCAAGCAGTATCTTCAACTAAATACCAGTTATCGTCTTCGTGCAGTTTTTCTCGCACATCGTTTAGCACGGCGACGATCTGCACCTGTGAGACTGTCGGAAATTGATTCATAAATGCGTGGATGGAGTCGCCGGCAGCTAAGTATTCGAACAGAATACCTACGGGTACCCTTGTGCCTCGGAATACTGCTGTGCCGCTCAAAATACTGGGATCGCGTGAGATAGGATTCTGATCGTCAGATGCGTGATAACTCGGTTTTGTGTCCGTTGTAGCCACAGAAACGCACCAATTGATTGTGTTCAGTCCGTATAGGATAGACAACAATCACGCGATCGACAAAAGAACTTTACGTACTCATAATTGATGACCTAGGCGGCCCGTTGAAGCTTGCGAATCAAGACACCATAGTTGAGAACGTCTTGCGCGCTAGTTCAGTGTCTCTGTTACCCATTGAGTCAGCGTTTTGACTTGAGGCACCAGTAAATCTTCCTATCCAACGACGCGTGCGTTTCGCAATCGTTTCGTTATGTTTGGTGCGTTCTTCCGAATTGAATCGTCTCGGCAAGGTGCGTCGGCTTGCCCAAGTACTTTGTTAGAAAGAGCGTCTAGGTTGCTAATCGAGCAGAGTGCTCAGTCACCACGACCAAAATCCATTGCTACAATCAAACAAGCGGTGGCAGTGGTCGTACGCCGCTCGCTATCACATCAAATCTCATTTAGGAAATAAGCATGGCACTCACGCTTTATGATGCTTCAGTCGGGACTTACAAACAGATTCTCGGCGCGATAGAAGGCGTCTTGAATAAGGGTAAGGAACATTGTGAGGCAAACGGTATCGATTTGAGTGAAGTCGTGGAAACGCGATTGATCGACGATATGTTGCCGTTTAGGTTTCAAGTCATATCGGTAGCTCATCACTCCCTAGGCGCTATGAAGGGCGTCGAGGCTGGGGAGTTTGGTCCGCCTAGTATGGGCGATCAAGATTATGGTGCGCTCCAGTCTTTGGTAAGTGAATCATTGGTGGGACTAGAAGAGTACACAGAAGATAAGGTGAATGGTTTCATGGGCAAGGAAATGTTCTTCAAGATGGGGTCAGTCTCGATGCCTTTCATTGCGGAAGACTTCCTACTTACCTTCTCCTTGCCAAATTTCTACTTTCACGCGACGACCACCTATGACATGATTCGTATGAAAGGGACGACGATTGGTAAGCGCGATTTCATCGGTCGACCGCGACTCAACATGTAGTAATCGCGAATCAAGTCAATTGTTGTTTCGAATACCGTGAATACTGAAAAGATCTTTGACGATGTCGAAGATGCCATTGATGCGATCGCGCGAGGCGAACTCGTCGTCGTAGTTGACGATGAGGACCGAGAAAACGAAGGGGATCTCATCATGGCGGCATCCAAAGCGTCGCCTGAAGCAGTCGCTTTTATGGTGCGGTTCACAAGCGGCATCTTGTGTACGCCACTCACCGAGAGTATCGCATCGCGTCTGAATCTAGACCCTATGGTACGCAAAAACAATGCACCGCTTTCGACAGCGTTTACCGTTAGTGTTGATTACACGCATGGTATGTCAACCGGTATATCTGCCGAAGAACGTGCAAATACGGCTCAAGCGCTTGCGAACAACAATACACAGTCTGGTGATTTTGTACGTCCAGGTCATATCTTTCCCTTAATTGGGCGACAGGGCGGTGTACTCGTACGTTCAGGACACACGGAAGCAGCGATCGATCTGGCTGAAGCAGCGGGATGCCCGCCAGTTGGACTGCTCGCAGAGATCGTTAATGATCAAGGGACGGTTAAACGACTACCTGAATTGCTCAAATTTGCGAAGGAACACGATCTCCGAATCATTTCCATTGAGGATTTGATTGGATGGCGTCAGCGGCGCGAGAAGTTGGTAGATCGCGTGAGCGAGTTTCAGGTACGTACGCGAATTGGTCCTGCGAAGGCGTATTCGTACCGAACTAAGTTCGAGCAGGCCGAGCATCTTGCGATTGTGTTTGGAGACATCGATTCCATGGATGCCGTACCAGTCCGCATTCACCGCGAGAAGCTCATCGAGGATGTTTTCGGTTCACAGGCTCAGGCTAAACACCCAAATAGACTCATCGATGTTGCGCTTGACAAACTTGAGTCTCTAGGTGGCGGAGTGTTTATCTATCTCCGCAGCGGATTTGCAGGAGTGCCGTTGGATATGCTCGATACGCATCACGCGAGTGCAAGTAGACGCGCGAATCAATGGCTTGAGGTCGGTATAGGCGCACAGATCGTGCGCGATCTTGGAATTCGCGACATTCGCACTGTGTCGGGTCGAGAGGTAGACTTGGTCGGAATCGAAGGATTTGATCTTCGCGTCGTAGCCAGTGAGATTCTGTGAGTTCGATAAAGCCGCGCATCGGCATCACGCTCGGCGACCCAGCTGGAATTGGTCCGGAAATACTCGCCAAAGCGCTGCATGAAATAGAAGCGCGATGTCAGCCGGTTGTGTTTGGTCCGCGCTGGGCATTTGAGGATGGATTAGACGTCGCGAGCGCTCAGCTCGAGCGAGATCCGGAATTCGTTGAGGTCGACGTGGAGCGTCCGGACGATTTCGCGTTTGGTCAGGTCTCCGCAGGCAATGGCGAGGCAGCGATTCAAGCCGTTCATACGGCCGCGAACGCATGCCTGAACAGCCAAGTCGACGCGATGATGACCTGTCCGTTGAATAAGGAAGCCATACACGCTGCCGGTTCTGAGCATATCGGACATCAAGAAATGCTCGCAGCGATCGCGGGCATCCCAAGCGCTGCGACGATGTTGATGACACCTGGATTGCGCGTCGTTCATCTCTCCACCCACAAATCGTTAGGCGAGGCCGTCAAGTTTGTAACCAAGGAGAGTGTCCTCGCGAAGCTCGAACTAACGCATTCGTCATTTAGCGCTTGGGGATTAAGCGCGCCAAAGATCGCGGTTGCCGCGCTCAATCCGCATGGTGGCGAAGGTGGTTTGCTTGGGAGTGAAGAGATTGAAGAGATAGCACCAGCAGTGACTGAAGCCTGTGCGAGCGGTATTGATGCGACTGGTCCTTTACCTGCGGACTCGGTTTTCACGCGTGCGATTGATGGTGAATTTGACGTTGTGCTAGCGCTTTACCATGATCAAGGCCACGTCGCGATCAAAGTACACAATCTACACGAGAGTGTGTCTGCGACGCTCGGTTTACCCTTCATACGCACCTCTGTCGACCACGGAACGGCATATGACATCGCCGGCAAGGGAGTAGCGAATCCGCGTAGTACCGTTGCTGCGATTGACGCTGCGATTACATTAGCAAACGGTGAACTGCGTTAGCAATCGAATAGCCGATCAGTCACCATTAACATAAACAGCAAAGGCTTATCTACTAGGTTCGCAAGGAGTTCTTACGCATGAAAGCAGCCGTATTTCGGGAAGTCAATCGACCGATGGAAGTTGAGGAAGTTGAGCTCGCGGAACCGGGTCCGCGCGAGGTCGTCGTCCGAACAAAAGCAGCCGGCGTATGTCACTCGGACCTGCATTTCTATAACGGCACGTATCCCGGGCAAACCCCGGTTGTACTGGGTCACGAATCTGCAGGCGTCGTCGAAGAGGTCGGCCGCGATGTGACATACGTCAAGCCGGGTGACCATGTCATTACGTGTTTGTCCGTGTTTTGCGGGCACTGTGAACATTGTTTGACCGGGCATATGTCTCTGTGCGGTTCCTCTGAAACTCGGCGTGGACATGACGACATACCAAGATTGAGCCAAAAGGGTGGGGTTGTGCATCAATTCGCCAGTTTGAGTTCTTTTGCTGAACAGATGTTGGTACATGAACACGCGGTCGCGAAGATTCGCGATGACATGCCGATGGACCGCGCAGCCCTGATTGGATGTGGCGTGACGACCGGAGTCGGTGCGGTTATTCACACTGCTTCTGTGGAACCCGGCTCAACTGTTGCAGTCATCGGATGCGGCGGTGTCGGTTTATCGTGCATCAACGGTGCAGCGCTTGCTGGCGCGGCGAAAGTAATCGCAGTTGACCAAGTCGCGTCAAAGCTTGAACTCGCTCGAAAATTTGGTGCGACGGACACGGTCGACGCTTCAGAAAATGATGCCGTGCAAAGCGTTAGAGAGATCACAGACGGAGGGGTGCACTACGCATTTGAAGCGATCGGACTAAAAATCACCGCCGAACAAGCGTTCCGAATGCTACGTCGCGGTGGTACGGCGACTGTGATTGGCATGATTCCCCCGGGTGAAATGGTGAGCTTGCACGGACCGGACTTTCTGCAGGAAAAAACTATTCAAGGATCGATGATGGGCTCTAACCGATTCAGGTTGGACATGCCTCGATTCGTTGATTTCTACCTTCAAGGCAAATTGCATTTGGACGACATGATTTCGAGCAGAATCGGACTAGAAGACATCAATGACGCGATGGCGCAGTTAGAGACTGGCGAAGTCGCTCGAAACGTAATCATGTTTGACTAAGGAATATAGACCATGCGATGGCTCTCGTTTCGACAAGATGGCAATGAAACATTTGGCTATCTCAACTCAGGTAACCAGATTGTGTGCGTTGGTGCTGAAAGTCCGTTCGCCACGTTAAAAGCTGCGATAAAGGCGGACGCGCTTGACGATCTGGCCAGTCAGTCCGTTGAAAGCGAACCATTAGCGCTAGACGATATCGAGTATTTGCCGACGATTCCCGATCCAGACAAAATCCTTTGTGTCGGACTGAACTATCGCGAACACCAGGCTGAAACCGGACGCGGTGGCGAGGATAACCCAACCATATTCGTGCGTTTTGCAGCTGCGCAAGTGGGTCACCTAAGGAACATGGTGAGACCGTTTGAGTCTAAAGCGTTGGACTTTGAAGGTGAGATCGCGCTGATCATTGGCCGTCACGCACGGCGCGTTGTACCAGCTGACTGGCTCGATTACGTAGCGGGTTTCAGCTGTTACAACGACGGGAGCGTGAGAGACTATCAACGACACACGAGTCAGTTCACACCAGGGAAGAACTTCACCGGTACCGGAGGGTTCGGACCTTGGATGATGACCCCTGACGAGGTCGGCGATTTAAATGAAATGGAGATCACCACGCGATTAAACGGCAATGTGATGCAGAATGCGAAGTCCAAGCAGCTCGTATTCGGATTTGCTGAACTAGTCGCTTACTGTTCGACGTTTACAGACCTCGTGCCCGGCGATGTCATTGTTACCGGTACGCCTGGCGGAGTCGGATCGGCTCGAACCCCTCCTGTGTTTATGGACGAAGGCGATGTGATTGAAATCACGGTCGACCCGATCGGCACACTTCGCAACAACGTGGTCGTTGGATGATTACTTGTCAGGCCAAGGACGCGTAAGGTAGGGAAGTCGTTAGAAAGCCGACTTGCGTGATTTAAGCGCTTAGCGCCGCAAGTACCTTTTGTGGGTGATCAGCGGCTCGGGTTACTCGACGCCAGTGTTTTACAACTTTGCCGTCTTTACCAATCCATACCGTTGAGCGAATCACCCCCATCCGCTTCTTTCCGTACATCATCTTTTCACCGTACGCTTCGTATTTCTCCATGACCTTGTGATTCGCATCAGTCAAGAGTTTGTAAGGCAATTTGTAGTCACGGCGGAATTTCTTGTGCGACGCAGCGTCGTCCATTGAGACACCATAAACAACAGCGCCGGTTTTACGAATGTCTTTGTAGTTTTCGGCGAAACCACATGCTTCTTTCGTGCAACCAGGTGTATGGTCTTTGGGATAGAAGAAGAGGATGACATCCTTTCCTTTCAATTCGCGAAGCGCTACTTTTTTACCCGTATGATCGAGTAACGTGAACAGAGGCGCTTTTTTACCTTCTTCGATCGCCATGATTTTTACCTCGTGGTAATGAGCTGTTAGTATAAGCAACCGTTCTTACGTGATTCTCGGATACGCATTTTCGCTACTAGTTAGCTTGAAAACATCAAAGTTATGACAAATAGCCTGTCAATTTCATCCCATTTCGGATTAGGTCGTTTATCTTTGATCGTCATGGTCGCGAGTGTTGTTAGCGTACTCTCCGCCTGTGTATCAACGTCCACGCCGAGGAATACTGAGAATCTTTGTCAGATATTTGACGAGAAGAGGTCCTGGTACCGGTCCGCGGTTCGAAGCGAGCAGAAATGGGGAATACCTGTACCTACTCTCATGGCAGTCATTCATAAAGAATCCAGTTTTCGAGCCACGGTTCGACCGCCGCGAAAAAAGATTCTCGGCTTCATCCCTGGTAAGAGACTGTCGACGTCACTCGGATATTCACAGGCGAAGATTGAAACTTGGAATGACTACGTAAAGGACACCAAGCGACGGACCGCGAGTCGAACAAACTTCGCTGATAGCATCGATTTCGTGGGTTGGTACCTCAGCCGGGCGGTGAGACACCTGAATGTCGCGCCCACCAATACTGAGGCGCTGTACGCGAGTTATCACGTTGGATTGAGCGGGTACCAGTCCGGTAAGTGGCGGAATTCACCTGGAATCAGGAACTCAGTCGCTACTTTCCAGCGTCAGGTGCAAGTGTTCGAACGTCAGTTCAAAACCTGCACCGTCACGAATCGAGGGTGGTTTCGCTAATCCGCGTCACCAGAATACGTGACACGATAAATTTCGCCGTTCTGGTCGTCGCTAATAAGCAGACTCCCATCACGTAGCATCAGAACGTCATTCGGTCTTCCGGTGACTTTGCCGTCAATGAGCCATTGGTCCACAAATGAGTCGTAGCGGAGACCACTTCCAGTTTCGCGAATCACCGAGACTTGGTAGCCACGCGGCGCGCCGGGGGCGTGATTCCAAGAACCATGCTCCGCGACGAATAGTGCATTCTTGTATTGTGCTGGGAATTGATCACCTGTATAGAACGTTATGCCTAACGCGGCAGAATGCGCTCGAATGTAAAACGCAGGCTTTGTGTAGTCGTCAGGATTCTTGTCTGCACCGTAATTCTGATCCTTGACGACACCCGCATGAATGAATGGGTAGCCAAAATGCTCACCTGGGGTGGATACGACGTTGATTTCCTCTAACGGAACCTCTGGTCCCATCCAATCTCCGCCGTTGTCGGAGAACCAAAGTAGACCGGTCGTTGGATGCCACGCAAATCCGACACTGTTGCGCACACCACGAGCATAGATCGTCGTATCTCCCGTCGCTGGATCCATGCGCAGAATGCTTGCGAAACGCTCGTCTTCAGACAGGCAGATATTGCATGGCGCGCCTACGTTGAGGTAGAGGAACCCCTCGGAGTCGCGTTCTAGATATTTCCAACCGTGATGAGTCGCATCTGGCAGTTCATCGGTAATCGTCTCGATGTTGGGTGTATTCGCATAGACGGTATCGATGTCACGAATTCGTAAGATCTGATTTAAGGCGCCAATGATGAGGTCGCCATTCAGCATTACTACACCAGAAGGCATGGGTAAGTCAGATGCAATGACGTGTACGCTGGCACCTTTCATCTCATTGTTTGGCACTACTGCGTAGACATCACCCTGTCGGCGTGTACCAACATAAATGTTGCCTGATTCGGACTCGACCATTTGCCGTGCGTTGGGTACCTGATCCGTCAGAACTCGTATGTCGAAGCCATCTGGTAATGCCGACGCCCAGCTAGACCCTAAACTTACCGCCACGCCGAATAGGACGGACTGGCAGGTCTTTAACCTCAAGTGCATGTCTGAATCCGAATTGCTTTTTGAAGAAGCCAAGCGCTTGTACGAAGCTTGGTTAGGTGAGCAAGGTTACACCGCGCGTCAAGGTCAACTCGACATGATGCGATTTATTTCACAATCCTTGACCCGAAAACAGGCTCGGATTGGCGTGGTCGAGGCAGGAACCGGAACAGGAAAGACCGTTGCATATTGCATTCCCGCTGCAATCGAAGCACGACGTCAACGCAAGACACTCGTTGTTGTGACTTCTACGGTACTGCTGCAGCGACAGCTTTTGAAGACTGAGCTACAGCAACTAGCGGACTTATTCTCACCCGCATTGACGTTTGGGATTATCAAAGGTCGACGCCGATACGCTTGCATCGATCGACTTGATAAACACGTTAGTTCGATTAGCGGCGACTCAGTTGATTTATTTGGCAATGTGAACCCATCGCGGACGGATCGGCGAATCGCGGCGCAGCTACTAGATCAGTTCGACGATCGCAAGTGGGATGGTGATATGGATGCGGCGCCGATTTCGTTGACGAGGCGACATCGTAGTTCATTCACGACCGATGCACTCGGCTGTCATCGACAATCCTGCGAGTTCGCGAAACCTTGTCCTTACTTTCGTGCGCGCAAAAAAGTTTCTGCGTTAGACGTTGTTGTGACAAATTACAGTCTGTTGATGGCGGCGGGTCGAGAAGGTATCGACATGCTCCCTGCGCCTGAGGACTGCATTTACGTGTTTGACGAAGTGCACCGTTTGGCTGAGATCGTTATGAATTCGGGTGCCGTGAGCTCAAGCACCTCCGCGGTGATCGAGGTCGTTGATGGAGTTGAGAAATTCATTAATTGGCTAATGAGCAACGTTGAATCGGGACACCCACTTTCTAGTGCGCATCAGGATATCCTGGGTATCGCGCCTCAGATACCGCCATTAATCAATGAACTGCGTGAACATTTCGCGCAACTGACTCGGACAAGCGCGATTGAACCAGATTCGCAGCGTAAGGTATTTCGTTTTGTCGCCGGTCAAATAGACGAAGCTACGAATCAAAAAGCACAGATGTTAGCCAGTGCACTTGGAGGTCTCCACGATGTGTTGAACGAACTGTTCAAGACACTTGATGATGCTCGAGCGAATCTACCAATGTGGATCCAAACCGAAGTATTGGCTCGTGCGATGCGTTCATTTACGGAGCTGCTTACAACCTTGCGAGAATTCAATTCACTGTTTGCCGATTGGGGATCAGCTTCATTAGGTGCGTCTGCTCGATGGTTGTCGTCGGAGGACGAAGAATGGCGGATGCACACTGTTCCGATCGCGGTCGATGAAATATTGAACGATTCGGTTTGGTCCCAAGCTCATAGCGTTATCTGCACCTCAGCGACGATCTACTCGAGTCAAGGGTTTAACCAGTTCAAGCAGGAAGTGGGTCTAAATCTCCCGGACGAGCAATTCAATCGCATCGCAAGCCCATTCGATTTTCGAGGTAAAGTCAAGTTTCAGATCGCGAATATTGGGTTTAGTCAACCGGGAGGCGAGGCATTCAACCGCGCGGCAGCATCCCATTTGCCACAGTTATTGATTGAGTATCGAAGCGGTCTTGTTTTGTTCACATCTCGTTTCGACATGATTGCTGTGTATAAGCAACTACCGGAGAGTTTTCGTGTGCTCTGTGTCATGCAGGACGAACTATCCATGGCGGAGACGCTCAGGAAACATCGGGAGGCGATCGACAGCGGCGGCCAAAGTTACATATTTGGCTTAGTTTCGTATCGAGAAGGTGTGGACTTGCCTGGTGACTACTGCCAGCACGTCGTGATCATGCGTATTCCGTTCAGTGTGCCTGATGACCCTGTAATCAAATCGCAAAAGGAGTTGCTAGGGCTCGAAAACGCGTTCATGCAATACGATGTTCCACAAGCATCGTTACGCCTGTTTCAGGCGTGCGGCCGGCTGCTACGAAGCGAATCGGACAGCGGCACGATAACGGTATTTGACCGACGAATTGTCGAGAGGAGGCAGTACTGTGACGAGCTTATTCGTCCCTTGCCGGACTTCGAAATCGTCGATTTAAAAAAGCTGTCAATCCCGTAGCTTGAACATGGAGGGGTCCGTGATCGCGATCCCATGCGTTAAGCCGATTCCTTTCTGCCCCGGGCTATACACCTCAAGACGTCGCGGACTGTCGAGATCGAGAATGCGATCGTAGGCAGTGCGAAGGTCATCTAACGAGATCTCTCGAATTGCGCTCGCTAACTGTTCGCGTGTATCGAATGACGGATTTTGATAAATGACGTCGGTTCTGTATCGAGCCGCACGTTGGCCAAGATTCTTGTCCTTCTCGAGCAGACTTGTGAGGAGTCCCTGTTTGTAAACGTCGAATTCCTCCTGCGTCATCTCGTCGAGTTCAACTCTGCGGATAGACAGAAATTGATTTGTCGCAGTCTGTAAGTGAGGTACGTCTGCAACTGGCGACTGAACCAGGAACACCATCGAAGGATGCGTGAATAGTTGGTTGTATTGAGCGATCGTCGCGTAGCCAAGCTGTTGCTCAGTGCGCAAGACATTGAAATACGCTTGCGACACAACGCGTGAAATTAAGCGCATCATGGCTCGTTCTTCAACGGAATCATTCTCACCGAGGAAGCTGACGAGGTAAACGGCGTCGTTATGTTCGATATCCAGCTTTCTGGTGTGATGAGCGTCCAAGAGATGTACTGTGGGTACTCGAAAGTCATCAGCGTGAAGATTCATGTTGCCTTTAATCGTGTCGCCGATCGTCTGGGTATCTTCTTGGGTTGCGTTCCCTACGACAAGCACTGTTGCGCTAAGTCGAGCGAGTCGTTCTTTCATCCACGCCTCAAGTGATTCGCGCGTGACTGCTTCAACTTGCTCGGCCAGCATGACTGGCGCCCAAGATGTGCTCAGCAACGTATGACCAATCGCGCTATACGCTTGTTGGAACGCTCGTTCGTCTTTGAAGTTGTTGTATTGCTTCGCCAATTCGATTTTTTGAGTTTCCAATTGCTCTGCATCGATATCGAATTGGTGCAGCATCTCCAACATGTCGTTGAGTAACAACGATTGCTTGTCATCGTAACCATTTACGTTGATCGATAGACCCTCTGAATTCGCGCTGAAGCTACCGTTCAATCCTGCGATGAGGGCTGAATAAGACCGAGCATTGAGTTTGATATTCAGCAATCGCGCAAGTAATGTGTTGTGGACGACATCGAGTGGTCCATCGTGCTGATCGGCATACTGGAGCCGCGCGTAGACGTGCGCCTTAGGCACCTTGAATGCCGTGTTTGTCGCATGCCAGATTTGTAGACCCTCAGCGTCGTGCATCAACGAAGGCACCGCGTCGTGTAATCCATCGATAAGTGATGTGTCTTCTGGTATGAATGCGTTCGGTGCCGGTAATTCGAACTCGTGCTCAACGATGTGGTTTGTGTCGATCTCGGGAGACAACGTATACGGTACGTTGAACCACTTCTCCGTTTTATCCGTCTCAATGTCTGGGGCATTGACTCGTGTAATTGCGTTATCACGAGTCAGGTAACTGAGGTAATCGCTAATAAGCTCTGGGTCGAAGTCCGTCATTAGGTACGGGCCTTGAAGGAGGTCGTTTGGTTCGTACATCCGCGTAGCTTGAACTAGTCCGCTGACGGTTCCGATCGCAGAGCCTTGCTCCATGTACCGAAAATTTAGGTCCGCGATTGCAGCTTGCTCGCGAAATCGCCATTCTTCGACTGGATTGCGACGTATGTTCTCTATATATGCAAACACGAGTGAGTGAATTTCGTCAAGATGCTTCCAGCCTGATTCGGTGAGACCCATCGAAACAGAAAATAGTGAATTGCCACGATCTGATCGGTAGCCGCCCGCTGACAACGAGTTAATCCAACCACGTTCTTGTAGGAGCTGGTGCAGACTCCCTTCACCTTCGTGACCTAGTATGTTGCCGAGATATCTAAGTGGTTTTGTTCGATAGTGAGGTTGGATATCGGGTACAGGCCAGTCGATGAAGAGCGCGCGATGCGACATGATCGTTTGAAACCCGTAAGAGAACGGTAATGAGTCGTTTAGATATAGAGACGGTGGAATAGGAGACTCACCAAGCTCTCGATTAGGTACATCGCTGAAGCGCTCACGTACTAACGCCTCCAATGCGTCGAGATCCCTCTCACTAACAACCGCTAGTACCATCTGGTCGGCTGAGTAATTGTTTTTGTAGAAATCCAACACGAGATCGCGATCGACATCCGCTAGTGTGTCCAAACTGCCAATGTTGAATTTAGACACCGGATGATCTGGATTCACGATCATCTTTTGGACAGCTAAGCCTCGCCAAGCATCGTTACGCAATTGCATTTGATACTCAGAATGCACCGCGTTTTTTTCTCGATCCACGTAAGTTTCATCGAGAAGAGGCGCCGTGAAAAACTGTGCGAACCGATCCAACGCTTCAGGGAAATACTCTTCGTCGATATCGAAGTAGTAATTCGTGAGCTCGTTCGCTGTGTAAGCGTTCCTAGAACCACCGTGTTTGGAAATGTAGTCTGCATACCCATCGGGATCGGGGTACTTTTCAGTACCTAAAAACAACATGTGCTCT
This sequence comes from Pseudomonadales bacterium, assembly GCA_021295855.1. Classification (GTDB taxonomy): domain Bacteria; phylum Pseudomonadota; class Gammaproteobacteria; order Pseudomonadales; family Azotimanducaceae; genus Bin55. The sequence goes on along the minus strand of JAGWBO010000014.1, from coordinate 15,573 downwards.
AAATAGTGTGCTATGCCTTCGTGTTCGGGTAAATCATCGTTTGAACCTCGAAGGACCGCTAGCGCAGCTCCTGCCTTGCCTTCCTCCGGTCGATGCACAAGAATTGCGGTGAGGTCGTTTTCTAGTACTAAATATCGGTAAGAGCGGTTGTCGTTCGGGCTCTTGTTAATGATCACTTCTCCTAACGCCGATTCGGTATTTGGAACGTCGGTTGAAGCGCACCCCCCGAGCCATGTGATGATGGCGGTTCCGGCAATGAAAAGCGTGAGTGAATTTGATAGAGTCATTGTGGCGTTCCGACGGGAGGCATTAGAAAGAAAGACAGACCTATGACGTTAAGAGATCGTGAGTAGGTCATGCTCGAACCGAGAGTATTCGCATCAGCTCAAAAACTTCTGAAGCACTCTAGTAAATCAGACGCGAACAGCTCGGGTTGTTCGAATGCAGCGAAGTGGCCGCCACGTTCTTGGATTCGATAGTATTTTAAATTCTTGAAACGTCTTCGAACCCAGCGCTCTGACGCTTTAAAAATCTCTTTCGGATAGATTGTGACCCCTGATGGAATTGTGACATCCTTAGCTCGTCCGCCGCGACCAAAGCTCTCCCAATAAAGTCGAGCACTCGATGCACCGCTTGCGGAAAGCCAATACAACATCACGTTATCGAGTAGCTGATCGCGTGTCAACACGTTCTCAGGGTGGCCGCTGCAGTCTGTCCACTGATAAAACTTCTCGAGAATCCACGCGGCTTGTGCGATCGGAGAATCAACGAGACCGTAGCCCAAAGTCTGGGGGCGAGTGCTTTGTTGTTTCGAGTAGCCGGAATCCCAATCTTGATAGAACTGGCTTCCCTTAAGCGCCTCTTGTTCAAATTCAGTGAGGTCATCCATCGTGTCACGGTCGGGTCCGACAGTTGGCATGTTCGTGTGCATGCCAACGCAGTGGTCGCCATGATTGGTAGCAAGAGCGGTCGTGACTGCCGCGCCCCAGTCTCCGCCTTGAGCGAGGTATTCGTCGTAATCAAGGCGCAGCATGATCGTATTCCATGCATTTGCGATTTTCTCGACATTCCAACCGTGGTTTTCAGGTTTACCTGAGAACCCATAGCCGGGTAAGCACGGGATGACCAAGTGATAGGACTTCCTTAACGGTTCAATTACGTCAAGGAACTCCACGATTGATCCTGGCCAACCATGGGTAAGTACGAGCGCTTGTGCGTCTGACGCTTCACTTTTAATATGCATGAAGTGAATGTCTAGGCCGAATACTTCAGTAGTAAATTGGTCGTATTGATTGATCGTCGCTTCACATCGTCGCCAGTCGTATTCATTTTGCCAATAGCTCTTGACTTCGCTCATGTAGCCAAGGGGGATTCCTTGGCTCCAATCGTCAACGGTTTCTGACTCAGGTAGACGGCTAAGCTCAAGCTTTGACTTCAGTAATGTGAGATCACGCTCTGATATTTCGACGCGATATGGTTTCAGTTCGAACATATGATGAATCAAGAATTTAGTTTTGTAGAAGCTAGCATAGCCAGCGAGTTTTGCAGGGAGATGGGTCTTGCCTTCGGTATTTGATCTAGCAGGTCGCGTCTATGAGACCGCTGCATTACAAGCAAGTTTTAAAAAGTTAGATCCAAGTACCCCTAGAGACTATCGTGAACTCGCCGTGATCTTGGTGAATTACTGGCGTCAACACGACTATAAGGTCATCGGGTTAGGTGGAGGTCAAGGTGCTGGAAAGAGCACTTTGAGTGAGTTGATCAAATTAGCTGCTGAAGATGTTGACGAATGCGTAGTCACACTAGCGCTTGATGATTTCTATCTCACGAAGGATGAACGTGAGCAGTTAGCGGAAGATCAGCATGAGCTTTTCGTAACCCGCGGTCCGCCTGGTACGCACGATATCACTTGGTTATTGCGCTCCATGGATGAGATAGCTGCGGAGCGCTCGGTAGTAATCCCGCAATTTGACAAAGGTCTCGATGAGCGAGTAAGAAGCATTGAGACCGGACCGCGTTGCGATCGCTTATTGATTGAAGGATGGTGTGTGGGTGCCACCTCCCAGCCAGAATCGGAGTTGAAAGACCCGGTCAATGAATTGGAGCGCGACCGTGATCCACAACGGGTATGGCGGTCTGCTGTGAATGGCTTTCTCGCCGGTTCTTATTCGCAGTTGATTGATCGACTGGATTGCTTTGTTTTTCTACGAGTACCGGGTATAGACAGTGTTGAGAAATGGCGACTACAGCAAGAGCAAGCAATTGCGCCTGATCGACGTAAAAATGCTGAGTGGGTTTCCGAATTCGTACAGTTCTATCAGAGAATCACAGAATGGATGCTCGACGATGCGCTCAATCGAGCGAATGTTGTTGTCGAGCTAGACTCAAACCATCGTGTGTCGGGGTTGACGATAGACTAGTCACCAAGACGTTTTAGTAATACTTCCATCGCGCGATTGAATCTGTCTCGCAATGGCTGTTCGCCGTGCGCGACCGCGACCCAATCCCGGATCAATCCTTCGGCGACGTCCTTTTGAGAAGCTTCACTTCGACCCATCGTAGTCGCTAGTTCGCCAACCCGTAGTTGAAGGCGACGTTCTTCGTCCTCTGTTGTTTGCGGTTCGATATCAGCTTGAATCTCGGTACGAAGCACAATGTCCCGCAACGTTGAGTCATCTTGTAGTGGCGTACGTGATTCGAATAGAACCATGTCATTCTGGACCGCGTCGTACCACTCGACTGGAATCGGCGAGTTGCTCGATTCATAACCGGCTAATTCTGAATCTTTCTCGAGTAACAGATTCAAGCGTTCACCAACCTGCATCTGCATTGCGGCTAGTTTTCGATCGGCGAGAATATCGTCAACTTGAGCGAGCTTTTGATCAAGGTTTTTCTTGATCCTCGCAGGAAGAACCAACTCTGCTAGTTGCTCCTCGACTTCGTGAACGGCATTGGCATCAAACTGTTGTTTACCGCCTCGAGCACGACGAAGCAGCTTGTCGACCATGTCTTTCGCTTGTTCGATATTTCGCGTAATCGTTTCCTTCCGTTCTTCACGCTGTACTCGACGGGACTCGAATACGGAGTTGCATAGCGTTCGAAATTCGGACCAGAGCTTTTCCTCGGCCTTATGGAAGGTAGGCCCAACGGATTTCCACTCAGCCTGTAGACCCTTGATGGCGTTGATACGCTCCTGGTCGTCAAGCTGTTCGTCGTCGCACACTTCTCGAGCTTGTTCGATTAAGCGTTCCTTGACCTTGCTTGTTTCTTGTCGGTGCTTGATCAACCGGTCACGAATCGTCTGATATGCGCCGAAAAATCGTTTATTGACCGTCCGACTTCGCGAACGATCCGTGTCACCGATGTCCTTGAATTTCTTAAGGTGTTGGCTGAGTACGTGTTGCACGTCACGCCAATCTGGTTCGTCCCAGTTGGTGTCTTCGATGAAGTTTTCTAACTCGCGAGCCAGTGCTTCTTTATGGTTCGCGTTCTCAATTCGAGTTTGCTTTTGCTCTTCAAACCATTCGGCGCATATTCGCCACGCGCCGTCTGCGGCATCGTCGTAGCGCTTCTGAAGCGATATCTCGTCGCGATTGCTTGGTGGACCGAGCGCATTCCACTCCGCACGTAAGGCACGGATTTGGTCAAACTGGTCTTGAGGCGTTAGCGGTGAATCTCTCAGCGCCTCAATCTTGGTGCAAAGTTCTTCCCGTTTTGGGAGTATTGCGAATGCCTTCCAGTTCAGTAACTGCTTTAGCTCTGCAGCGAACGGCGCAAGCAAGTCGAATTGATGCTTACGGGCTCCTTCCGGTAGGCGCAGTATCAGATTCCGGACATGACGCTCAGTATTGATCGCCTCCTTTAAAGATCCTTCCTGGATTTTCTCCTTAAGCGTAGGAATCGTTTCATCAATGTTCTTTAGCGTTTCATCGAAGAGTTCATCAGCTCGTTGGATGATGTGCTGACAGTTAGCGCCGACATCGGAAAGTTGCTGACGCCATGATCCTTGGGTTTCGGCATCAAGGGATTGGAAATCGCGATGCGCTAGAAACCGTTCAACATTTTGGTTGTGATCCTTCGCGAGTTTGCTCACACGCCAAACTTTCGTCCAGTTCTCCTTGGCTTTTAGGTCCGGAATTGCGAGCTCTATCGAAGCGAGCTTGTTGAAACGCTCTGTTAGCGCGTCACGAACGGCTCCGTGTTTTTGCTCAGATCGGATACTCGCCGTGATTTCGAAGAACTGATTGGATAGTTCCAACGGTACTCTTTGAACGCGCAACGCTTCTAGCCACGCTTGCTCTGCTTTCTCGAGTGCTTCTGATTGGTCTTCTGCCGCATTGAGTTCCGCGATTATTGCAGTAAAACGTGCAGGATCCTCAGCGTTCTCGTCGGTTGATTTTGAGCGACGCGGAAAACGTGTTCTCAACATGTCGAGGTCAAGGTTTTCAACGCCGAATTCGTGCAATCGGCGGTTTAGTTCGGTTAATTCGTCGAGAATTTCAGACCAGCTTGTCTCTTGTGCATCTCGTAGGGAGGCGTAGTGAGCATCCGTGGCGCTAGTGCGAGTTGCCGATTCGATGAGCTGCTCAGCGCGCGAAAGCGCTTCGTCACGATTTGTAGTAAGGCGTTTGACTTCACCAAGGCGATCACGGATGAAACGATTGACTGATTTGTCTTTGTTTCTCGAGATTCTTTCGCAGTGACTCAATACATCGACGTTAGCAATCTGCGATACGGCATCTTGCCGAACAGTCGCGGAACTTGCTAGGAAGATGGTTTCCGCGATCTCTTGAGTTGTCGCCCGTTGCTGTGCGATTTCAACGAGTTCACGCCCGTTCTTGATATGTTCGAGCATGTAGGTTCGGACGTTTTCGCGACTTAATAACGGGTGTCGGGTATCGATCTGGGCGCAAACAAGCTGAACAGTCTCGTTCGCGAGGTCCGGGTCGTCTAAGAACTGCGACAGCTCCTCAACCGACTCCAATCGACGCAGCGCTGCGGTTCTGACACCAATGTCTTCGTCGTCACGAGCTAACTTTGCGATTACGTCTCGGTCTGAACCAGGTAGCGACTTCAAAGCTTCCAAACGCTTTGAAGCACTGGGATGGTCTAACCTTGGTTTTCGTTTAAAAATGCGATCAAGCACGATACTCTTTGTTACAAATTCGCAGCAGGATAAAGAGTCCTTGGTAACAGTGACTCTAGCGCGTTCTAAGTGCTGTTGGATACATAATGATAGTTGGCGTTCGGAACAGGCCAAAAATGTAATGGCGTTGCGTAATGTTCGCCGAATACGTTCCAGTCGCCGATGGCAAGTCAACTTTACACGAGGTCCCGGTAATGGCACGATGGGATAGACCCACATCAGGGGGAATTCCTGATTGGTTTTGGGAGAGTGTTGAGACTAAGGGGCAACCCGCGACGGTAGAAGTTGAAGACTGCGACGTTGCGTATCAGACGTGGGGAAACCACGACGGCAAACCAGGTGTATTGCTGATTCACGGCATGAATGCCCACAAACATTGGTGGGACTTCATTGCACCTCAGCTCTTGCCCGATTACTACGTGGTGGCGATGGATCTCACCGGAATGGGTGATTCTGATTTTCGCTACGAGTATGACTCGGACACCTACGCCGCGGAAATCGTCGCAGTCTCAGACGCCGCTGGTCTTGATGAACAAGTGGTGTTGGTTGGTCACAGTTTTGGGGGACGCATGGCGACCAAGGTTGCAAGCGTGCGAGCGGACCGCTTGGGTGCTCTAGTGCTCGTTGACTCCGGAATCAGACATCCAGATGAACCCGAACCAGACTACCCTGTCATGGGAGGCGGTCGAGCCAAGGTGTATCCAAGTCGCGAAGCAGCAGAAGCTAGATTTCGCTTATTTCCACCGCAGCCATGTGACAACGAGTATCTTCTAACGTATATCGCTCGAAAGTCGCTGCTCTATCTTGATGGCAGTTGGGGTTGGAAATTCGATGAAGAATTGCCGCTGGTACTAAAAAACGCGGAGGCTACGCCTGAAGATTTCACAGGGTTGCAGCTACCAGTAGGACTTATTTACGGCGCTAACAGCTTGTCGTTCACGGAGGAGACGCGCAGTTACGTTGCGTCTCTCGTTCCTAACCTGGTAACTACTGAACGCATAGAGGACGCACAGCACCACGTATTCTTAGATCAACCATTAGCGTTCGTAGCAGCGCTACGGCGTGTTCTCGCGTTGGTTACACGACAAGATTAGAGGCGCGATTGTTGACTCGATGAGACGATTCGTCAAGGCTGTGACGACACTGCTACGCGCGCGACGAGCGTATCTAGTGCATTGCTGGGTGATTTGACTGGACAAGTGGCGTATCGGCTTGAAGACGCTTTACCAGTCCCCTTTATCCCACTGAATGCCACCGCCGATCTGATAGTCGGCAACGTTCTGTTCAAAGAACGAGACTTGCTTCTGCTGATCGATGGTTCGTGTCATCCAAGGAAATGGATTGGTAGGCGCGTCATACTGTTCGGGCAGTTGTAACGACGTAAATCTCCGGTTCGCGATGTATTGAAGATACGTCGTCATCAGTTCAACGTTCATACCCTGAATACCGCTAGGCATCGTGTCATGCGCGAACTCGACCTCAAGCTCGAGACCTTCCTTGATCATGCGAATCGCAGTTTCCCGCATTTCCGCGTCCCAAAGGTGAGGATTCTCCTGCTTGATCTGATTGATCATGTCGAGCCCGAAATTAATATGCATCGATTCATCACGCATGATCATTTCAAACTGCTTCGCCGTATTGATCATCTTGCCTTCGCGAGCCATTGATAAGATAAGCGCAAAGCCACAGTAGAAGAAAATCCCCTCAACGACACAGTAATACGCGATGAGATTTTCCAGCAGTAGTCGATCAGAAGCGAGTGTGCCAGTATTAAAGTGAGGATCCGAGAGCAAGCTTGTTTGCTTGAGAGCCCAAGCGGACTTGTCACCAACCGATTTAATCTCGCGGTACATGTTGAAGAGCTCACTCTCTTCCATACCAAGTGATTCGATGCAGTATTGATACGCGTGAGTGTGAAGAGCTTCTTCGCTCGCTTGTAATAGCAGATAGTTACGGCATTCAGGATTCGTGATTAATCGGTATAAGCCAAGAACAATGTTGTTCGCGACCAGAGAATCGGCGGTCGCGAAGAATCCGAGACTTCGTTTTACAACTTGCCGTTCTTCTTCGGACAAAATTCCTTCGCTCTTCCACTGGGTGATGTCATCTTGCATAGGGATTTCATCCGGCATCCAGTGATTTTTTCGAGCCAGAAGGTATTTCTCCCAAGCCCAGACGTACTTGAATGGGATCAGTTGGTTTAGGTCAGCTCGACAGTTGATCATCGCCTTTTCGTCGACTTGGACGCGCTGAGTTGTCGCGAACGCGTTAGCCAGGTCGTCGCCTACGCGAAGAGGCGTACGATCATCGTTGTCCGCCGTGCCGACCTTGATTGGTGCAGACTTGGAGGGCGAAACCGGTGGCGTAGGTGTAACCGCCCTTGTAATCGGTGTTGGTTCGACGACTGGTTCGTGTCGTGTTTCTGAGTTTAAGACCGCCTCGTCTTCTGAGGTATCCCAATTCGCCAACCGCATGAATCTTCTGCTCCGTCCGTATGTTCTGTAGCCGTACTCACTGCTATGCCTCCACGCATTAGCTAGAGCATTGCCACTGTTAGCAATAAGCTAACATGATAGTTATAGTGAAAAATACTCGAAATGGTTCACTTCTAAATTGATGCCGTGACGCGAACTCGAACTCAAGTCAGACTTAAACCGTCAAACTAATGCTTCAACCGGCGCAAGACTCGCAAGTCGGGTCGTCGATATCGCAGAACTCGTAATCTTCTTCCACGTCTTTTCCACACGCCGTCAGTAGCGCATTGCTTGGTGTAGCGGCTGGAATATCGGCTTCACCAGTCGTCGTGGTTTCTGCCTTGACGAATTGCAAACTCTTGTAGCGCTTCGGGAATGCAAGTAATACGTCGTCTTAAGACCAAGTTTCCACGCGTTGAGATACCAGAGCTTCACTTCCCTCGGCGAGACGCCACGACTAGGATCAACGTACAGATTGAGCGACTGGCTTTGGTCAATCCACTTTTGCCGTCTTGCGGCGCACTCGATCAGAGCAGGATTACCGACTTCGAACGCAGATTTGTAGAGATCTCTGAGCTCCTGTGGAATCGACTCGATTTCGTGTAAGTTGCCGTCCAAATCCATGATTTGGTCATATAAGTCGGTTGACCATAGTCCTAATGCCTTCAAATCAGCGGTGAGATAAGGGTTGACGACCTGAAAGTCACCGGACATATTCTGCTTTACGAATGTATTCAGGAAGAACGGTTCAATCGAAGCGACCGACCCAACGATATTGGCGATAGTTGCTGTTGGCGCAATCGCCATCACATTTGAGTTACGCATACCTTGTTCCGCCAATTTCTTGCGTAACTCATCCCATGGCATGGTTTGAGAGTAATCGAGTAGTGTGTAATCCGAGCCACGCTCTTCTTCCAGAAGTTTCAGCGAGTCGATCGGCAATATACCTTCGTGCCAAAGTGAACCTTCATACGACGGGTACGAACCTCGTTCGTGTGCTAGGTCGGAGGAAGCTTCGATTGCGTAGTACGAAATCCATTCCGTGGAACGATCGGCAAACTCAATCGCTTCATCCGAGTCGTAAGGCTGTCGACGCCGGTAGAGTGCGTCCTGGAACCCCATTAACCCTAAACCAATCGGGCGATGACGTTGGTTGGAATTAGCCGCCTTATCGACCGCGTAGAAATTTATGTCGATGACGTTATCCAGCATACGAATCCCGGTACGAACCGTTGCTCGAAGGGCTTCGTGATCGATTTCTCCGGTATCGTCGATATGCTTGATGAGATTAATTGAGCCTAGATTGCAGACTGCGATCTCTTCGCGAGAAGTATTTAGCGTAATTTCCGTGCACAGATTCGAAGAATGAACTCGACCGACATGGCGTTGCGGCGAACGGATGTTGCAGGGATCCTTGAACGTGATCCACGGGTGACCTGTTTCCGCGAGCGCTCGGAGCATGGACTTCCAAAGATCGTTTGCTTTGACACGCTTGAAAAGCTTGATGGCGCCCGATTCAGTGTCGTTTTCATACTGTTCATAGCGTTTTTCAAACGCGCTACCGTACAAATCATGTAAATCTGGCACGTCGCTGGGCGAAAACAACGTCCATTGCGCGTCTTTTTCGACACGCTTCATGAATAAATCTGGAATCCAATTGGCGGTGTTCATATTGGGTGTACGCCGCATCGGATCGCCAGTGTTTTTACGAAGGTCGAGAAACTCTTCGATGTCTAGGTGCCACGTTTCCAAGTAGCTGCATACAGCGCCAGCTCGCTTACCGCCTTGATTGACTGCTTTTGCGGTGGCGTCGACGACTTTGATGAACGGTACCACGCCGTCAGATTTTCCGTTGGTTCCTTTAATCTCGGAACCCATCGCCCTGACGGGAGTCCAGTCGTTACCCATCCCGCCGGCCCACTTTTGCAGCATGGCGTTGCCGTAGATTTGCGCGCCGAAGATCGATTCGAGATCGTCTTCTACGGTAGATATGTAACAGGACGAAAGCTGCGGGTGGCACGTACCGGCGTTAAACAGCGTTGGTGTTGATGAGATGAAGCGAAATGAAGAGAGCACGTCATAAAACTCGATGGCTCGCTCCTCGCGATCGACCTCGTCAATCGCCAAGTACATGGCGACTCGCATCCAGAACACTTGCGGCATCTCGAAACGTGTTCCAGCAGATTGCAGCACGTATCGATCGTAGATCACTTGCAGTCCGTGGAAGTCGAACTGTCGATCGCGATCAGCAACAAGCGCGCGCCCGAGCTTCACTAGATCGAAGCTCAACAATTGCGGATCGATGAGCTCTTTCTCGACGCCAAACTCAAGTGTGCGTTGCAGCACAACGGCATATGCTTCGTCCAAGTCTGCGTGATTTTCTGGCACGAATGTGCGACCACCGATCGGAATTTCGAGCAACTTCAGGCATTCTTCTCGAAGCTGGATCAGCAGAAAGCGCGCTGCGATCGTGTCGTAGTTTGGATCTACCTTGATCATATCAGTCGCGGTGTCGACCATCGCCTGTCGCAGCTCATGCTCAGGCATACTTTCTCGGATGTTGCGTCGGATGTTCTCGACGATTAGATGGTCGTCGACATCAAGGACTCCTTCACACGCTTCATCAATCTGCTTGTGCAGTCGAAGCCAATCTACTGGGACGCGTTCACCGTCTTGCGAGATGACGTGAACAAGCGGTTCGTTCACGGTTTGCATCAGCGACTTACTGTCGCGGTGTTCTTTTCGTTTTTGCCGGTACTTCGAGTAGCACTCCGCTACCGCTCGTTGTTCAGCGTCGATGAGTCGAGCGATAACGTTATCTTGAATCTCCTCAATATGGATATGCCCGCCTTGCGGGTAACGGGAAATGAGGCTCTCGTGAACGTTGCTTGTCATGCGATCGACGAGTTCTTGAATACCGGGAGTCTTCGTCGTCTCCTGACCAATTTCACTAATGTATGCCTTCTCAATCGCGTTGAAAATGCGAGTACGGTCGAATGGAAGGGTCTGATGATTACGTTTGATAACGTTCCATACACCGGGGGGTGAAATAGTTGGTTTCGATACGCTGCCGTTGCTAGTCATCGCGGAACCATTAACTGGTACGGCTCGTAATTCCGTATCTGATTGTGCTTCAAATTCCTCTGGCATCGCAGCTCCGGTAGCGAACTACTGATTATATATCCAGTAGTACAGACTGATGTAAACAGTACTCTTAGATTGGCTAGTTTGCCGGGTTCGGACTTCCGTGTCATAAACCGGTCACATTCGAGTCATCCGTGACGAATAGCATTCTAACAACTAGCTTGCCCTTATTCAAGAAGGTTTATATTCATGGATATTTGCCTTGGGGAAGCGCGACTTCGGCGTTGTTTTTTTAGGCTATCTTGCGTTATTACGAAAGCTAGGTAAAAATCAGGTGCTCGTTCTTCCTCGTGATTGAAAGAGTAGAGAAAGACTCGGGTTTTGATTGATGAGTCCTTTAATGTGGTTTACCTGCCCCTTTCTTTTGCACTGATCTTTTCGCAGTGGCCGAACGAATTGAGGCGGCGACTTAGGCTTTGGAAACTCACGCGTATTGCCACGATCTAACCTAACGCCGCTACCGTGAAAACGTGTCGAAAATGAGTTTGGAGTGCATCGAAACCATGGTTGATCAGCTTCTTCGACCGGAGGTGTTGGAGTCTCGATATCAATCCGCTGTAGCACTACATACTCAAGCACTGCGCCACCGGATCGGTGCAAAAGCTCGTTTGCGTCGGTTTACCGACGCGCCATACGAGAAACTGTTAGACCTAACCTCGGCATGCGACTGCGTGGCGACAGAATGGGGATTTGACGATTGGGAGTCGATGTGTCGCGAAACGGCCGCTCCGCCAGCCGATCCTCACCAAGCGGCTCGGTGGTTTGCACTTCAGTTACTTAACGGTGAAATCGACGACATCAATGTCAGCGATGCTCTCTCATCACTGAGTTCGTCGGACTCTTTGGGCGTGCGATTGGCAATGATGGACCAGACTGTTTCGATCGAAGAAATCGATGCGTCCGGCGTCGACAATCCCTTGACACCAATCGATGTACCAGCGCTCGTGTATATCTGTTGCTCTAAGTATGGCGCGTCGAACGCGACAGTACGCGCACGCCGTCGTGCCTGGGCAGATCAGTTGCTTCGGTACAGTGCCAATCCAAACGTTGGGATGCCTGAGCGAGATTCCATTCGTGGGTTCAGGACGTGTCTGGGCGGAGCGATTGGATTGGCACGAGATGTCGAATTGGCTCAACGACTACTTGATGCCGGTGCTGACATAAATGACGGACCCACGCTTTACGAAGGCAGCGCGATGTGGGAAGCAGTGCGCTCACGCGATCATGTCGCACTCGATCTATTGATCAATGCGGATCCACCGGAATGGCACGTGTGTCATGCACTTACGCACTGTCTGCAATTTCACGATCCCGAGCTAGTCGAGAAATTGCTAGCCGCAGGTGCGGATCCAAATTGGGATAAGACCGTATTTGGCATGGATGGAAACGCATTACACGAAGCCATTCAGTGCGATGTACCTCTCGCCACGATCGAAATGCTCATCGAGCACGGTACAAATATTGATGGGACAGACGGCGGAGATCGAACGCCATTGGCAATTGCGACGGCGCTTGGTCGTAACGACATTGTCAGCGTACTGGCCGCGAACGGTGCGGAATCGAAGGAAATAGACGACTTCGAACGGTTCGTCGGCGCATGTTTTCGAGAAATCGAGTCGGAAGCTCAAGAAATCAGAGAAAGCGCTGAGATCCGGGAAGCTAAGTCATACCACGATCAACTGTGGTTGCATGAAGCGATCAAGCGAGGTTCCCACGAGACGCTTGACCTATTGCTAGCGGTCAACTTTGATTTAGGCACCATCGACTATCAGGGCGAGACAGCGTTACATCGAGCAGTCATCGCGCGAGACGAACACGCGATTGAAAAACTGCTTGAACGAGGAGCACCAACGTCAGCTCTCAACTTCGACGGGGATAC
>JAGWBO010000014.1:0-2846 GCA_021295855.1 Pseudomonadales bacterium | reverse complement strand
CTCTAGACATCGAGTCGTTTGAGTTCGCGGCGGATGCAATCGCGAATGGAAACGCACAGGTGTTACGAGACCTTCTTGAAGCAAATCCTTACTTTAACCAAGCGCGTTCGACGCGACCGCATCAATGTGCACTCATGAACTACATTGGCGTGAACGGTTTCGAAGGAGAACGCCAAAAATCACCCGAGAATGCGGTTGAGATCATTGACATGCTCCTTGCGCACGGCTGCGATCCGAATGTCGTGTGCTACACGTATCGCGGTGGACCGGGGCAGAACACCCTTGGGTTGTTGTTGTCGAGCGGCGTGGTGTCGTCCGCCGAGCAGCAGATGGCCATGGTACGTGCGCTCGTCAATGGCGGCGCGACTATTGGCGCTGGCTACAGACTGCTGTTTGAACTCCTCGACGGGAACGAGACGGACACGGTTGACGAGGTTATCCGCTCGATTGACATGAACGACAGCGCCGTTCGCGAGGCGTTCTTCGGTTTGGGGAACAGCCGCGAATTCTCGGTGATGGAAAAGCTGATCGATGCGGGATTCGACGTGAACGTGACCAACGAGTTAGAACAAACCGCCCTTCATTGGGCGGCGCTCAACGGCGATGAAACGTTTGTTGACTGGTTGCTCGAACATGACGCCGATCCCACGCTGCGCGAATTGCAATTCGATGGCACGTGCGCGGGATGGGCGGACGCAGGAGGTCACGCCGAACTGGCCAAGCGGCTAGGCCGCTTGGTGTCCGATGCGACCTAAGACCTAGTTAAGGAGAAACTCGATCAGCGCTTTCTGTGAATGCAGGCGGTTGCCAGACTCCTCCCACACAGCAGAACGCGGGTCATCAAGTACAAAATCGTCGACTTCTTCTCCGCGATGAGCGGGTAAACAGTGAAGAAAAATGGCGTCACTTTTCGCTTGATCGAGCAAGCTAGACGTTATCTGAAATCCGTCAAATGCCTTGATTCGGTCGGTGTCATCTTCATGACCCATCGAAGACCACACGTCTGTCACTACAACATCCGCGTCCTGCACAGCATCGGCTGGCGAATTGACAAAGTCAACTCGCTTACTACAAGTTAGATATTTGGCACTTGGTTGGTAGTCGATTGGGGTCGCGACTCGCAGGTCGAACCCGAGTAGCCTTGATGCCTCGATGAACGACTGACACATGTTGTATCCGTCGCCAACAAATGCAACCTGGCGTCCTTCAATCTCACCTTTAGCTTCAACGATCGTCATGATGTCAGCCAACAACTGGCATGGATGCAGTTCATTACTCATGCCGTTGATCACTGGGATCTCAGAAAAACCCGCGTACTCGTCGATTGTCGACTGTTGTTTCGCGCGAATCATGACGATATCCACCATCTTGGCGAGTACTCGGGCGGTATCTTTGATTGGCTCGCCCCGGCCTAGTTGGGTGTCTCGTGGACTTAAGAAGACCGCTTGACCACCGAGCTGTGCCATACCCGTTTCAAACGCCACCCGCGTGCGTGTCGAACTTTGTTCGAAGATCATCGCGAGTGTCTTCTGTGAACAAGATTGAAGGGTTGAACCCTGAAGCTGCAGACGTTTGAGTTCTATCGCACGACCGATCAGACTCTGCAGCTCATTGACGGATAGGTCACTGAGCCTTAAGAAGTGGCGTACCATCACACGTGGTTCTTGATTAATTCAGTGACGATCTCGACCATCTGATCCGCTTCCTCAGAAGTGATATTCAGTGGCGGCAACAAGCGAACGACAGTGTCAGTGGTTACGTTCATGAGCAAGCCCTTCTCCATGGCTTGCGTAACCAATTCCGTGCAAGGCTCGGTGAGTTCGATCCCGATCATCATGCCTTTACCACGGATTTCTTTCACGTTGTTGCTATCCGCAAGATTTTTTGCGAACGCATCGCGCATCGCTTGTCCGGTTTGAGCACCTTGCTCAATCACACCATTCTGAAGTTCGGCGACCGTGGCGTTCGCTGCGGCACACGCCAATGGGTTGCCGCCGAACGTACTCGCGTGCGTTCCTGCAACGAGCGTTTCAGCAGCGACCCCGCGCGCGAGACACGCGCCGATTGGGACACCATTTGCCAAGCCTTTTGCCGTGGTTACGACATCAGGAAGAATCGAGCTGTGCTGGTAAGCAAAGTATTTACCCGCGCGCCCGTTTCCGGTCTGCACTTCATCCAGCATAAGCAGCATGCCGTTAGCGTCGCACACGCGGCGTAGCTCCTCTAAGTAGTTGTCCGCGGGTACGTGGACGCCTCCCTCACCCAGAATAGGTTCAACCAGAATAGCAACTACGTTTGCATCGCTTGCTCGTTTTTTAACAGCCTCCACGTCATCAAATGGGACGTGCTCAAAACCTTGCGGAAGTGGATCGAAACCCGCACGAACTTTTTCTTGTCCTGTCGCGGTCAGTGTTGCAAGGGTGCGTCCGTGAAAGCTCCCCTCAATGACGAGCGTGGTCGGGACATCGACTTCACGGTCGTTCCCGTATTTACGAGCGAGCTTTAAGGCGGCTTCATTCGCTTCGGCACCGGAGTTGCAGAAAAATACGTTATCCATACCGCTGATTTCACACAACGTGGTGGCGAGTTTTTCCTGTTCAGGGATGCCGTAGAGATTTGACGTGTGGACGAGCTTTTTAGCTTGTGTCGCTAACGCTTCGGCTACTTTCGGGTGGGCGTGGCCTAGCACACATACCGCGATACCCGACAAGCCATCGAGAAACCGTCGTCCGTCATCCGCCGTTAGGTAAGTGCCTTCACCACTTATGAACGTGACGGGATAACGGTTGTAGGTTGGCATGATGCTCGTCATGGGACTAACCCTCTGAATTCCTTTAGCATGTAAA
>JAGWBO010000097.1:4158-8902 GCA_021295855.1 Pseudomonadales bacterium | reverse complement strand
CGCGGGTTTCAACATAAGCCGCAAGCTCGAGGTTATTACTAGCAACACTTTGGTTGACGATTCATTCTTGTTTTTTAGCCTACGATTCATGAGGAACAGAGATTTATTGAGAAATCTATACAACGAGTTCAACCTAGTGAATCTCGTATGGTTTCCCTCCGAATTAGGAAAATACAAGCTAGCAATACCGTGCGGCGTACGTGAATGTATACCTTATCACTGATGTGCGCTTGTAGCTACCTATGAAATGTGTAGCTAGGATTTGCTGCGCACGAGGGTTATAACTTAGGTGAGGTGCACACTCAGTCTGACCTGGGTACGTGGCGTATACGTTTAATTACGTGGCCACAGAGCAGATCGCGCGTCTATATTCGATTATCTGGTACTTGCGGTATCAAATCCCGCTCTTTGGCGCGTACTACTGCGTCAGCTCGGTTATTTACCTGTAACTTCGAGAATATCCCTCGCAAGTGATATCGCACACCGTGAACACTCAGTTCTAAAGCTGAAGCGATTTGTTTATCGCTGGATCCTTGCAGACGGTTGAGCACGGCTAATTCCATTTCACTGAGTGCGTTCGTTCGTTCGTGCTCCAACTGTTGCATTGATTGGATGAGCGTCTCTGCTGCATGGCGTAGGTCGTAGGATTCTTTTCTATCGAGAAATAGCTTGAGTACCGGTAGGCAATCACGAGATTCTCGTACGATGGACCACGCGTACGAGCATTCTTTAAATGTCACCAAATACTCGATCAGGTGGTCTACAGCTTGATCTGTTTCTCCTGCGCGATTCTCCAGCATTACGGACAACGCCAATGCGCGCATTTGAGTTCGCTTTAACCCGCGTTTCTTACAGACGCTGTGCCAAATTCTTAGTAAATCCCGACCTTCATCGAAGCGGCTTGTAGCGATCAGGAGACGCACACGTGCTTCCGATATCGCTTCCATTTCACGCCAGCTCTGGGTTGCGAGGTCGACACATTCTGATGGATCCTCGGGAAATCCTTCAGCTTGCCAACTAGATTCCGCTTCTTCAACGCCGTCGCACCGCACGAGTGCAGAAACCCGTAGCGCCGCTATCAAACGAACAAAGATCGAATAGCCGCGCGCGCGTAAGAAACCGATTTGATCGTCTATTACCGCTAATGCTTGCTCTAATCTGCCTGAT
Source organism: Pseudomonadales bacterium (assembly GCA_021295855.1). GTDB lineage: Bacteria > Pseudomonadota > Gammaproteobacteria > Pseudomonadales > Azotimanducaceae > Bin55. The sequence goes on along the minus strand of JAGWBO010000097.1, from coordinate 7,735 downwards.
CGAATCTTTGTTTCAATATATAGGTTGCTCGTCGTAGAAAACAGCGAGAAGGGCATGCCATGTTTTTCCAGTAGATTGCGAAATCCTGGAATTGATCGGGCTGACACATTGGACGAGCATTCGAGTGTAAGTTCGTGTTGCACCATTCGACAACTCACCATCGCTACGGGGTCGAACGGGAAATGAGTCTTGGCGGTTCGTGACGCCCGTTGAAAGCTCAATTTAGCTTCGTTCGGGTAACCTTGAATAAACTCGATTTGTCCCTGCATCAAGTTGCCATAAAGCGAGACGTAGTGTGTTCCATGAAGCAACTGCTTCGCAGATTCAAGCAGCGATCGAGCCGAGTCGAACTCAGCCTTAAGGAAGTGAGTCACGCAGAGCGTGTACTCAAGGTTGCCACGTGATTTGGGAGCAAGCGATTCGGATTTCCTAAGCGAATTGACGCTAGTCGGGAGTGATCGCAACCAAGCTGAACCGATAGGAGAGCCCCCGTACAGAGCCATTGAACTGCAAACAAGCGCGTTTTCCAACGCATAGTCGAAATCGGTTACCTCGTTGGGTGCCGCATGAAATGGAGGAGGACATTCCCCATACAGCAATTTAGCTTCATGCGGTCGACCATGCATCACTAGGTCGATACACCTCACGAGCTTTAACCTTGGATGATGATCGATTACTTCGTCAGTAAGTAATTGGTTTGCTTCCGATAGTTCTTGCAGACCTCGCTCAGTCCAAATTTGTACGCCCCCAGCACTTTCAAGGATTTCACCGGCAAGGAACGGATCACTGCCATCAATCGCGTGACGCATCGCGGAGACTGTTACGTGTCTCTTGGCAAGCACGACAGCGATTTGTCGGTGGATGATCTTGAATTGTTCTATATCCTCCTCGTAGCGCCGCTTTGTGCAATATTCTCGAACGAGTTGATGAAGTTGCCATACTGTGCCGCCTTCAAATCGCAGCGGTTCTAGTAGACCTTCAAGTATTGTCAAGGATTCGAGGCGCTGCCGCGTATCAGCTCGTTTCAGTACTTCGTCAACGATAGCCGTGTCAATCCAATCGAATAGGCTTAAGTCGAGTACGAAATTCCGATCTTCAAGTGTTAAATTGCTAAGTAGGCGGGACTCAATCCAGTGTCCTTCGTCCCAACTCATCTTTTCTTGATTTGCATCACTGTTGCGTTGCTTGCTGTTCCGAGAAACGCGAAGCGCAAATGCCCAACCGGAGGAGTACTCTATTTCCTTTGCTAGCGCAGGTAGATTTAGCCTTGAATCGAAAAACCGGGCAACGTCCGGTCCTGAGAAACGCAAATCCTCTTCGTCTACAAATTCCGTATGACCCTCTATCTGCAAGCTGGTCACATTCAGTCCCGTCGGTATTTCGCGACCGGCGAATGCAATGTGAAGGTTGGAGGGACCGCGCTGGGCAAGGAAATCAAGTAGCGCGACCGAGTCTGGATCAGTTAGTCGTTCAATTTCATCGAATGCGATGACAAAGAGCTTCTGATGGGACTGGAGTTGCTGAACTATCAACGAGGACCAATTTGTGGATTCGCCGAGTACGTCATCCGACAGATTGGCGTCAGTTAGCTTCAATCCAGCATGATGACAAGCGAACGCGATGTAGAGGTCTAGCACCTTCGGTGCGTCTCGCTCGTCAAGTGAGATCCACGCTGTCGCGATGCCTTGCTGCTGGAGTCTACGACAGCAATCAGCGAGTAACGTGGTCTTACCGAATCCCGCAGTGGCTCTTAACACCGTAAGTCGTTGAGACAAAGGCGATGCGCGCTCGATGAGGTCGTGGCGGTGCACGTAGCCGGGTACCTCATCTGGAATCGTAATTTTCTGACGCAACAACCGCGTAAACATGCTTGTCACGATCGAATTTCCCAGTCAATCGCGGTGGATACGAGGAGCATGTCAAATACAGTGCTTACAGAGTGGCAGCAGAAAGCTCGAAGTACTACGACTAACTCAGGTGATCACGCAGCGTTATCTGCGTGAAGGGCTCGCAAGACTCGGATCGTACGCTTCCGTCTATAACGATGTGGGGTCACGGATTTCAGTTTACCGTTACACTATCGCGACAAAATGATATATCACGCGATACATACAGTTATATGAGCGCGACCCATGAAGTTTCGCGCTGAGGGACACGAGCTTGAGCAATGTTGTGAGGCTCTTCTATTGATCGATTTAGAGTGAAAATAAGCCGATTTCGCCTCACGCGCAGTCCCCTCCCGTCAAACGGAAGTGTCTAGTTACTCTCCGTTGCAAGGCATTAAGGAATCGCTCTTCCTAACAACAGGGCAACACGTTCACGATGGCGAAGCTAACCGTCGTCGCCAATCAGTCGAGAGTACGAACAACTGGATCCATAACGTGAAATCTTGTTGTCAGTCGACGTGAAGAAGTCTGAGTGAAATCCGTTGGTAGGCGTCTCGTTCGAATAGGATTCCAACTCGCCCGTCTGGAAGTACAGCAATCGACGAGTACGCCGACGATCCTGAATAGATGAGAATAACCTTATCCCACGATCTCCCATCGTCAGTACTGACTCGAAGTGTCAGGCGCTCGCGTTTAGTCGATGCAGGATTCGCAAAGAGAATGCGTGCGTTCGTTGATGTGCCGTCGAGACGATCGTCTCGAACCATACTGGCTTGACAGACGGGTTCTACCAACGCTGTGTCCAGCACAGGCGCAGACCACGATACACCACCGTCCGAACTTACCGAGACCGCGCGACGATTGACTCCTGCATAGGATCGCATGTTTAGCAGGAGCGAACCGTCAGCGCGTTCAGCGACCGTCGATTCGTTGGTAGCAGGTCCTGCCGTGCCACCGAGCACCCACGACCTTCCACCATCGTCCGAGAAAAACACGTGTGACGAGTAGTAGTGTCCCTTGTCCGACTGGGTATCCGAATGGTTTGCAGGGACGACGATCCGACCGGCATACTCTCCGTGGATCATCTGTATAGCGTTGCCTGGACCCGTGGCATACCAACCCCAGTGTGGCTTACGGAGGTCTGGTAACTCGTACGCTGGTGCCCATGTTAGTCCATCGTCGTCGCTGTAAGTCATGAACGCACGACGGGGATTCGCGGTTCTACCTGCGATGATGTCCTGCTCGTGGTCAGAACCAAGATTCCAAGTCATTGGTAACCAAATGCGACCCGATCCACGCTCAACTACAGGAGTGGGGTTCCCGCAGGTATTGGCACCGTCGTCCCAAACCGAGATGATCTCGCTCCACGTATCACCACCGTCAGTGCTCCGTCGTAAGACTACGTCAATATTTCCGGTGTCTCCTTTTCCTTCTCGACGCGCTTCGGAGAAAGCAAGGAGCGTTCCCGCGTTGCTAACGATTAACGCTGGGATGCGGTACGTGTGAGCGTCGTGTTCAGCTCGAAACAAATCTAACAACGCAAGTTCCTTTGTCTAGATACGTCACAAATTCAAAATCTTGGGTATCTACTCCATCGGTGAAGATCGCAAAACAAGAAAAGTCCTCGACGTACATTGGTGGAACAGCTATCTTCACTGAACTGAATCCAGACTCCCTCGATTCGGCGGTTT
>JAGWBO010000097.1:0-4060 GCA_021295855.1 Pseudomonadales bacterium | reverse complement strand
AAGCGAACCGTTCCTTCGGTCATGAGTGATTTTTCGACTACCTGCCTTTCAATGTTCTCAGTCGCAATGTATCTCAACGCATATTCGAACATTGTCTGCAGGACATTAAGACTCATGAGACCGTGTGCCACATTGATGCAGACGAGTCCGGGATGAGTTCGCTCGCGCTCCATCAGTGGGGTGAAGTCCACCCGATCATGTGTCACCAGAACAAACTCCTTCTCTCTCACGCGAAGGACGATATCCCAGTCCGCTCGCGATCGGAAGCCGACCCACGTGACGTGCGTGGATTCCGGAAATCCATGCGTACGAGCTATTGCTGCAAGCGTGGGGCTCAGACACTCGTCAATCAGAAACTTCAGCTCTAGACAAGCAAATCGTCCAGAGAAGTTTCACTTGACTCAGTTGGACACCGCGTACGCCAAAAGAGCGACTTAGGAGGACGACCTCTTCGCGGGTACGCCCTGGCGTAGAACGCGGCCAACTCGATTTGCACTTCGGATATTCGTGGATACACCGCGCCGATCATAGCGGCGCTATCGCCATTACTAAGCATGTCAGCGATGTCGTGGACGGGGATACGGGTTCCCTTGACGCACGGCGCGCCCGACAGTACAGCGTTGTCACATACGACCTCCTTCCGCGCGTGCGTTAACATGGAGAGCCCCTTTTTCACCACGTCTTTCATGACGCGAAGATTCACCGAAACGTCGCGCTCGCGAGCAGTTACTGCATCGGGGTGTTCCAGAAGATAGCGTACGAGTCGCCGACGTCCGTCGAGAGTGAGCAAATCGATTGTCTCGTAGACAAGCTTCAGACACAGCAGTTCCTCGCGTCGAACGGAGCGCTCGCGCCTATCGCCGTGAGGCGCACGAATCAAAAGACCAGCGTCAATGATGCGGTGTATCTGCTTGAGCGGTACACCGGTAATGCAGGCTGCTTCGTTGGGCGAAAAGGTGCCTGTAGTTGCATTGTCGACCATAATTAATCCTCTATTCTGGATTAATTATGAAGTCTGAACCCAATCTCTGATCCTGAAGGTGCATCCAAAGACACAGTCGGCACCAAAGCAATCCGAGATCAGATACTTACCTTCGGCAATGGCACGGGTGCCGATCTCATCAATTGCAAAATAACTGGGTTATTTGCATTGGTTTGCTAGTTCTTCAATCGTGAGGCAAGCATCCATTAGCGTATCGAATGTCTCTGCGTCATCGAACAGCCAGCCGCTATCCACCATACGTTCATAGTCCTCGGCGAGCGCGATGCGTGCTTCGCCTGATGGGACGAGTCGCAATCCACCAGAGACCGCGTTGCGGTAGTCCACCGAGTTTCCTGTCGAGTCCTTTTCTCGGAAGAACGCGGCTTTATGAGCCGCAACTTCGTTCGCGATCAATCGATCCTTAAGCGCGTTTGACGCAATTCCCACTTCGTCCAGCCTTACGAGATCATGCCAGTGTCTCGCAAAGCCCACACTACGAACTCGATGCTGAGCACAATATACGTGTGCCGCTGTAGCTTTCTCCCAGAAAGTTCGCTCTGCCCTTAACACCAGCGGTTGAGCACTCGGAAATTCAACGTCCTTCACAGGGTCCGAAGCATCACAACTAATACGCATAGTCGTATTAGGTTCGCCGGTCGCTCGACGTCCGAATTCCAGTTTCACCTCCGGTTTGCCGTAGCCCGTCCCCTCGTTCAGTGCCTCGTATCGGATATATACGTCACTGCCGTCGATCGACACATTTCCGTTCGGTTCGACGATTCGTAGCGCTTTCTCGAGTTGTGGGAATACAGACTCACCTATCCAGTTTCTTAGAGACTCGTTTACAGCCTTAGTCCAACGCTTCTCCTGACTACGAGTCGGCGGTAGCGCGTTCGGAGAATCGAGAACTAACTCTGGCTGGAGAACTCGAATGTCGTAAGTTAGGTCAATGTCCTCTGAGAAGCGTCGGATAGCTCTATATGCTTTAGAAAGAGATGTACCTCCCTTGAAGACAAGATGAGTTCCGAACGAACTTGCGAACAGCGTTTCCACCGCCCATACAACCCAGATATCCTTCTCGATTAAGTACGAAGGTCGACCCAATGCACTCGCTGCAACGTCAAGAACTTCCCTGCGATCCTCAAATCCGAGGTCGAGATATCGCTCAGCTATGAGCCATGACACTTACCCTCTCTGCCAACCATCCTGGCATTTGCGCACTCACACTCGCGATTTCTTGGAGCTCCTCCGCGCTTAAGCGTTCTCGCACTTTCTCAACCACCGCGTCTATTCGATTCTGCCCTAACCAAGCTAGAGCACGGATAGCATCACCCGAACGACGCCCACACAGCGCTAATTGCCAAGATGGTGCATCGCTATCGAATGTCAGTATCCTGCTCGACCCAGACGTTAAAAAAATGCGTTTGACGGGCACCTGGGTAGTCAAACCAAGTGCATTTGCTGCCATTGCCCCGCTGATTGCAATTCGCTCTCCGCACGCGTCCGCCAATCTCGCTATTGTTTTTTCCACCGACGGCGCGCGGCGACCGAGTCGGCTTTGAATAGCTAAAACATACACGCCTCGTCCGAGCCGTAAAAACTCACCACGCACTTGGTCCACTGCCGCTCTGGTACCAAGATGTAACAGTCCCTTTGCGAGTAGAGGCGTGCCTTCCACCTGCCCCTTAGCGATTCGCAATACTGCCTCGCTTAATCGTTCCATGTCATTCCCCGTTAGTGTCAGAAATTATGCACTAATTTCTGACAGTTTGAACTACATTGAAAATTTGATCCGACGAAAAGTCTCATCTCGCGTCCATGGAGTATTCGCGCAATTTCGGGCGGTTGAGCCGCGCTAGATTGATGTCAGTTGATGCTCCTCTAGCGAGAAATGCAGGTCTCAATTGCGTGGTTGCAGTAGCTCTCCAGAGTGCGTCGATGTCAGGCCGCTCGGAAGCGCTCCTAGTTCCTTCGAGATTGAGAAACGCACTACAAGCCCAAGAGTGTGACCCTTCATTTTCGGTTGAGTAGTAGCAAGATTCAGAGAGAGAGGGTCTCGACCGCCGTCTTGCCACACCATTTGACCTTCGCCACCCCCAGTGTGAACGGCACCAAAATCGGAGTAACGTTACGCAAGTTCAAGTATGGTGTCTTGTATAGCGGTATTCCGGTACCAACAGTCGCCATCCAGAAGACTTCCGTTCCACTGACGCCCGGTACTGTAGTGGACGTTCATGGAAATGTCATGAGAATCTCGCTCGAACAGTCCTCGTCGGAGAACACTAAGTCTGAAACCCGATCAAGACCTACACCGGTTTTAATTTACCAGTTGTGCTGCTCCTCAGCCGCTGAGCTCAAGGGAACGACCGCAACAATCAACGCGACAAGTAGAAACGCCTTCACAGACGTCGCGCCGTTTTACCGATATTCTCTCGACAATTTCAGTAGCATGTTCAGCCGGAGTGTCAAGATCTTAGCTCTTCGATCTTTTCAGTTCTGTTCCAATCGCTGTGATGATCCTGCGAAAAACCAAGATATCACGAATCCTCGAGTTGTTCCTTAAATCGTGACGTTCTCTAGTGAATAGCAGTGTTCCACCCTGTGCACTAACTTAGAAGTGGATTTCACATTTGTACCTGCGTACTCCGTACTTATTGTCGCCGAGAGACTTACACTCAAAGCCGCACGCTTTGTAGAAGCAAACAGCATCGTCATCTGTTTCTGCCACTGCGTGCGCAAATCTCAAATCATCGCGAAGAAACTCAACCAATTTACGACCAATCTGCTGCCTCCTGAAACTAGGGTGTATTGCGATGTGCGTGATGACACAACTCGAGCTCTCTCTTGACTCCAAACGCATGATGCCAACGGTCGTATCCGAGGAACGAGCAATCCACAGGCCTGGAAAGCCGTCATTCACGCAAGACTGCATCAGCGTTTCGAGTTCACTTTGTGTTGGATTCCCAAGTGCCTCAGCAAGCAGATCGGTTACTTCGTGCTTCGCCGCGAATCCGGGAAGATACCGAATGATTTGACTCGCTCCAGTCATCAAGCAAGACGGTCAATGATGAACATGAA
>JAGWBO010000096.1:1285-10374 GCA_021295855.1 Pseudomonadales bacterium | reverse complement strand
ACCCAATCTTCAAGAAATGCTTTGAAAGGCACAGTTGAGACGCCAGCAAGTTTTGAATGTCCTCTAGAAAAGCGGTCAAATGCGACGTGGTTGCGCAAATCGATATCTGAAACGGCGAAGTGAGCCATGTAAATCTGGCCGGTTCGCCAAGGATCTACCATCGTTTCGCTTGGTGTGAGCGCCTGACGGAATAGGGTGAACTGAAAACCGAATTCTCGTTGATCTTCGTCAGACACGATCCCAACAACGTACCACCACTCTGTCTGAAAGTCGAGGTGTTCTCCGTGGTCGCGAGGAAACTGAATCGGGACTACCTTGTCGGCTCTTAAAAATCCAGCGGCATTAGGGTTTTCGTATAAGGCGTTCATCGATAGTGGCCGACTATCGTCGGTGCCACACGCGGCAATCGCTGCAAGCGCGCATAGCGACCAGAGGCGTTTAGCGGACACTGCTGATTGGCTGTGAGACGAGTCTTCCGAGTGCCTGGCGCATTGGTTCGAGGCCAGCGAGCATCGCCGCGAAGACGCCGAGAAGGATGGGCATTAATACCGGTTCCCAAGTGAACGCGAGATCGAAAGACCAACCGTAGGCGCGTGGATTCACTAAGTAACAGAGATTCCACGCGATCGCGAAACTCAAAGGGAGTGCAACTATCGTCGCGAATACGCCAATCAACGCGTTCTGTAGTAGTGCACTCAACGCCAGCTTCGCCCGAGATGTACCCATCATCGTCAGTAATCGCATCTCTTTCAAGCGTTTGGCTTGCATGCCGACGAGGGCACACGCCATCCCGATAACCGCAACAAAAATCGCGATGTTCACCATGACTTGCGCCGTGGCGAAGCTCGCGTTAAAGATCTGAATCGCAGCGTTGCGAAGCTCATCGGAAGCGACGACGCTGACATTGGGATACCGTTCGGTAATCTCCAGACGTGCGGCATCGGGTCGCGATGTGTCGATACTGAATCGATCTGCGACCAGTTGGTCCAAGCGTACGAGACTCGAAGGCACGATCGCGCGACTACGAATTTCGCCGTAGTCCTTGAAAATGTGGAGGATGGGTATGGGCTGTTCCGGATTTCGTGCAATGTCAACCGACACGTGCTGCCCGACTCGGAAACCATGTGTTCTAGCCGCAATTTCATTGACGAAGATACCGGCTTTAGATTCGCCCGAATAGCCATAGCGATCTTGCTCAAATCGATCAATCTTTGCTGCAGTGACTTGGACCGGAACCCCGGCCAACTGTGCGAGTCCTCGTTGATAAGATCGGACTGTTTCGATGTTGGGTAGCGCCTCAATGTCGGTTACATTGATTCCCGCTGCATCCGATAGATCCAAATCGCTGGCGAGTCGTTGTTCGAGGAGTGCAGAGAATTCAGTCTTGAAGCTTCCGAGCATGAGTCCAATACCAATTGCCGTCGCCACGGCGATCGACAGAGCATTAATTGCAAGGCGAATGTCATCGGCGGTTGTGAGCGCATTGCGCAGATTCATGCGTAGCGTGATCGAATTTGTCCGAACGTGCTTGAGGCCAAAAGCGCCTATCTTTATCGCTAGCGGGACGATGCAGAAGATGCTTAGAAGACAGAAGCAGACACTTAGCAGAGACGCGCCCAATAGTCCGCTTCGGTCCGATATTCCATAGGCGATACCAGCGAGCGCGAGCCCGGAAGCGATCCACCAGACATAGTTCCTACGTCTTGTGACTCGCCGCTGAGCAAAGACACCGACAAGCATCGCGGTTGTCGACCCCAAAACAACAGCTTTCCAAAACGCTACTTCGTTTATCGACCGCCACGTCTCGATGGCTGAAGTACCGTTGAGGTAAGAGAGAATCGCGAGACCCGCTGCAACGCCGAATATACACCCGGCAAACCCAAATAGCGAACACTGGAGGAAGATCAAAAGGCGCTGCTGTGTTTCAGAGACGCCAAGCGAGTCAAGCAACGCTATCTGTACTTCTCTATTGCGCAGGTTACTCTGGATCGCTTGAAACACGATAAATCCTGCAACGAGCAATGTGAGCAGGCTCAACATTCCGAGGTTAAAAACTATCGCGTCGCCGAGCTGTTCGGAAGGATCCCACAACGTAAATGGCAGGACGTCGTAACCTGAGAGAACCACCTCGGTTGCCTCTGATTGTGTAGCGGAGAGCAAACCGGGTACAACAAGATCCCACCATGGACTCTTCGTTCGTTCGGCTCTGAGCCAAACCGCGTCTACTTCGGCTTCTCGACCAAGTAAGCGTTGAGCCGTCGGCAGGTCCGCGACTAATCGACGTTGCCTTGCGTCGAAGCTGCTAACCACCAGCGCACCACTGATGCGATCATTTGGTTGCAGCTCGCTGCCGAACGCGATTACGCTGTTTTCCAACATGAAACGGGAGTCGGCTTGCATGCCTCGCGTTGCGTCGCCCGCAGTCGGCATCGTCGCTATTGGATCGTATCCGAGCACGTTGAAAACCTTGCCTTCGACGTTCAACATACCCTCAATGACCGGTACAACATGGGTGACTTGCGGCATCTCACCCTTGCGCCACCGTTGTCTGACCTGGAAGTACTCTTGCTCCGTTTGTGTTGAGAGACGTATTACCTTGTCGTACGCTCCTTGGATACCGGTGCTACTGAAGCGGTCGAGGATCGATACGCTCAGCTCGTGAGTAACTAAAACACTCATGACGCCAATGCATAGACTGACTGTGACGAGCACGCTACTTAGTAGATTGCGCCGTATATCGCGCAACTCGCTCTTTACGAGCAATGACGTCTGCAAAGTTGGATTAGTCGTTAGTCGGACATTGAGGATTTAATGCCGAAAGTAGGCAGCCGAATCCTAGCTTGCGAGGGAGAGCACATCTTCACATCGCGCGCTCACACGCTCATCGTGAGATGCCACGATTAACGTGGCTTCGGTCCGCGCTGTTTCGCGCCAGAGTAGCTCGATGACTTCACTCGCTGTGTCGCGATCGAGATTACCAGTCGGTTCGTCGGCGAGGATGACATCAGGATTGTGCGCGAATGCGCGCGCGACAGCGAGTCGTTGTTGTTCACCACCGGAGAGTTCCTCTGGGAATGCGTTTATGCGCGCCCCAAGTCCAAGTTGGTGCAAACGTTCTCGAGCAATCGTGTCAAGGTGCCGTTGCCGCGTCAGTTCAAGTGGTAGGAGCACGTTTTCCAGCGCCGTCAACGTGGGAATGAGATTAAAAAACTGATAAATGAACCCGATGCGGTGGCGTCGAAATTCCCTCAGCACGGTCGGAGTTGCGGTGCCTAATTGAATTACCTCTTCACCGCGTCTGAACTGAATCGAACCTTCGTCCGCGGAGATAAGTCCGCACAGCAAGTTCAGAAGTGTGCTTTTCCCCGATCCGCTCGGCCCGGCTACGCAGATGTATTGGTGCTTGGTGAAGTCATGGGTGAAGTTGTGCAATACCCAATGTTTTGAGTCACCGTCGCGGTAGTACTTAGCGACGTTGTTTAGAACGAACACCAAGTGCCAACGAAGTATTGCATGCCTTTTTCATGAAGCGACGGCGTTACTGGGATTCGATGGCGTCCATGCTTTACCGCGTGCATAAGTGTCGCAACGTCGTCATATCCTGAGATCATCCGCAATGTCGTAATCGTTGGGACGATCAGTTGCCAATCTCCTCGCGCGTAATTGCGCAATGCGAGCTCTGGCGTTTGCCAGCTGCCGGCGATCGTTTCACTTGCGTGATTTTCTGCTCTCTGTTCAGCGGGTACATGGGCGACGAAGAATCGCGTGTCGAAGCGTGCTGGTGCATACGGAGGCGTAATCCAATGGCTGAAGTACAGTACCGCATCATCTTGAAAGACCAGCTGAAAGCGCTCAAAACCATCTTTGAACGCTATTCGGTTACTCAATATGTCCGCGCGAAACCGTTGTAAATCTCGAGCATTGAGCTGACCGTCGTGGTTGTCTGCGAAAAGCACCCCACACTCCTCGAAACACTCTCGAAGGGCTGCGGCCTTGAATTTTTGCGTCGGGTGATTCGGTGACTGCGGAGCTGCAAGTTGAGCACCTAATTCGACATCATCAGCGTCGACCTTACCGCCTGGAAATACGTGTAAATCTGGAAAATCGCCCCGCCCCGGGCGCTGCAGCATGAACACTTCCGGACCGGCTTCCCCATCGCGTAGCACGATAACCGACGCTGCTTCGCGAATGGTCTTGTTGTACGTAATAGTTTCCTCGTCTTTCATACGACTACTGGGTCATTGGAGATTTTGTTTGACGCCGCGATGTGACCCGGAATTATGAGTTTCTCGACGCCTTCGAATAGCAATTCAACGATGATCGCCATCGAAGCAGCTGAAGCGGCGCCGATCAGAATCAGACGGGTATCGTCGAGTTGCAGGCCTTGGAAAATTAAGTCGCCAAGTCCGCCGCCACCAATAAATGCTGCTAGCGTAGCCGTACCGATGCAAAGTATCGCGGAGATCCGAATACCCGCGAATATGGCAGGCATGGACAAGGGTATTTTCACGTGCAGGAGGGTCTGTGCTCGGGTGTAGCCGAGACCATCCGCGACTTGGACCAGCACTGGGTCTACCGTTGATAACGCCGTGACGGTCGTACGAATGATGGGTAATAGCGAATAAAGGAAAAGCGCCACGATCGCGGGAAGTGTCCCGATCCCAAAAAGAGGAACCATGAGCGCCAGTAACGCAAGTGAGGGGATTGTCTGTAACAAACGTGATAACCAGGGAATCGAGTACACCGTGATAGAGATCGCGAGCGCCACTATCGTGGCCGCTAACAGTGCGATCCCAGCGAGGTATAGGTGTTCTATCGTGCGTTCGACGAGCTTATCAAATAGTGTCGCTGTCTCATGGGTGGAATGGACATCGAGGCTTGCAAGGAATTCTTTCGCTACATCCGCAGCAGGTCTCTCCTCGATATGAACCTTGTAGTTGAGTCCTGCCATCGTCGCGTCGGAGAGTGAGTTCGCAGCAACGTTAAGTAGCTGTTTAACTTCTTCGGGGAGGTCGCTTCGGACAATTCAAGATCGTCTTGTAAGACCACGAGATTAAAGTGGTCAATTTCCGCGTCGGTCGTATAGAGATCAGTGACATCGATTTCGCGCTCAACGATCGCTCGCAAGGCGAGAGAGTGCTCAATACCGTCGGCCGATTGAGGTAATCCGTAGTGAGCCTTCATGCTTGGATAACCATCCTCTCGTTCTAAAAACTCATGTGAGAAAAAGAATCGGAGATTCGGGTAATCACGTAACTGCGAGACCTTGGTTAACCCAGTTTCCGTAGCTAAATCCTCGTGAATACCCATCGCATATGAATTGTTGAACCCGAGGGGTTCGAGGGTTTGAATGCCGAGTTTCGCAAGTGCGTTAGCAATTTCGTCGAGCGAGAGTGTCCTCGACTCTTTCAGGATGACTTCCTGGATGGTTCCCGAATACTCGGCGTACGCATGAATGTCCCCTTGTTCCAAGGCGTTGAAGACGATCTTGGTGCCGCCAAGGTTGAATTTCCTGTCGACCGTATAACCTGCGGTTTCAAGCGTCTGCGCTAGCAGCTCACCCAATATGTGGGATTCTGTATGCTGCTTGGAACCAATGACGTAAGTCTCCCGTTGACCGCAACCCGCAACGACAACGATCGTGAGCAGTGCAAGCGCTAGTCCGAGCAACACGAAGACCTTCATGAATCGGTCTCAGTTTCGACTAACTCCTGCAGGAATGCTGAGTTGGGGGAGTCGACGACATCCTGTAGTGCACCCTGCGCCTCAATACTTCCATCAGCGAGCACTATCAGGTGGTCGGCGAGTTTGTTGGCTTCACGGAAATCGTGCGTCACCAACACTGCGCTGAATTGCAGCTTGCGCTGCAATGCCAAAAACGAGTCTTGGATTTCGTTCCTTGTGATAGCGTCAATTGCGGAGAACGGCTCATCGAGCAGTAGCAGCTTAGGTTCTAACATCAGAGCCCGACACAGGCTCACGCGGTGTTGCTGCCCACCTGAGATTTCATGTGGATAACGTTCTTTCATCTCGATGTCGAGATCTGCGAGTTGGAGTAGATTCTCTAGTCGTGGTTGTATCCGTTCGCGGGACCACCCATCGAGTTTCGCTAGTTTCGTTATGTTGGATTCGACGGTCATATGCGGGAACAATCCCGCGCCTTGTACCGCATAGCCGATCTTGCGTCGGAAGTGATGTTGGTGTTTACGCGGAACTTGCTCTCCAAGTACTCTCACATCGCCTTCGTCGGGACGGTAGAGACCGTTGATTAACCGCAGGAGTGTGGTCTTACCGCTACCACTAGCGCCTATGATCGCTGTGATCTTCGCCTCGGGTATTTGCGCATTGATGCCTCTAAATACCCAGTCCTCGCCAAGATACTTACCGGCGTTTTGGAACTGGACACAGTGCGAAAGTTCAGATTTCATACCGTGTCGCAGTTGCTTCTATGTAGGTTTCGACGTCGTTTAGGATTCGCGCTTGCTCCCGCGTCAACTCACCGCTCCGAAGCTCCTTTATACGATTTCGCTTGGCTTCGACGCCGGAATCATTTCGCCTTAGCATTGACTGAACGAATGCCCGGTGAGTGGCTGCGTGTCCCGATTCGTCATCCGGATTCAGTTCATACCTTAGTCGATTCGCGAGAGTTCGGACTCGATCGTCTTTCGTTGTGAGATTTGGCCAGGGAACTCCGTTTTCAATTGCTTGATGGATGGTTTCACACAATCGTTCATCGCTACGCTCAATGAAACCTTCGTAGAGGCGTTCTGAAACGTCTCGATCAACTTCAGGAACAGGTCGTTCGTTTGAGACGCGCATCATCTGATGCAGGCGTGATTCCAAGCCTTGTTGTCCAATTCGCTCCAAAAACTCGATGTTGTGATTTAGCGTATCAATATCAACCTGCAGACGATCCGCCAACGAATCGCTGAGCGCATCGAGCCCGACAAACACAGGACATTTGTTCGTAGCGACCTCGAATACAGCAAGTCTTGTGCGGTTAGAGGCCTTCGCCTCTTCTTTCGATAAGAAACGAGCTTCATTGAGTTCTTCGGGTGTCGCAGACTCAAGCATGCTCAAGTCTGCTGTTAAGTCCGCTACAAGAACCCTCGAACTAATTTCCGGATTAGTTGCCAGGACACGGACTGGGGCTGCAAATTGACGCCTCGCACCGTGAACAGAACCGACATTCAGATAAAAGCGACTCCCGTCCTGCAGCACTCGTTCAACTGCCTGCCTACTACGGTGTTCAAGTAGGTATGCCCACATTCTCGGCTCTGCGCGTTTGATCAGGTGAGCCAACTCAATCGACATTTGAACATCCCGAAGTGCGTCGTGAGCGCCGCTCGGATCGATTTCGTTCTCGAGAGCCAGTGCTGCTAGGGTCGGCGAGATGACTCCTTCCTCATTGGTTGGCCATTGAATGCGCTCAGGTCGCATCGCGGCTGCTGCTCGAATCACAGTATAGAGATCGAATCGGCTGTTCCCTTGATTGAATTCACGTTTGTAAGGTGGCAATAAATTTCGAAATAACGCAAACCGGATAAATTCATCATCGAAGGAGAGGTTGTTGTAACCAATCGTGCATGTACCGGGTTTGCTTAAGAGCTTATGGATTCGATTGATAGCTTCCCATTCGCTGATACCTTCGGCTTGAAGGCGTTGTGGAGTAATTCCTGTGATGAGCACAGATTCGGGGTCCGGTAATACCTCAGGCGGGAGTCTGACGTACGTGACGTAAGGATCGCCCACAGGATTGAGGTCTAGATCGGTTCGTTGTCCCGCGAATTGCGTGATCCGATCCCACTTCGTCGACAGACCCGTGGTCTCTAGGTCGTACCAATAAAATGAATTTGAAGAAGCTGCCATTGAGACTCGATTAGCGTGAATGAACGCATGCGCACTGTTTTGATGGCGCTTGGACCCATTACTGCGTTAATTGTCGCTTTCGTGACCTATCAACTCGGTCTCGAAAAGCCAGCGGCGATCACGGCGGGGGTGACGAGCCTCTGTTTGGTCTGGTGGATCAGCGACGCCGTGCCGATTCCGGTCACTTCCCTAGCGCCTCTTGCTCTCTTACCCATGCTAGGTGTGTTGCCGATGTCCGAAGTCTCTACGGCTTACGGCAGCCCTTTGGTGTTGTTGCTGCTAGGGGGGTTCCTCCTCTCTACCGCAGTTGAGAAAAGCGGCGCTCACCTGCGGCTCGCGATGAACATGGTACGCCTCTTTGGCGGCGGGAGCAGCCGCAGCTTGGTATTTGGATTCATGGTGGCGACCGCGGTGCTTTCAATGTGGATCTCAAATACCGCGACTGCGTTGATGATGCTCCCCGTTGCGATCGCGGTAGTTGAAAAGTCGCCCGACAAGGATTTGTCCGTACCTCTACTTCTTGGTATTGCGTATGGTGCAAGCATCGGTGGGATCGGAACCCCGATTGGCACTCCGCCGAACCTTGAATTCATCGCGGTTTATGCGGTGACATTCGGTGAGACGATTTCATTCGGTCAATGGATGGCGTGGGGATTGCCAGTTGTTGTCGTCCTCCTACCAATTACGGGGTTCTGGCTTACTCGCAACCTGAAGTACACGGGAAAAGTGAGTATCCCGGAAGTCGGCGCGTGGACTCCACATGAACGGCGCGTGATGATCGTCTTCGTTTGCACCGCGTTAGCGTGGATCACTCGTACCGGTCCATTCGGTGGCTGGGCTACGTGGTTCGACGTGCCATACACCAACGATGCGATGGTCGCCTTTATCGCGGTCATCATGATGTTCTTAATCCCAAACGGCGAGAAGGGGCGCTTGCTTGACTGGGACACGGCGATCAAGATACCGTGGGGCATGCTTCTCTTGTTTGGAGCTGGTATCAGCATCGCGAAGGCATTCGTGTCCTCCGGCTTGAGTGAAGTTTTGGGGGCGTACCTAACGAACGTTGCGTCGTGGCAAGTTCTATCGATGATGGCCATGATCTGTCTTGGCGTCACGTTCTTGACCGAGGCTACGAGCAATACAGCAACGACTACGTTGTTGATGCCGATACTTGCCGCGGCAGCAGTCGCTGCGGCGGTCGATCCACTCTTGCTGATGGT
>JAGWBO010000096.1:0-1007 GCA_021295855.1 Pseudomonadales bacterium | reverse complement strand
TGGCTGGCTTATCCCATGGACATCGTCATCGATGTGTGGGTTAGCGCTTTTCGATGGTTGATTCGCACGTTTAGATTGATTGATATCACAGTAGAAATGCCACCTCAGTTGCAGTCTCGAAATGCGTGGCAAGTCATCATCTGTAACCATCAAAGCTGGGTCGACATCGTGGTTTTGCAAGTGAGCTTTCGAGATGTTGGACCGGTTCTGAAATTCTTCACGAAACACGAGCTCATCTGGGTTCCGTTCGTAGGTTTAGCGATGTGGTTTTTGGGTTTTCCGTACGTATATCGTGCGAGTTCGTCAGGTCAAGGACTAAGTGCAGCGAAACGCGAGAACAACGAAACCGTATTGAAGCGAGAAGGAAGAAGGTTCCTCGACAAACCGGTTGGGGTGATTAATTTCGTGGAAGGGACGCGATTTACTCCGGCGAAGCGTGATTCACGAGGTTCGCCTTACGTGAATTTACTGCAACCACGACGAGGCGGATTACTGCAGACTATGGTAGTACTCGAAGATCAAATCGAGACTGTCCTAAACGCAACAATTCAATATGAAAGTCATGTGCCAGGATTTTGGGATTTGCTTTCAGGGCGCTCGGGAGGCGTTCAGCTTGTCGTCGAGGAGTTGCGGAAACCACCCACGGATCAGGATGCGCTAACGGACTGGCTAAATGAACTGTGGGTCGAGAAAGATAAAGAGCTCTCTACCGAGCCGTAAGCTTTCGCGCGTTGTATCCAGGACATTAGGAAAAAACCATATGAAAGTTGGTATCTCGCTGCCAGTTCGAGAAATGCGCGACGACTTAAGCGCGATCAAGGACTTCGCACAGGCGGCCGATGAATTAGGACTCACCCACTTGCGTGTGCCGGATCAGATTTTTCGCAAGAATAGCGGTCATTTGCATGAACCGATGATGTTGCTGAGTTACATCGCGGCGGTGACTTCAAACATCGAATTAGTGCCGTCGGTGATCGTGCTACCCGCGCGTCAAACCGTGCTGTTTG
>JAGWBO010000095.1 GCA_021295855.1 Pseudomonadales bacterium | reverse complement strand
TCAAATATCACGACGACCGTCGCGGTCGGGTTGTCGCGGACCAGCTTGCGGAGCATCATGACCACACCGCGGATCGCGTGCGTCGGAAAGCCGCGGCTCGTACGCATTTCTGGTAACGCATTGAAAGCACGAAACAGGTATTGCGTACCGTCCACTAGAATTAGTGGGTTCACTAGGTTCATGTGTCGCTAGTTCCTATGTGGGGTATTGCGAGCAGGATCGATATGCGTTGGCTGGGTTTATTCATGACGATCGTGGTCATGTGGACGCCCATCGCGGCACAGGACGACACGAAAACCGCGCCTTCACGAAGTCAGCGAGGTCCCGATGTCGTGCTTCGCGAAACACCCGAACGCACGATCTACGAATATCGGCAAAACGGCCAATTAACAATGATAAAAGTCGTACCTAAAAAGGGTAAACCATATTTTTTAGTTCCGGTCGATCCTACTGAGAGCTTTGGCGAGCTATCGCGCGCGAAGCGGCTAAAGCCGCAATGGGTTATTAAAGAGTTCTAAAGCAACTGTATGGCCGTCATTACGCACCTCAGTGCGGAGGATATTGAGCGGACGCTCGCGGTCTATCCAGTCGGAACCCTTGTGGGCTTCAAAGAAGCCTCCGAAGGTATTGAAAACACGAACTATTTCGTGCGAACGACACAGGAAGACGGCAAAGCTGCGGAATACGTGCTTACCGTAATCGAAGAGGCAAACGGGTCCAATTCGAACCATGTAGATATGGTCAAGATACTGGATCAGTGTGTGGCTGAGGGGCTTCCGGTACCGCAAGTCATCCGAACTGTCAAGGGTGCTACGGAAACTCGATTGTTCGAGAAACCTGCGTTGTTGTGCAGCAAGCTAGACGGCATGCATGTGGTGAATCCCGTCCGATCTCAATGTGCCGCGATCGGTCGATTCCTAGCTAGATTTCATGCCGCCACTGCTCCAATTGGGGATGACGTTAAACCTTACGTACGTGACTGCGACTGGCTCACGTCTAAGACGGACACGGTCAAGGCTGACGTGGCACTACTCGATCGAGTCGAACTCGAAGCGACGCTCCAGACGGTACTTGACCTACTGTCGCGCTCTGACGTTGCATCCTTGCCGCAGTCAGTCATTCACGCGGATCTATTCCTTGATAACGCGCTTTTCAACGCGTATGGTCTAGCTGGCATTCTTGACTTTCATCACGCCGGCAGTGGGTATTGCGTTTACGATCTGGCAGTTGCGATCAATGACTGGTGCCGCAACGGGGACATGCTTGACCGTGACCGTGCGATCGAGTTGTTGCGGGGGTATTCGTCCATTCGAACGCTGACACAGGCTGAATTGTGGTTCCTGCCGACGTTCTTACTTTACGCAGCGTTGGCTTTTTGGCTTTCTCGTCTCTTGATATACATCCGCACTGACCTGCCAGCCCACTATCCGGTAAAAAATCCCGACGAGTTCAAGGAGCTGGTAAAACGCCACTCACGTTCACCATTTAGTGTGGTTCGAGAGAGCCTACTTTAGGAGTCACCCGACTGGATGTCGTCGGGGACGCGCAGCAACGCGACATAGAACCACGCTTTGCTATCTTGCCAGTGCGTAACAAGCGACATGCCGGCTTTGGATGCGAGCTCCTGCACGTCCGTTAGGGAGTATTTGTAGGAGTTCTCCGTGTGTATCGCCTCGTTACGGGCAATTTGAAACCTCTCATCGTCCAGCGTGACCGTTTGCTCAGTCTCGCTGATCAAGTGCATCTCAATTCGGCCAAGTGATTCGTCATAGAACGCATGGTGACGAAACTGGGTCGGCTTGAAGTCGGTGCCAATCGTGCGGTTCAAATGGGTCAGTAGATTCAAGTTAAACGACGCGGTGACTCCCTGCGTGTCGTTGTAGGCAGGTTCGAGGATTGCCTTCGGTTTACGACTATCAAACCCGATGATGCAATGACCGCCTGGTCCAATGTCACGAGCTAGATTAACTAGAAAAAGTGATGCGTCGTCACGCTCAAAGTTTCCAATGCTTGAACCCGGGAAAAAACCACAACGGGGCGCGCCATCAATCGCATCAGGCAATTGGATTGCTTCTGTGTAGTCGGCGCACGTTGGATAGACATGTAACGAGTCAAAATCGTCGTGAATGGCTTTGGCGGATGTATGAAGGTGTTCTTTTGATATGTCAACGGGCACATAGAACCTAGGATCGATAGCATCGATCAGAGATCGGACTTTTCGACTAGAACCACTGCCGTACTCAATAAGGCAACAGGACTTGTCGATGGTCCTGGAGAGCTCTTCCTTGTTTTCATTGAGGATTTCGATCTCGGTACGCGTCAAGTAGTACTCAGGTAGCTCCGTGATCTGCTCGAATAAGGCGGAACCATATTCATCATAGAAATACTTCGGCGGTAAACGCTTGGGAGTTTCTCGTAGGCTTTGCTTTACCTCCTCGACCACGTCAGGCAATATTGGGTTATGGTCAAAGAACTGATATCGCTCAGTTGTCAAGGTTCCTCCCTAGGCGGATTCCGGTAAACTGCCACCGGTCTTTACTGTAGAAAAAGTTCCTATACGAGTGGCGATAGTGACTGACTGGCGTCGCACAAGATCCGCCGCGTAATACGTACTGATTGGCCATGAATTTGCCGTTGTACTCCCCAAGTGTCCCTTCTAAGGGTTGATATCCGGGGTAAGGCGCATAGCTCGAAGATGTCCACTGCCAGCAATCGCCACAGAACGTGGGTGATTGAGGTCGTGGATGGAAGTGACCATCTTCTGCGAACGTGCCGCGTTCTCCGTGATCGGCTGTCTGTGCCGCTGCTTCCCATTCGAATTCAGTCGGTAGACGAGCGCCTATCCAGCGTGCATAGGCATCTGCCTCAAAATAACTGACATGACAGACTGGAGATTCGAGATCAACTGGTGTCACACCGTGCAGTGTGTACTCCAGCCATTCACCATCTTCCTGGAACCAGTATTCAGGGGATATCCAACCGCGAGCGACTTTCTCTCCCCAACCATCCGATAGCCATAGCGATACGGTTTCATAACCTCCGTCTAATATGAATTCGAGATACTCACCATTAGTGACCAACCGGTCCGCGATTGCATACGGCGCCAACCAGACGGAGTGTCGTGGTAGTTCGTTATCAAAACAGAACGGGTTCTTGTTGAGCTCTGCGCCGATTTCCAGCATCCGCCCACTATGTTCAATGAACGTGGTTTGAACCGAGGTTGGTTGTACGAGCAGAGATGGCTTCTCAAGATAGATCGGATGAATTGGGTTTCGACCAAGATTACATTTAAGGTCGGTGATCAGGAGCTCCTGATGCTGCTGTTCGTGATGCAATCCGAGCTCTATTCGTCTCAGGCATTCAGTGTCGGGTGTACCTGCCAACAGACTTTGCAACGCATCATCGACATGTTTGCGGTACGCGTAGATTTCGCCGACTAACGGTCTCGAAAGGAGTCCGCGGTCGGAGCGGGGATGACGAGTACCAATGCCTTCGTAATAGGAGTTAAAGAGGTACTCGTATGCTGAATCGAAAACCTGGTAGTTTGCGACTGCGTGTTTTAGTACGAAGGTTTCGAAAAACCACGTCGTGTGCGCCAAGTGCCACTTCGGCGGACTCGCATCCAACATCGGCTGGATACAGTAGTCCTCCGTTTCTAGCGGCTCGCACAGACGTTCAGTCTGCTGACGAACGCGCTCTAATTGCGCTAGCGCGCTCGAGCAAGCCAACATATACGCGGTTTCTAATGTGCTCGCAATAATATCGAGCGCACCTGGCGACGTTGTTTCTGACGTTGAATTCCGTGAATAGCAGAAGCGAGAAATCTGATCGATAGTACACGCGAAATTGATCCCTATACCCAAGGTCATAACGAACCGGTCGAGCCGCCTAAGACCTTAAGTGGACGCTTCCGACATCTAGGACCGAGCGTGATCGTTTCAGGCTCGATTGTAGGTTCAGGAGAAATCCTTCTGACCTCAGGACTTGGCGCAGCGGCTGGTTTCACACTCCTGTGGTGGGTGCTGGTGTCATGCTGGAGCAAATCGATTGTTCAAGCTGAAATCACCAGATACTGCATCTCAACGGGCGACACCTACATGCGCGCGCTCAACCGACTACCAGGCAAGATCGAGGGTCCCAAAGGACCAGTTGGTTGGCCGGTTTGGCTCGCCGTGCTCTCGTTTTTCCCGGGGATCTTCGGCTTAGGCGGAATTGTGGGTGGCGCAGGCCAAGGCTTAGCGCTCATGTTCGATGGGCTGAGTCCGGTACTAGCAACCGGACTCGTAAGCGTCGGTGCAATTGGCATCCTTGCAACCGGTTCTTACCCCTATCTTGAGCGCATCATGCTTGGACTGGTCATGAGTTTCACCGTGATCACGCTCTTTAGCAGTGGCGTCATGCAGACCACTGAATTTCAGATGACGCTCGAAGATCTTGCGGAAGGCTTCAGCTTCGAATTTCCACTCGCCGTCGCAGCGCTCGCGATTGCGATGTACGGCTATACCGGCGTGAATGGCGGCGAAATCGCGGCGTACACGTATTGGTGTGTCGAAAAAGGTTACCCAAAGTACATCGGCGCTGATTCGACGGATCCTCGCTGGGTCGAGCGGGCTCGTGGCTGGATTAAAGTGCTTCATGCCGACGTGTGGCTTACGTTGCTGATACTCACGTTGGCGACTGTTCCTTTTTATCTCTTAGGTGCGGGTGTACTCCATGCAACCGGTGCGCGTCCGGAAGGACTAGAGACGATTGAAGTGCTGGCAGGTATGTTCACCGGCACATTAGGCGGCTGGTCCATCCTGCTGTTCGCAGTTGGTGCGTTCTGCATTCTCTTTTCCACGACCTTGTCGGCTGTCG
>JAGWBO010000013.1:40661-48035 GCA_021295855.1 Pseudomonadales bacterium | reverse complement strand
GGTTCAAGCCCCCAATACGTGGCGTCCTGATGGTAACTCACAAATTTCTGATCCAAGGGCTCTTTGATGAACCAGTTGAGCGACCAAAGCAGTACGTTTGGTCCCAATACGTCTGAAATCGGTTCGACGATACGTGGATCATGTACGACATCCCACGCCCAATCTGCGATCAAATGAAGATCCGTGATGTGGCGCTTCGCTCGCTCAGGACCGAAATGGGTTTCGACCCTCTCAAACTGGCGTCTTAGCTCTGCGGTCTCCGCTTCACTATAGACACCAATCGGCGAATAGAAGCCGTTTTTATTAAAGCTATTTATCGCTTCTGTGCTTAGATTTGCACTCATGCGAAGGCCGCCCGTTACTTGAGGTAAAGGACGGCTATCCGAATCTCTTGGACCAAATTAGGGAAAGCCTAAATGTAGGGACTAAAGCCTTCGCGAAGAACCGGTTTGACTTTTGCTACGGTCAACAGCGATTCGACGCAGTCGCGTAATGACACTTCAAACGGCCGAAACTCGATACCAATTAAGTCGCGAATCCTGTCATTACGCAGGTCGGCTTTAGCCCAAATCCCCCGGAATTCAGCCTCGCGAGCTTGATGACGTTCTGGATGGTTGTCAGTGACTTCTGGCGTCGCATGACCGAGTTCCGGTAAGATCTCGTCGATCATGGCACAGATTTCCTCAACCTTCGGCGTGTCCGTCGACCAAGCGATGTAGCGTTCACCGTTCTTTACGAACACGCTTTCAAGCACACCGATATGGCACAGTGCATCATCACGAACATCCACCGTCATCCAAGGGCGGTATACCCCGTTCTGGAAGTATTCACCGGTGAGCATCATCTCGACGTTGTGTTGCCATGGCCCCATGTCCTTCTGGTGTGCGGACTGAATCGGTCCAACGTTATCCGCAGGGCACACGGTGATCGCATCCCATTCGCCACTTTCTTCCGCAGCATCCGAGAAGGTCCTTTGTGCCAAAACCTTACCCATGGAGTAACCTTGACGTTCTTGCGTGCGGCGTGGATTCAACTCATCCGGGTATCGATCTTCATAGAGCACCGGTCGCCGCTCAATCTCATTCAGATCCATCTCCGAGATGACGGCTGCGATACTTGACGTGACCACGACACGACCGACCGTCCGCGACTTGTTGACGCTTTCGATCATGTGGTCGCAGACCATCTTGACGTAATCTTGGTCGTTGTAATTACTCACATGAGAGACATGCGCGACACCATGGCAACCCGCGAAGATGTCGTCAAATACCCCGGGCTCATCTAGATTGGCGGAATGTAACGTCAACCGACCTGACGCATATGCTGGCATGTTGCGTAAAAACGCGCAGCGGTTGTCGTCATTGACATCCCGGACACAGGCCCGGACTCGGTAGCCCTTGTCAAGTAGTAGGCGTACGACCCAACTGCCAATGAATCCAGCGGAACCGGTGACCGCGACGGTACCACCCTTCGGAATTGCAGGCATGCGATTTCCTTATTCTTTCAAAACAATTTCGGCGCCTATGGTATTCACGGACATTAACCCGCCACGATTCGAGTCGCAGAGTTAGCATGACGGACGGAACTTCTGGTACAGAAGAATCGGCCTTGGTTTCCCTCGGTTGGTCGACTTTTTTTACCAATCAAGTGCCCGCAAACAGTGGAAATCTCGAACCAGCCCGAGTCATCGCCATGAGTCGTCAGTCCTTCGAGCCCCAATCGGCCACCCTAAAGCAAACCGTACGGATTCGCGACGCGCCTAGGTTGGACGAGCGCCCGACGACAGGCGATTGGCTGCTGTGTGATCGGACGACCCATGAACCCACCCAGCTGCTGAAGCGTAAAAACGTATTGCAGCGCCGCCGGAGCGGGCAAGATCATCGCGCGCAAACCATGCTCGCCAACTTTGAAAAGATCTTCCTTGTAGTCTCGCTCAATCAGAATTTCAACGAATCTCGTATCGAACGTGGATTGGTGCTTGCCGCGCAAAGCGGGGTCGAAACCATCATCGTACTGACCAAGATCGACCAATGCGCCGATCTCGACGCCTTCCGGTCTCGACTCCAGCACATTCCTTCGCTACCCAGCGTACACGAAGTGGATGCTCGAGACGCTACTTCATGCGCGCACTTGGCTTCTCATTTACGTCACGGACAAACGGTTGCCTTGCTCGGTTCCTCCGGCGTTGGGAAATCCACGCTTATTAATACCTTAATTGGCGAAGCACGCCAAGCGACTCAGACTATACGCGATCAGGACGCGAAAGGTCGCCACACGACCGTGCGACGCACCTTGATCCAACTTCCATCTGGCGCGATCGTGGTCGATAACCCCGGTGTCCGAGAGTTAGGAATTGTCGACGGCGAGGACGCGGTCGCGATGGTTTTTGAAGATATTTCAAATCTCGCTGGCCAATGTCGTTTCGCGAACTGTCAACACGATAAGGAACCTGCTTGCGTTGTGCGTGCTGCGATTGAGGAAGGCAACCTCGAGCCGCGTCGATTCGGCAACTACGTCAAACTGCGTCTTGAGTCGAAACCTTCCTCAACACACAGCTGATTGCGACGCAGTTGAAAATCTGCGCCGATTGATGTAACTTAATTACTCCACGTGCGAAATCAGACGGGAGGTATCTGATGTCCGCGCATGATGCTGGATGTCGCTTGCTGCCGTTTGCGCTAGCTGTACTAATCTGTGGTTGCGGTGGAAGTGGCTCTGATTCTGCACCGCCACCTACACCTCCCGGTCCGACAGTCGATACCGTTGCTCCATCAACAAGTCTGACGAGCGTACCACCTTCGACGACAAACCAAACCACGTCCGAATTCCTGTTCGCCAGTAATGAAGCAGGCTCAACGTTCGAGTGCCAGCTCAACGAAGGTGCCATCGCTGCGTGTACCTCACCACACACTGAGTCGGATCTCACCGAAGGCGAGCACACTTTTCGAGTACGCGCCACGGATGCTGCGGGCAACACCGACGCGACGTGGGCCGAAGTCACCTGGCGTATAGACCTCACAGCACCTACGCTGAAGATCGCCAGCCGACCACTACCGACGACCCCATCCAATCGGGCGATCTTTCACTTTGTCACGTCGGAGCCGGATGCCTCCTTCAATTGTCAACGCGACGACATGGAAGCTGCAAGTTGCACTAATCCCTGGGTTCTTCCAGGTATCGTGCAAGGCGATCACTCGATCAGCGTGACGGCTACCGACCCCGCTGGCAATGTCAGCGACCCCGCGACTTTCGATTGGACCATCGCACCACGTACGACACCTTCAGACGATATAGATGGGACTGTAAACGTCATCAACGGTGACGCAGGCGGTCTCTGGGTGATCGCTGAAACCACTGACACGTCTACACCTTTTCGAAAAATCGTGGTCACCAATGACGATGGCCGCTTCGTGATCCCTGATGTCCCGAGTGATGCCGCGTATCAAGTCTGGTTGCGCGGATATGGCATTGAAGATTCTGACAAGTACTGGGCTCGAACCGAGCACGTGGTCGAATTCGAAATATCCGAGGCGTCGACCCCTCAAGCCGCAGCACAGGCCTTCCCTGCAAACTACTGGTTGTCGATGCTCGATCTGCCTGATCCTTCTGAATTCCCTGGAACAGGTTCGAACGGATTAGGAAATCAAATGGAATACCAAGGCGATTGGGTAGATGGTGTGAAAGACCGATGCCAGCTCTGCCATCAAATGGGACATATATTTACGCGCGTTTTCCCCGAGGGCTCCAACTATGCGAGTACGCGCGCTGGTTGGGATGCACGACTCCGACTTGGTGAACAGATGAACAATCAGATGAACGCCATGGGTCGGCAACGCTCGCTTGACGTGTTTACCGATTGGACGGACCGCATCAATGCCGGCGAGGTACCGCAAACGCCGCCGAGACCTTCAGAATACCCCGAACAGAATATTGTCATCAGTCAGTGGACCTGGGTCGATCCCGGCGTGTTCGTGCATGACAACATTTCGACGGATAAACGCCATCCTGATCTTGAACGATACAGATTCGGACGTGTCTTCGGCGTTTCACAATCACACGCCAAGATGCCCGCAACCGACCCAACCTCCGACCAAACGCAGGATCTGTTCATGGACAACCTAGCGCGAAATGGGAACGCTTGGAACATCCACAATCCCATGCTCGATGAGATCGGGATCCTATGGACGACGTCGTCGGTTCGACAGAACCCGAATCCGGATTGGTGTTTTGATCCTGAATCTCCGAATGAATCCGTACGCCGCTTCCCAATCAGTGAGAGCGGTCGGCAAATTGCGTTCTATGATCTCAACAGTCAAGAGACTCAGTCGATCGATACGTGTTACGCGACCCACCATCTTCAGTTTGAGGAGGTCGGTAACGGTAATCGTTTATGGACAAGCGGCGACTTTTACGTCGTTGGATGGCTAGATACCGAGAAATACCTCGAACTTCGCGCAAACGATGATCCCAACGCCGCGCGGGATTCTCAAGATTGGTGCCCGGTCGTACTCGATCATAACGGCGATGGCGAACTTGGTGAGTACACCGGACCCTTCGAACCGCTTGATCCGACGAAAGATGCACAGCAGTATGGCTTCGCGTACGGGATCATTCCAAATCCCCTAGACGGTTCCGTTTGGTTCACTCAGCCTTATCCAAACCGGGTACCCGGCCAAATTCTTCGCTTGGATCCTGAAACGTGCCTGACCGAGAAATATCACCCACCGTACGATGGGTCAGGGGTTCCGCCAGAAGACTGGGGATTTAGTCCACGCGGCATCGATATCGATGACAACGGGTTGCTCTGGACTGCGCTCAGCGGCAGTGGTCACATCGCCAGCTTTGATCGCTCCAAGTGCGCGATCCTCAATGGACCTGAAGCTACCGGACACCACTGTCATGAGGGCTGGACCTTGTATCCGACCCCTGGCCCAAACTTCGCTAATGCACAGACTGGTGGTAGCGCCGATTTTCACTATTACATTTGGGTGGACCAAGACAACGTCTTCGGCCTAGGTCGCAACGTACCGATTGCGAACGGCACCAATTCAGATTCGCTACTTGCTCTTATTCCTGAAACTGGACAAATTGTGGTTATTCGTGTGCCGTACCCCCTCGGGTTCTATCAACGCGGCTTAGACGGACGAATCGACGATCCTGAAGGCGGTTGGAAAGGTCGAGCGGCTTCAGCTCATTGAAGATACTGGTCGTGGGGACATCATGAAGTTTCAGCTCCGCGATCACCCGTTGGCTGAATAGGCTTTTCCAAAACTAGCATTAAGCGTGCTTGAGGGACCACACCGTTGTACTTTCCATCTAATCCGGCGATACCTGCTAATGCATTGTCATGGCGCTTTACGCAAGCAGGTGGCCCTGGCGGTCAGCATGTCAACAAAGTCGCAACTGCCGTCACGTTGCGCGTTTCGGTGGATGCACTCCATGTCAAAGCGGAAGTTCGACAGAAGATGTTGTCAGCGTGAAATCGTCATTCGGTCGGCAAATGAGCGGAGCCAATGGCGGAACCGAGTCGATGCATGGAACCAACTACTCTCATTGCTTGAAGAAGCATCGCAAACTCGCAAAGCAAGAGTTCCAACCAAACCCACCGTTGGTTCGAAACGAAAGCGATTAGACTTCAAACGCCGCCAAGCGACGACGAAGGCGAACCGACGAAAACCGGTACTCGACTAAATTGAGAGTTGCTCGATCGAGGTGAAAAATCTCAATTTAATCTCTCAGAGGCTGAGCCCTTGATCGAGTATCGCACAGAAGGATCACTGCAGTTGGTCAGATTAGGTTCCTTATCGGTCAAAGTGAATGTCTCTTATTAGAATAAAGATTCACGGATTCTGACGAATTGTCTTTGGTGTCTTCACCTTCCAAACTTCGAAGATTCTTCTCTGCATACACCGACCAACCAGAATCGATGAAGCATTTCTATGCCGCCGTTGGTTTGGCATGGACAATGTTGGCGCTTATATCGCTGCTTCAGAGATTTACGTGGTTTGCCGTAGGATGGGCTTTACTTGCAGTACTGCACTGGTATTTAGCGTATGTATGTTGGCGAAAAGCGTGAAAGTAGAACCTAGTGTGTCGGCCGCGATCAGAAGACACACTATTGCGATCCGATAGGAATTAGGTTCACGAAGGCTTTGGTCGAACCACCGCCTTTCCCCACACCACTCGCGGGTTATGGATTCACCGCGTTTCTCATCGCGCTTCTTGCCTTAGATGATTGGTTGGCAGGTGAATCCATCGTGTTGAAGTCTAGTGTTTCGATCGTTTTTTTAGGAGTTGGTGTTTTTAAATGGGCGAAGGATCGAAACACTGAATCTGAAATATCTGTACCTGATGCTCTAAACCTAGGATTCGCCAAATTCTCCATGCGTTTTTTCACCGCGTTCGGCGTAATCGGCACATTTGTGTTTGCTCTAAGTTTTTCGAATGATTTCTTTCTCGCGCTAACCTCATTATTACTCGCGGTATTTAGTTGGTATTACGTGTATGCGAATTGGGCATATCGCAAGAAACTAGAAAGTAACCCGCGAGTCTCCCGCTGAGGGATTCTCCTAATCACACCAGTATTTCGTAACGGAACAATAATCCTCGTATATGGAGGACGAGGAATCAGAATCTCGTTAACTTGAGTCACATGAACACCGCACGAATTTTTGGCGTACCTTAGAAAGAATTTCAGGCCGCCACACGCATTCGGCCGGCGTCTATACCTTCCTTTCGTCGACATTCACGTGCTTTGCGATTTCTTGGTATGCGATGGGGAGTCCGCTCCTAGCGTTAGGTAACGCGTTACTTGCTACGGGCTATTGGTACATCGCATACGTTCGCTGGAAAGAGAACAAAGATGTCAGAAAGTAGCTTTGGGAAGCGAAGACGAATATTGAAAGGTCGGTAACTCAATTCCACGGAAATTAGATTCCGGATGATTCCCACCACAAATCTATCTCCCTAAGCCTTTCGGACTCCATGGCATCGCTGCCTCACTCGCCACATTAATAGCAGTGTTCGAGGTACCCATCTATCCGTCCCATACTTTCAATCGCTCTCGGACTCAGCAAACGCGTCGTAGGTACCGAAATGCCAGTGATTGCCTTCATAATCGGCGACGGTGAAGGCGTGTGACCCGTATTCAGTATCGACGAGCGGCTGAACGACAGTAGCGCCTGCGCGCTGGCAGCGTTCATACAGTTGGTCCACCTGCTCTGCGGACTCAGCAGTCAGGCTGAGCGACCCATGCCGATGTGACAGATCGTGCTCATCGTCCTGAAGATCACCGAGCATGACCAGGGAACCACGCCAAGCGAGCTGGGCGTGCTCAACGCGGCCATCGTCATTTCGCACGACGAAGTGTTCAGT
>JAGWBO010000013.1:16075-40469 GCA_021295855.1 Pseudomonadales bacterium | reverse complement strand
CACGGTCATGCGGGTGAATTGCATGACTTCACTGTCTACCGACACGTTTCCACCATGTGCGCGAACGATATCGGCTGCCAGTGCCAACCCCAATCCGGTTCCTTCGTCGGTAGGTTTGGTTGTAAAGAACGGTTGAAAGATCTTTTCGATGGCCTCTCTCTCAACGCCGATACCGTTGTCTTCAATCTGAACTTCTACGAAATCACCGTGAAGCTTCGTACGGATCGTGAGTGTAGGACTATAGGAATCACCTTCAGCATGCTCGACCCGACGTTTGTTAGTGGCATAGCAGGCATTCATAAACATGTTCAGGAAGACGCGGGCGATGTCATTCGGTATTGCATCGATATCTGGAATGTCCTCCGCGAGCTCTTCCTTGATATCAAGCTGGAATTCGGAATCGGCGGCACGAGTACTGTGAAACGCGAGTCGTGCATGTTCTGACAGAATCCGGTTTATGTCCGTCGGAACCCAATCCGATGCCTCCCGACCCATCGCCAGCATGTCGCGTACGATCGAATTCGCGCGATCACCGTGATCACGGATGCGTTGAAGATTGCCCGTCAAGTCTTGCTGAATTTCCTCAACTATACCCTCGTCGCGATCTTTCTCGTCAACTTCAAGTTCCTCAAATAACTCCTCAATCAGTTCTTGTGAGACTTCTGCGAAGTTCATCATGAAGTTGAGCGGATTCTTGATCTCGTGCGCTACCCCGGCAGTGAGCTCCCCCATCGCTGCGAGTTTCTCACGCATCACGATTTGTTGTTGGGCGGCTTTGAGCTCGACGTTCATGGCTTCGAGTCGATCGTTGGTTTTATTTAGTTCAGCATTCAGTCGTTCAACTTCGTTCAAGCGTAGCGCCTCAAGAGATTTCTTCCTAAATACCTCGAGCGCTTCAGCCATCGTCGCGATTTCATCGTTGCCGTCGATGGGAATGTCGATTTCAAGATCACCATCTGCCATCGTGTGCATTCGATCCGCTAGCGTATCTACTCTTCTCACAAACTTGCGCAGCACGAACTGTCGCACAATCAATGTGACACCCACGATGCCGGCGATATTCAACGCAAGCAATAGGTACACAGCTACCGTCGTCGCGCTTTCAGCCTGCCCGGTGACGGCGTTTGTGTCAAGCGAAGCCGCATTCACTAGCGCTTCGCCGCTTGCATACAGATCCTCTACGATCGCGCGGTTAGCAACGATGTATTGCTCTTCGACCGTTTTTAAGCGGAGGATTTCCTGCCGCAACGCAAAGCCGCTATCCGGTCCCAGACCTATGGCAAATAACCGCTCAAGAGGATCAAGGACCATTGAAATATCCATGTCCGGGGGTATCAGCTTGGCGTATCGTTCGACTGTCGCCTTCGTAGCTTCAAATCTCTCGAGCAACGGGACAAGTTGGTCCGAGTCTGTCTCATTAAATGCCGCCGCTATCAGTTCGGCTGCCGACTCCAGGGCTCCCTCAATTTCACTCAAATGTCGATACGTATCAAATGCCGCTGTATCCACACCAACCTGTCGATTCGGGGGGTCGTTTAGATCGCGATAACCTGTCATCGAATAAAAGAGTTGATCATCGAGAATCTGTTGAAGGCGACCTCGTGCTTGATCCTGCAAGCGACTGATTTCATCCATCACGCGATCTGACGCAGCGAGCAGTTCAAAGCGCTTGTTCACGACGGCGATCGATTCATCAATATTGCTACGCATCGCCTGACCAGCTTCAAGTAATTCCGCGGCTCGAAGATTTCCGGTTTCGGTTTTCGAAATCGTGGCGATGTAACTCTCAAAGTCATCTTGCGTCTCATAGACGCTCTGCACAATCGCCTCGAAATCTGCCTGTGCCGCGGTGGACAACCGTGGCAATGAAGCCGCAAGCGCTGCACTTTCCTGTGCGACTTCAAACGCAGAGATCATCTGAGGGACGTTCTCGTCGTTGACCTGCCGTAGTTTCGTGTCAAGGAACGCAAAAAACGCGAACGCTACCGCGCTGGCAACCAACGTAATTAACACGGCGCCGATGAAATAAAAAACCAATCGCGTGGAGATTCGCTCGCGCGACCCCCACAGTCGACGGATAAATGGAATGGACTCGTCGCCCATTAACGATGTGGATGTTCGACGAGTTACTGTGCGCGTTTCATCGCTAGTGACCGGGGCCGTATCTTGGTCGTCAGCCATCATCGAAACCCAGCACTATTGCACAGCTTCATAGGTTTGGTTATCGCCGATCATGGTGAGAAATACCTGATCAGAACCTTGATTGTCTGTTGGACCAAACTGGAGACTAAACCCATTTAGATCATCGAAGGACATCGTGCGCATCGCATCCATGAACTTTGCACGAGTGAGTTCGCGTCCTGCATCCTCTAACAAACTGATGGTCATCCGCCCGGCGAGGTAGCCTTCGAATGACACAAACCCCTGTTCCACTAAAGGATCGAATTTGCGTAAAGCCTCGCGGTATTGCCAGGCGATCAGCAGTTCTTTGCTATCGGGGGTAGGCACGACTTGGCTTACGTAAACACCTTTGCCTTGCTCACCCAACGCACTTGCGAGAGCTTGACTGCCAACAAATGAAATAGTGAAGAACACACTATCGAGATCAAGTTTCTTCGCCCACAGGATGAACTCTGCCGTTGGGGCATACGCGCCAATAATGACAATCGCTTCCGGATTGGTTTTCGCCACATCTAATAGTGCGGTCTTGACGGCTTTGGTGTTGCGCGGGTACGCACCAATTCCGACGAGTTCGCGGTCTATCTCGTCCATCGCCTTTTGCACACCTTGTAAACCGACTTGCCCGTACGAGTCGTTTTGGTACACGACCGCGATACGTGTCAAGTTGAGCGTGTCGGTGAGATATTCGACGATCCGACTCGTCTCTTGATCGTAGGACGCTCGCAAGTTGACCGAAAAGGAAGATGCGTCGCGCAGAAAACCGGCACCGGTAAACGGCGCGATATACGGTGCTTTTGCCGCATCGGCAATCGGTAACGCCGCGCGAGATGTCGGGGTGCCGACGCCGCCGATCAAAGCAAAAACTTGGTCCTCTTCGAGCAGTGCCCGTGAATTGACGATCGCTATTTCCGGTTCGTAACCGTCATTACGTTGAACCAGTTCTAGTCGGCGACCATGCACACCACCGGTCGCATTCGCTTCCGCGAACGCCGCCTTGATCCCCAAGTTCATGCCTCGTCCTAGCGCTGCAGCTGGACCCTCGAAGGCCGCTGACTGACCAAACAAAATTCGGTCATCAGTGACGCCTGGTACGGTTTGGGGAACCCGTTCAGCTTCGCTGGCTGTCGCTTCTGGGGTCTCTTGCGCCAGCATGCTGAGACTCAGTGCGACCGCTAAAGCCGTAACGATTCCTCGTGCTACGCTTGTAGTCTTAACCAGCCTTCCGGCTCGCCTCGACATGATCAATTCCATGACGAGTTCGCCCGTCGCGCGCTCGACGAGGTCATCGCTCATGATTTTTACGAAAGGTGCTTCACCAGTTTCAGGTGGTTCTTACCGTCGCTGTAGTCGTATTCGAACTCGTTCATATAGGCTCGAACCAGCGTCCACCCCTTGCCACCGATTTCAAGCTCTTCGATCGTGTCGCCTACGTTATGGTGGGGGTTGACAGTTAACGGGTTGAATTCCATACCGTCATCAACGAGCGTAAGCTCTAGACGGTCGTTCTCGTATGCCACCGTGACGAAAATCTCGTGAAGGCCATCGTCGTCATACGCGTAGCTCACGATATTGGTGAACAGTTCTTCAACAACGAGACGGATTTGAAACACGACTGAAAACGGGAGGTCAAGTTGCTCAGTGAATTCTTCAATCGCCGTGTCAACTCGCTGAATTTCATCGAGTCGATTCTCGAGCCGAACAGAAAGTTTCCCCGCCAAATTTACCGCTGCTCCTTACACGAACGACCATAGCTGCCAGTCGTACCGACCTACCTGTCGTTTCCGCTAATTCTATTGTTGTACCGAAATCCATTGAACGAGAATCGCAACTGCTTGCGCTGAGTTGTTATGAGCAACACAATACATGACGAATTCCGGCGACATGAGTCACACGACAATCCCAATTTTCGATCAAAATAACTAAGGTGTAATGGACAATGGACATTTCACGCATCGAACCAAGTTAAAGGATAAATTGCGGACTCTCTTCGCACAAATACCAAACCTCCTCTCCACCCTGCGAGGGGTGTGTGCGCCGCTTTTCGTCTGGGCGGCATTGACGGAGCATTGGCGCGTTGCTTTTGGCTTGCTGGTATATGCGATCGTCAGCGATCTGATCGATGGTCCGATCGCGCGGAAACTCGACCATGCGACCGGGTTAGGAACTCGGCTAGACCATACCGCGGATTTTGCCTTCGCCTTTTTAGGTCTGCTGGCGCTTTCGCTCCATGACGAAAACCTCGTACCTCTCGCACTTCCGCTTCTGCAGCTGTTGGCTTTTGGTGAATATGCATACACCGGTCCACAGACACATCGCTCATTGATTCCAAGTCGGCTTGGACGATATAACGGTATTCTGTATTTCGTCGTTGTTGCGACGATCACCACGCAGCTAGCCTTTGAGCTCGACTGGGTTCCTATCAATTGGATCTATGGATTCTGCTGGCTTTTGACCGCCACGACCATCCTTTCGATTGCGATTCGGATCATCACACGCTTCAGAAAAAGTCGCGGAACGAATTGAGCTACTACGAGTTCAAGCGTCCACCACTGCTTCTTCTGCTGAACTCGCTCGTCTTCTCTTGTCTGATCCTCGCACACGATATCAACGCGCAACCAAGTTTAGCTGGGGCAGTCACAGAAACGTCTAAGGTGTTTGATAACTGGGCTCTTATTGGGCGCCTGAACCAAACTAATTTACTTAACGAAGACGAAGTCTACGGCAAACTCAAGCTCGTCGGGACGATACCCCGTCAGACACGGCAAAACCGATTCATTACAGCCGATCCGTACAAGCCGCGGTTTCAGGTTGCTTTCGAAAGTATCGAAGACCTTGAGTATCACCTACCTAGAAACGCCCGAAGCTACGAATTGGATATCGGTAAAGGTCTGTTCAATTTCTATGGTCAGGAGCCTGTATTGGTGTGGTATAGCTCATTGCCACAGAACACCGAGGTATGTGCCATTCGGTTTTCTGATGATCAACGAAGGGACTATGAACTGCGCACTTTTTCATCTAGGGAGGAAGCGCTAGCCAAAGACTTCGTGATCACGCATCGTTATCACTGCGGCACGTGTTCTTCCCTTCGAAACCTTGCCGTGTATCTGGCGAAGCCGGATCTAACGACACCCGCTCGCTCGTGCGGGAGGAAACTCACGAAGTCGAGCGTCAAACGATGTTTGATGCAGACGATCGGATTCGAGAGACACTGTGCAGAGACTTGGACCTACAACGTGTTGCACACCAGACGCCAGTGCATGACCACTTGCCTTCGGCACTACGGTCTATGGAATGTGCTCAAAAACAACATGAGCCAGGCACATGTCGATGAGAACGGAAGTCTCAATCCATGCTTAGCGTGTGATGAGTACACCTCCGGACCCGGCTTTCAATACGCAGCGGGGCGAACTCGACGCGCATCCGGCATAACTTCCGCCATCGAACGCGCCGAAGCCGATATCTATCAGGTCGACCATGGACTATATTTCCAATAAGGAGTCTTCCGTACTATACACCCCCGTTTGAACTGCAGTGTAGATTGAGGATTAACGGGTTGAGTAACGAAGAAACGAAACAAAAGCTCGGAGAGCTGTACGAGCAGCTCATGAAAGTCCGCAGTTCAATGCTTGAGCTCCAAAAGGGAATTGAGCCTGAGCCAATCGAGGATTACGAGCTGAATACGCTGGAAGGTTCCCGGCGCGTGTCATCCTTCTTTGGTGACCATGACACGTTATTTCTCATCCACAATATGGGGTCTCACTGCGTTTACTGCACTTTATGGGCGGACGGTTTCAATGGCGTCATTGACCATCTACAGGACCGGGCCGGTTTTGTGCTTACGAATCCTGAATCTCCCGAGAAACAGCAGGAATTCGCTCAATCTCGCGGTTGGCGCTTCCCGATGGCGTCTGTAGGCGACTCATCGCTAGCGGCTGATCTCGGTTACGACCTTGGAGGAGGCGAATTAATGCCCGGCGTAACTGTGTTGAAGAAACGCGAGGACGGGTCTATCGCAAAGGTCGCGGACACCCCTTTTGGTCCTGGAGACGCATACTGCGCCGTGTTCAACCTCTTCGATTTGATGCCGGAAGGATCTGGCGACTGGCAGCCTAAGTTCGCGTACTAAATCTAGGCCGCCCCATCAATCAATTCTCGATTGGCCTTTGGCAGAAACAATAGACCAATCGAAGCATTGAACAACACGAAAAACGTGTGCATGAACAGACTAAAGACCCCTACTTCCGGGTAATCGGGGAATAAGGCAGTCCACAGCAGAAGTGCGCCAGCATGAAACGGCAATGGAAGCGCAGCCGCTAGGAAGATCAGAGGCAGAAAGACCAGAAGCTGTCCGAAACTTGCTTCAACATTGAACAATGCGAGCGCAATCGTGTACACCACGACGGCGCCAATCAGATTAGGTGCTTTGTATAGCACGGTCAGGGCATAGTGCTTAAGGCGCGCCTCACGGAACGCTCGAAGATATCTGTGATTTCGAATGTTCAAGTTTTTCAGGAACAACCCTCGAAAGAACGCGATCCAGACCACTAAGAACACGAACGCCGAGATAAAAACAATAGGAAGAATCACATCCAGCGGCAGTAACGTCGAAGCCGCGACCACGTACTCGAAGTAGTAAATCAATCCGATCACGGAGAACATCAAGAGTTGATAGATCTCCATAAGACCTAAGAAGATCATCGTAGAGAGCGTCTCCCACCCTGGTGTTTTGTACCGTTTCAACAGATAGAGCGTCATCGCGCCTTTACCCACTTGCTCATTGAGCAACGAAAGGATGTATGCGGAAGCCCGGATCGGCAATATGTCTCGATATCTCAAACTTGGCGCGTTAAACCAGCGAACCGCACGCCAGGTGACATTCGAGTCGATGAGAAAGAAAAACACCGAATACGGCATCATGACTGCGAACCAGAGGAGCCAGTTCACATCGCCGATAAACTCCAATAAATAGCCAAGCAACGTCAGACCTTCTCGAGCTGCAGCGGCGTTCAACCGGCTAAGAACCAAGTAAAAACACGCTGCGGCCAGTAGCCAACTAACCCCTTTTAGAAGGTAACTCGGTGTCCGTCGCTTTGCGACTGATTGTTCTGACATGCAAATGTCCAGCCTCTTAAACCGAATTATCAACCCCTAATTCGCGACCATACAATAGCCCGATTTCGTCGCCACCACACCAAGAGGAGAGGACGTTGATGCAAACAGGTGCATTCACGGGATTTGAGGTCGAGGTGAGAGATCCAGGCATTGCGTGGATCAAGTTCAACACCCCAGAACGCCTAAACGGGTTAACTCAGCCGATCAAACGTGATCTCGTCGAGACCATCATTCAAGCGCAAATGGATAACGCGGTTCGGATTCTGGTTTTCACCGGCGAAGGACGCGCATTCTGCGCCGGCGACGACATCTCTGGACAGGACAAACCAATCGGAGGCGAACCTCTCGTACCACCGATTCCCCCTGGTCATGACACCGAAATCGGCACTTATGAAGGATTGCGCCACCTCTCTCAAGCAGTAAACGTGGCGATTCGCAACTGCGACAAGTTGTCAATTGCAGCCATCAACGGTGTCGCCGTACAGACGGGGATGACCTTAGCGCTTGCTTGTGACTATCGCATCGCCGCAGCTGGCGCACGCATCGGTAGTGCCACGCTTCGCTTTGGCCTCCTCCCGGACGAGGGCGGTCAGTACCTCATGGTCCAATTAATCGGACTCGCGAAGACCATCGACTTCCTGATGCGCAAGCGGATCGTATTGGCCGAAGAAGCGCTTGAATTAGGCTTGCTTCACGAGGTGGTAACCGGCGACGAACTTGAGACACATGTCATGGCGCTCGCAGAGGAACTCGCGAATGGTCCACAAGTGGCAATGCGCTTACTGAAACGCTCGATTTACAACGCGTACGAGCTGTCCTTCGAGCAATCCCTCGATGAGATCGCCGCTAAAACTGCGGTATCAGATCACCATGCCGATGCTCGCGAGGGTGGCACCGCGTTTCGAGAGAAACGCGCACCTAATTTCAATGCGTGGTTGAACGATGGTCGCGACGCTGACTTAGCCGCCTTTCGCGCCAGCTATCAGCGCATGTTGCGAGAAGCGCGTCGGCTAGGTCTCGATGACGCGAATATTCGCGCCTTGGCCGACAATTACCCGTTGTGAATGAGCCTCGAGTTTGAATTCGGCGAGAGCGACAATCAAGATCGCCACTCTCGCCTACGAGGCAGATTGTGAGACGCCAGTTCGCTTAAGAAAGCGCCTCTTTCGTGGTCGTGACAATCGCCGATGCAACCTTGTACGGGTCTGCATTCGAGGCGGGTCGTCGATCTTCAAGGCGCCCTTTCCAGCCTGCTTCATACGTTGCTGCAGGGATTCGAATAGATGCACCGCGATCGTACAGACCATAGCTGAATTGGTGGATTGACTGCGTTTCGTGTTGGCCCGTCAGTCGTTGATCGTTGTCTGCGCCATACACTTCGATGTGACGTTGAATCTTCTCGCCAAACTTCTCGCAAATCGTGGTAAACAGATCTTCACTACCTTGTTCCCGCATCACGCCGTTAGAAAAGTTTGCATGCATGCCAGATCCATTCCAATCCGTATCGCCTAACGGCTTGGGATGCCAATTAATCCCGTAGCCGTACTTTTCAGCGTTGCGTTCAGCAAGATATCGGGCGATCCAAGTTTCATCACCGGCCGCCTTTGCACCTTTCGCAAAGACTTGAAACTCCCATTGACCGGCGGCGACTTCCGCATTAATACCCTCAACATTCAAACCTGCTTCTAGGCACTGATCGAGGTGCTCGTCAACGCAGGATCGCCCGAACGCGTTTTCGGCGCCAACCGAGCAGTAGTACGGACCTTGCGGTCGCGGAAATCCTTTGCTCGGGAACCCTGGCGGCAGAGAGGTCTTGGTGTCCCAAAGAAAGTACTCTTGTTCAAATCCGAACCAAAAGTCGTCATCGTCATCATCGATGGTGGCTCGACCATTAGACGAATGGGGAGTACCGTCCGCATTCAGGACCTCAGTCATGACCAAGAATCCGTTCTTGCGCGCCGGATCAGGAAACACAGAGACTGGCTTTAAAAGCAAGTCAGATGTCGCGCCGTCAGCCTGTTCGGTCGAACTACCGTCGAACGCCCACATGGGGGCGGCCTCAAGTGAGCCGTTAAAGTCGCTCTCTACTCGAGTCTTGGAGCGCAGACTTTGTGTCGGCGCCCGACCATCAAGCCAGATGTATTCGAGTTTGCATTTCATGTAGATACTGCCTCGTAAAAATGTGTTGCGAAAATTCGAATCGCGGGATTTTATGCAAAATCTGTGCCAGCGCACGCTTTTGCGTCAAAACCAGCAATCCCCCAAATTCACGCACATTAATTGTGCGCTTCGCGGCCTGCGTCGCGCAATAATTGCGCATTCCCACTGGCGCAGACATTAATTCCGAATATCGTCGACGTCCTGATCTGAAAAATCCTCGTCATATTCAGGATCGAGTAATTCGTCGAGCGTCGGATCTCCCATGTCTAATTCGATTGGATCCAAGATGATCGCTTGGTTTACCAGCGTCTTGAGTTCACGACGAATCGGGAAGGTTGATGACGGCAATAGCTGCGTCATGAACACGACCGCCATTCGCTCGAGCGGATCAACCCAAAAATAGGTGCTCGCTGCCCCTCCCCATCCGGAAGTTCCGTAGCTATCCAGCACCGACGATTCCATCGGATTCACGACCACGGAGAAACCTAACCCGAACCCGACACCCGCGAATGATGTCTCGGAGAACACGGATTGCCCCATCGCCGCAAGATCCACCCCGCCTGGTAGGTGATTAGAGAGCATATATTGACGTGTTCGGAGACCAAGCACAGGATTCTCCTCAAGCGTGGGTTCGTAGCCTAACAACATGCAGGCGAAATTCATGTAGTCGTCAATCGTGCCGACCATGCCGCCGCCGCCTGAAAGGTACGTGGGTCGTTTGTGATAGTTTGAATTGGCGGGGTCGTCTTGCAGTTGAAAGCCTGACGGATGATGGTTGTAACACGCCGCTAGTTTGTCGCTATCCCCAGGCTTTACGGAAAAACCACTGTGAGCCATCCATAAGGGTTTGAGGATAGATTGTTCGATGTATTCGTCTAAATCTTGGCCGCTGAAGTGTTGGACCAGATATCCGCAAACGTCCGTAGCAACGCTGTAGTGCCAGCGTGATCCGGGGTCAAACACCAACGGAATATCCGCGAGCCCCTCGATCATGTCGTCGAGGGTCCGTCCAGGACCTCCGCCAACCTGTTTCTCTCTGTATAACGCGTCGACCGGATGGCTCTGCATAAACCCGTAGGTCAAGCCTGAGGTATGAGTCATCAAATGCTTGATCGTCATGGGTTCAGAGAGTTGTCGAGTCTTCATCGAAGCGCCCTCGCCACTTTCGTAGACGCGAAGGTTTTCCCACGCGGGAATATGTTTGCTGACCGGATCGTCAAGCTGGAACAATCCTTGCTCGTACAGTGTCATGAGCGCTACACTCGTGATCGGTTTGGTCATTGAGTAGATTCGAAACACGGTATCCCGTGCAAGTGGGGTCTTTCTCTCAACGTCTGCGTAACCCGAAGCGAAGTAGTACGCTTCATCCATATCACGCGTGATCAGTACCGACGCACACGGCAACTTGCCGGACTCTATGTATTTCTCGATATGTGCGCCAATACGCGCGAGCCGAGTCTCTGACATCCCTA
Organism: Pseudomonadales bacterium; assembly: GCA_021295855.1. Taxonomy (GTDB): domain Bacteria; phylum Pseudomonadota; class Gammaproteobacteria; order Pseudomonadales; family Azotimanducaceae; genus Bin55. The sequence continues at coordinate 29,544 of JAGWBO010000013.1, read as the reverse complement.
CGATCATGAATTAACTTCCTTTTCGGTCCAAACTACGCGGCACAGGTCAACAATTCGCAATAATTCCGCATCATCGACAAGAGCCTGCGAATCTCACGAACGCCGAATCTTTCCCCCTACCAAGGGTCTACTGTTTCACGCTTTGCGTTTTGACGAGTAGTCGGATCTGCGCCTAGTCCCATGAACATCGGATTCGCCGGCACACCCGCATTTGCCGCAACGATTTTAGACGCACTTCTCGCGTCGACACACGATGTTCGTGTAGTACTTACGCAACCTGGTAGACCTGCAGGGCGAGGGCGCAAGATTCGTCCTGGACCCGTTGAAGCGCTGAGCGTCGATCGAGGACTGGTCGTTCATTCACCCACAAATCTGCGCGGTGTCGAATCCATCCTTGAACCACTTGACGTGTTAGTTGTAGCAGCATACGGATTGCTATTACCGAAGAGCGTTCTAGCGGCGCCGCGTTTAGGGTGTATGAATGTGCATGCTTCATTGCTGCCGCGATGGCGTGGAGCATCGCCGATTGAACACGCGATCCTGCACGGGGACAAGACCACTGGCGTATCCATCATGCAGATCATTTCCCGCCTTGACGCGGGTCCGGTATATCAGCAAGCCTCGCTGCCGTTATCCGCCATGAGCACAACGTTGTCCGTGACGAAACAGCTTTCACAGCTGGGTGCAGTCGAGGTCGGCCGCACTCTCGACAAAGCCGCAGCCGGGAAATTAGAAAAACCGCGCCCACAAGTTGAAGCGCAAGCAACTTATGCACCACGACTGAGCGCCGGCGCCGCGCAAATCGACTGGCGCGCAAGCGCTCAACAAATTGATCGGCACGTGCGAGCATTTCGCGGTCGCGGCATGGCTTTCACCATCCTGCAGCGGCCCGCGCAAAACGTGCGCGTCCGCGTACACGAAGCTGCGATCGTTAATGGCGCTGGCGCTCCTGGGCAGGTCCTCACTGCAAATCCCTATCCTGTCATCGGATGTGGAGTAGGTGCTTTGGCATTGCAGATCGTTCAGCTCAATATTGGGAAAGGGCGCCCAATGTCTGGCGCGGACGCGGTGAATGGCTATGCGGATATGTGGCATCCAGGGATCCGTTTCGAAAACCCCTTGGTCCTCGAAAATGCGTAACGACGATATCCGTCACGCTGCGCGGCTTCTGATCCGAGTCCTCAGAGGCGAACAACTAGAAACAGCACTGGAGCTACCTGGCGCTGCATTGGCTTCTGCGCGCATCCGTGCTTGGGTTTATGGCGTCTGCCGCCACTACTTCTCGCTTTCCGAGCAACTATCTGTTCTATGTATCACGCCGCTGCCCAAACTTGATCGTGAAGTGCTAGCAGTGCTTCTATTGGGTCTGTATCAACTCACGCACTCAGACGCAAAACCACATGCGGTTGTGTCGGAGTCTGTCGAGGCGATCAAGCGACTCCACAAGGCATCGGCAGCTGTTTTGGTAAACGCCATCCTCCGCAAAGCCGATCGAGACTACAAACCGTGCACGCTGATAGGCAAGCACGAATTGCCCGACTGGCTCATCACCAAATTACGAGATGCCTATGGTGAACAGTTCGTGGGCCGCTACTTAGGACGCCTCAACGGTCGGATGCCTCAGTGTTTGCGCGTTAACCAACACAAAATCTCGCCCAAAGCCTTTCATGATTCGTTACGGAATCACGAAATCAGCTTCACGACCGTACGCCAAGACGCGACCGTTCGACTGCGTACTCCTCAGCGCACCAATACCATTCCAGGATATGCAGAAGGATGGTTCTCAGTGCAGGATGCTAGCGCTCAGATCCCTGTGCGAGAGCTGGACATCCGTCCGGGATTACGAGTTCTAGATGCTTGCGCCGCGCCTGGCAACAAAGCATTTCAACTCTTGGAGCACGACATCGAGCTAACGGCGATCGATATCAATCCGGCGCGTCGTGCTTGGTGTGAAATCGAAAGTAAACGACTCGGTCTACCGCTCACGATCATTGAGAGCGACGCAACTAGCCTCACTTGGTGGGATAGTACCCCATATGATCGAATCCTTCTCGACGCGCCGTGCTCAGCAACGGGCACGATTGGGCGCCATCCTGATGTCAAGATTCACCGTGAGCCTTTGCAGATAGTCGCGTTGCAGGCGCGTCAAATTCAACTATTGAGTAATCTATGGCAAGTGCTTGCCCCTGACGGCTTACTCATGTATGCCACGTGCTCGTTGTTACCGGAGGAGAACGACGCTGTGATCGAACAGCTCGTTGAAGGAAGAACCGACGTCCAAGTTGAGACGCTAGACCTACAACCATCTGATCAACCTTTGATCATTCCCCAGGAATTTGGCACCCAGATCTTCCCAGACTCGCAATGGGGCGACGGGTTCTACCTCGCCAAATTGCGAAAAACGGCAACAACGCAATGAATGTCTTGATTCTCGGTGCTGGACAGGTCGGAAGAACCGTGCTGGAATCGTTGGCGGCGGACTTCAACATGAACGTGACCATGGTTGACATTGACCCGCACGCGCTGACAGAAGTCCGAGCAATGCACTCGTGTAGCACAGTGCTTGGTCACGCTTCCAGTCCAGACGTGCTCAGGGAAGCCGGCATCGACGACTGCGACGCAATCGTCGCGGTCACGGCAAGCGATGAAGTTAATCTGGTTGCGTGCCAGGTGGCGCTCACGTTACACGACACGCCGATGCGCATCGCACGAATTCGCAATCTCGCGTACCTTGGTGATCAACACGCTGAGTTGTTTTCGACTGGGGGGATTCCAGTCGATGAACCGATCAGTCCGGAGTTGACCGTCGTCAACCATTTGAGGAATTTAGTCGAGTATCAAGGCGCGGTCTACATCGCTGAATTTGCAGACGCACAGGTCATCATGACGTGCACGCGAATGCAACCTGAGAGCGAGTTGCTTGGGCTGCCCGCGGTTGAATTCGCGAAAGCGAATGGCAATCGTGCTCATCTCGTGGGGTTACTACGCGACAACAAGGTCGTGCAATCTCTCGGTGACGCCACGATAGCGGACGGGGACCTAGCTTTCATTCTCGGCCAAAAGCACGCCATGCAGGAATTGTCACGAGATTTAAGCGGGATCTTCAAACCTTATCGGCAAATTGTCATTGGTGGTGGCGGACACATCGGTATGCGGCTTGCCAAAGACGTCCACGAGCTCTCGCCACGACGTAATATCAAAATTATTGAAGCGGACCCAGCTCGCGCCGAGCAGTTAGCCGGGGAACTCGCTTCGTCAGTTGACCTGACTGTATTGAGTGGCGACGCATCAAGCGAGGATTTCCTGCGCGCGAATGATGTCAACGATTCGGATCTTTACTGCGCCGTCACTAATAACGATCTTGTTAATGTTGTTTCGTCTTTAACTGCCAAGCGTTTAAATGTCAGAACCGTCTTCACGCTGGTCCAGCGTGTAAATTACCTGGAATCCCTGGTGCAGGCGGGTATCGAGATCCCTATTTCCCCGCAGCAAACGACTGCAAACATCATTCAGCGCTTGGTGCGCGAAAAGACCTTGTCGGTATTTCGTCACTTGGCGCTATTCAATCTCGATCTCATCGAGCTACGGGTACAAGGCAACGCCGAAACCAGCCGGGTGGTCGGAAAACGGCCATCCCATCTGAAATTGCCGAAGGGGACACATCTGCTTTGCGTAATCCGTGGTGCCAACACCGAGAGTGGCGGGGAACCGTTGGAAATCTATCCGATTCATGCCGATCCTGATGTTCGGCTAGAGGAAGGCGACCGCGCAGTCTTCATTACCGAAGGTAGCGAGGCGACAACCAAGGCCGAACAACTGTTTCGAGCTAAGGCTTTTAAGCTGTTCTAATGAACTACGCGGCCATCGGCAGCGTGTTCGCTGTGCTGGTGATGATCATCGGCGGACCGTTATTAGCAAGTGCAGCCGTAGGATTTCTTTACGGTGAAGAGGTTGCCTCACTCTTCGCCGGCATTGGCCTCCTCTTTGTGCTCATCGGCGGTAGCGTTCATCTCCTGCTGACTCGTTTCGATCGAACGGTAAGAGTACGCGAGGGGTTTCTAATCACGACATTGACCTATTTCGTGTTAGGTCTACTGTGCACGCTACCTTTCATGGTGAGCTCGGTCAACGTCACACAAAGCTTCACCGACGCCGCGTTTGAATCGTTCTCCGGACTGACAACAACCGGCGCGACCGTTTTGACCAGTCTTGAGGAGCTGCCTCGGACGTTTCTGTTTTATCGCGCCTCCCTACAGTGGATCGGCGGAATGGGCATCATCGTACTTGCCGTAGCCATCCTACCGACGCTCGGGATTGGCGGCATGCAGCTATTTCGTGCTGAAGCACCGGGCACGATCACGGACACCAGCCTCAAGCCGCGTATTGCAGAAGCCGCGAAATCGTTGTGGATTCTCTATCTCATGTTGACGATCGCATGCGCACTTGCTTATTGGGTCGCGGGCATGTCCTTCTTTGATGCGGTATGCCATGCGTTTACCACCGTCGCCATCGGTGGTTTCTCAAATTACGACGCGAGCATTGGTCACTTTGACGAACCCATGATCGAGACGGTCGCCATCGTGTTTATGCTCTTGGCTGGTCTCAATTTCTCACTGCATTATCGAGCCATCATCGTAAAGACGGACATTCGTGAATATTTTCGTGATCCAGAGGCACGGACCTATGCCATCTTTATCGTTGCGGTGACTTTGCTCGTAATGTTGCGACTAGTGATGGCTGAGGGAATGGCTGGCAGTGCGTTTCGCGACGCACTATTCCAGGCCGTGTCGTTTGCGACAACAACCGGCTACACGACCACTACGGTCGACAATTGGCCTCTATTGTGCCCTGTGTTACTGGTGCTAGCGTCGTTTGTGGGTGGTTGCGTAGGTTCCACAGCAGGAGGCATTAAGATCTACCGCGTTCTCGTGGTTATGCAACAAGGCGTGCGAGAAGTCCGGCGTTTAATCCTCCCTGACGGCGTATTCACCGTCAAACTTGGCTCTGAGGTGGTCGCCGACCGGGTCATTGAGGCTGTGTGGGGTTTTGTAACCATGTATGGCCTCCTCTTTGTGTTCTTACTCACTTGCGTGCTGATGGTCTCCGATTTGGATATCAAGAGCGCCTTCGCCGCAGTGGCCGCATGTTTAAATAACCTTGGACCAGGTCTCGGCGAAGTTGCCAGCCATTACGCGTCTTTGAACGCGCCTACCAAATGGTTGCTGATCCTGGCGATGGTATTGGGTCGTCTGGAGATATTTACCTTACTGGTGCTACTAGCTCCAAGGTATTGGTATCGATGATGCGGACGAGACCTGTTCTCTGGATTCGCACACTCGTGTTCTATATCGGCTACGCGTGCTGGACAGCATTGTGGGGCACATCGCTCACCGTCATTGCGCAGTTCGTACCAAGACGCCTTCGCTTCAATGTCGTGATCGTACCCTGGGTCTCTCTTGTGCTCTGGTGGTTAAAAGTGACGTGTGGTATTCAGGTTGAGGTACACGGCAAAGAACATTTAGGCCAAGAACCGGGTATTCTGCTTATGAAGCATATGAGCACGTGGGATGCGCTTTACTCTCAGTTACTCGTCAGTCCTCAAACCACGGTCATCAAGCGCAAACTTTTATGGATTCCCTGTTTTGGCTGGGCATTTTGGGTCACCAATCCCATCGCAATCGATCGCGAACAACGGATGTCGGCGTTGAGGTTCATCGTTGCGGAAGGCAGGAAACGCCTAGCTGCTGGAGTTTGGGTGACTTTGTTTCCAGAGGGGACGCGTATTCCCTCTGGAGAAGTTGGGAAGTTTCAGCGCGGAGGTGCGATGCTTGCCAAACAGAGTGGGGTCCCGACCTACCTTGTCGCTCATAACGGCGGTCATTATTGGCGCACCAATGCTTTTATTAAACACCCTGGAGTGATTCAGGTGCGAATCTCGCCTCCACAACAGGTTGGTGAGCGAACGTCGCAAGATTTCAATGATGACGCTGAATCATGGATGCGCGAACAGATGGTTGAGCTCGATCAAATCGCATTAGAGGGAAATATCCAGCGAAGAAACTAAATCAAGAAAGAACGCATTTTCCACCAAAATACCCCAAAAAATAACATAAAACACCCTAATAATCCTCTAAAACAGACTATTAAAGGCAATATATATGTGTTTTGTGCTCGTTTTCAATGAGCCATATATCGCTTGTTAGGGACCGGAACCTGAGAAAGGCGTCCCGGTCATGCTCATATGGTTATAATATTTAAACATCTCGTCTTCGTAGCGGCACGTGAACTGGCGCACGTGATTCACGTTACTGTGCCAGCACTCAATACCCAGTTTATCTGAATCGAATTTCTCGCGATAGTCCGCAACGACGAACGCAACTAAGGATTGCTGGTGAGCCGGAACCTCCGTCATCATCTGATTGAAGATGTTGCGATATTGCGGGCGCGTTCGGCCTTGAGATGCAACCCCGAGCCATCCTAGAGCCTTGAGATTACTCTTCTGTTGACCCCCAAGCCCGTGCATGAATATGTACCCCACACGGGCTTGAGCATCTTTGAATCCCATCTTAGCTAGTTGGAGTAGCTCCGGAAATGCCTCTTCGTACTTTCCGATCTTGAAGTTTCGTGAAGCGCTCGCCTTCTGACTGTAGATTCGTTCCATTTCAAGGAAATCCATGCCGGCAGGATCGATTCGCTCGCCTTCGACAATGACCTCCTCCATCTCTTGAGCACGATATTGGCTCGCACGTTCCGGTAGCGTTACTTCTCGCTCGATTGTTTCATTGCCTACGGTCGAACTCAGCGAGAAGACCATACCCACGATTAAAGTCCGCGCGACACGCGGCATGCGACTCGTAAGAGCGATGCGCCGACGCCGGCTTCCGACTGCACATACCATAACCGAGTACAACCTCTTTACACTCTTGTTCACAACATAAACGCTAATTGAATGATCAAGGCGTAGAGTACCGTGCCTAGAAACCGGACTATCTTACCAAGATATGCGAAACGCTCATACTTCTGATCAATAATGACGACGACGCATATTCGTCGAGAGTCACTCTCATGGAGGCCTTAACACGTGCTTCGGAAACGGTGAGCTAATAACGAATCGAAGTCTCGCGTGCAAGCTACTGACCAATAGCAATTCAGCGCATACGTTGGTGAACGAAGCATTCGGCTTGTACCGTTGCGCGTCGAAACAGATCTGGAACGGAAGGCTTACCTAAAGAGAGGTCGACTCCGCCGATTTGCGTGCTGCCAAACCTATAAACTGGCGCAACCCCTCCAGTGTCGGCGCGATCGTTCGGTTAGCCGAGCAATAGAGAGGCCGAGAGGGGCGCAAGTCGATCGAGTTCGCACCACCTCTAACCCTTATGGGGCTTAACTCCTGGCAGATGTTTCACGTGAAACAATCGAGAATAGCGATTTGAGCCACATGTGCTGGTCTGCTGTTTTAGATGTCGAGATTCGCCGCATTTACCGCGAGTGCGTTCGCCTTGATGTACTCTTTTCGTGGCGCGACATCATCGCCCATCAAATCCATGAACAGCTTGTCTGCTACCGCTGCATCTACGACGTCCACGACCGACATATTGCGAATCTCTGGATCCATGGTCGTATCCCACAACTGATCCGGATTCATCTCCCCGAGACCCTTATACCGTTGTAACGTGACGCCTTGATGAGCCTTCGCCAACAACCAGTCCAATCCATCCATGAAGTTCGTCGTTTCGAACTGGTCGTCGCTTTTTTCGAAGTACGCGCCCTCGTCAAGCAACCCATCAAGATCGGCATTGAGCTGCGCGATCGATCGATATGTGCGGGAGTCGATGAAATTTTGATCAAGCAGATGTGTATCGCGCGCCCCACGATACGCGCGCGTGATTTTTGGGTAGTAGCGGCTTGTTTCCGGGTCATGCACAAGGTCTGTCGTGAACCGCCCTTCCTCGGACAATAATTCAGTCTCAAGAAGCGTCAGCCAACGGCGCATACTAGTCTCGTTGTGGAGATCTCCTTCTCGCGCGTCGTCGTCAGACCCCCGCGCCTCGTGCGAGAGCACAGGCACGTGGAAGAGATGAGACGAAATGTAGGTCGGTATGCTCCTGGCTCGCGCTTCCAGGTTCTCTCGTGTCTGTTGAACCCTGAGTGCTAGCGCTTGGACGGCTTCATCAGCCATCGGCGGCGACTCATCGTTACCGTGAACCCGGGCACCGTCCAATGCGCTCGCTACGTAGTAATCCTCAAGCTCGTCGTCATCTTTAACGTAACGCTCGCCGCGTCCCTTTTTTACCTTATAGAGCGGTGGCAAGGCGATATAAATGTGCCCTTCTTCGATCAATTTCGGCATATGTCGAAAGAAAAACGTCAGCAACAACGTTCGAATGTGCGACCCGTCGATATCCGCGTCCGTCATGATGATGACGCGGTGGTACCTGAGCTTGCTGATGTCGGTTTCACTACCAATCCCGCAGCCCAATGCCGTGATCAAGGCAGTTACTTCCCTGGAAGAGAGCATTTTGTCCATGCGCGCGCGCTCCACGTTGAGGATTTTCCCTCGTAGCGGCAATATCGCTTGAGTTCGTCGATCGCGTGCCTGCTTTGCGGATCCGCCTGCAGAATCTCCCTCTACGATGAAAATCTCGGACAGCGCGGGATCTTTCTCTTGGCAATCCGAGAGTTTACCCGGTAAACCACCGAGATCCAGTGCATTCTTTCGACGCGTGAGCTCACGTGCCTTTCGCGCCGCCTCTCGCGCCTGAGCGGCTTCAACCATGCGCTCAGCAATACCCTTGGCTTCTTTCGGGTTTTCGAGTAAGTAGTCACTCAGCAGTTCGTACAGCGTCGTTTCTACGGCCGGTCGTGCTTCGCTTGAAACCAATTTGTCCTTGGTTTGCGACGAGAACTTAGGATCTGGTAATTTCACCGAAACGATCGCCGCAAGCCCTTCACGCGCATCCTCACCGGCGGTTTTGACGCCGCTACGCTTCGCGATGTCTTCACGTTCGATGTAGTTGTTGAGCGCCCTCGTCAATGCTGTGCGAAAACCGATTAAGTGACTACCGCCGTCGGATTGATGAATGTTGTTGCAGTATGTGCGTACTTGCTCTTGGTACGCATCGGTCCACTGCAGTGCGATTTCGACACCAATATCACCGTCAACGGTTCGTTGAAAATGCACGACGTCATGCAAAGGCGTTTTTGCACCATTTAGGTAAGCCACGTACTCCTGCAGACCGCCGTCATAGCAGAATTCGTGCTTCTCGTCGGTGCGCTCATCTGTAACGGCCAAACGAACCCCTGAATTCAGGAATGCCAGCTCACGCAGTTTCGCCGACAGCGTATCAAATCGATATTGAACTTCGCTAAATATTTCGACGGAAGCCTCAAAATAGCACGTCGTTCCCGTCTGTTCCGTTTCGCCGATCTCTTCTAAGCCGGATGTGGGAGTGCCATTCTTATAGGTTTGCTCGTAGACCTTGCCCTCTCGACGAATCGTTAGTCGAAAGAACGAGGAGAGCGCATTGACAACCGAGAGGCCAACCCCGTGCAAGCCGCCAGATACCTTGTATGCATTGGCATCGAATTTGCCTCCTGCATGAAGCGTCGTCATAATCACTTCCGCTGCTGGCTTTCCCTCATCTTCGTGGAAATCAACAGGAATCCCGCGTCCGTCGTCGCGGACGGTAATGCCGTTATCTGGGTGGATGACGACTTCCACCGTTGAGCAATGACCCGCAAGGGCTTCGTCAATGGAGTTGTCAACGAGTTCCTGGATCATATGCTGCAGACCGGTGCCATCTTCGGTGTCCCCGATATACATCCCCGGCCTACGCCGAACGGCATCAAGACCGTGCAGCACCTTAATACTGGTAGCCGTATAGTCGTTTTCGTTGGAATCGTCGGTCATTTGATCATCCTTAGCAACGCCTCATGCGTCGATTATGTAGGAGTAGATTAGCCTCAAATCCTTATGGGGCTTGATTCGTGGCCGATGTTTCACGTGAAACAATTGACAAAATTCGCGCGGCAGCACAATGGCTAGAGGAGTTTTCCCTGATTCAATTCAAATCGGGATACACGCTCCCGCCATTGTCGCGGAAGCAAATCCGCGCTCACGGCAGAACTTAATACCTGAGACCCTATTGCAGACATGAGGTTTAGGAACCTACTGCAATGCAGATCGTCCCACTCCGAGCCCAGGTCGTCTACCAATAGCAATGAACGAAATCCACGTGTTTTCAGGTACTGAACCTGTCCTAACTTGAATGACGCAGCGAGTGCGCGTGCCTGACCTTGAGAAGCAAGAGCGGCGGCGCTTGGCAAGGCCTTACGCTGCTTGCCGTCCACGCTGATTCGCACATGAATATCGGCGCGATGTGGCCCTGAATTCGTCATGTGTAATTTTACATCTCTGGTCCGGTGTTTAGCCAATTCGTCCGCAAATTTCTCGCCGTGATATCCCGGGAAAAAGCCCATTGAAATTTCGAGTTCTGGACAGAGCTGCTCCATACAGTAAGCGACTTCTTTGATCATGTCGTCGAAGCACTGCTGGCGTATTGAGGTAAGAGCTTCCGCACTCGCAACCAGCTCAAAATCCCAAGCGTCAAGTTGCTTGAGCTGTCGAGTCCTTAATGCCGCATTTCGTTGCCTTAGCACATGGCGGAAATGCGCCATCGTCCGAAGTGAGTCGAGACTCTTGTATAGTAGGCCAAGGTCCAGCCACTTTCGCCTTTCGATGGGCGCGCCAAAAATCAGTTCTGCCAGATCTGGCAGAAACGTTTGTATCGGGACTAGAGACACAATCTCGGAGATTCGTTCGATGCGACGTCGGTCGCGACGTAACTCAAGGGGTTTCCCGCGCCGTTTCTCAAAATCTAAACGAATCGACGTTTCGTCACTGCTAAATCGCCCTCGTATCGACATCCCATTCGAACCTCGTCGAAAGGACTTGCCGCGAACCAGGAGATGAACGGCTTCAAGTAACGACGTCTTTCCAGCGCCGTTTGGACCGGTGAAAAGGTTGATTCCTGGCTCTAAATCAAGCTGAAGGCTTTCAAGGATTCGTAGGTGATCGACTTCTAGTCGATCAAGAATCATCGATCCGACATGGTCGCGAGCAGATATGCGACGCCAACCTCGTCAGACTCCCTCGCTTCTTCACCTTCGCCACCGCTTGTTCCAATAACTCGGATGTTCGCGCGCAAATCTGATGCGTGTGTGCTAAATTCAACCTTTTCGGTGTTGAGCGCGTTTAGGACCCGTAGCACTTTCTCGCCGTTTACCGCAAGTTTCCGCGTGTCCGTTAAGCTATCGAGTGCGACTTGCGCAAAAACTCGATCGTTTCGAGTTGACGCGGAACGCATGGATAACACATTCTCATCAAATTCCCACTGAACCCGATGGCTGCTGTCGACCGCTACCACTTCCACTTGATCAAGACCTTCACGCAGGCGCTCACGGTCACATACCATCGTCCAGCCGTATTCCTCGGGAAATACGTTCTGGTATTGAGGGAAAACACTGTCGACCAAGTTCGACGTGAGGGTAAATACTCCCACCTTCGCTGAGAAATGATTGCTTCCAAACGACATCGTGACGACGTCCGATGCATTCGCGGCGCTACACATCGACGTAACCTGTAAGACCGTTTTACGTGGCACTATGAAACGCTTAATTCCATCTGATTCCTCACCTTCTTGAGCCAACGACGGGACTCCTCCAGTGGACGTTGCCATTGCCAAGACAGATGCCTCAGTGCTGACCGTTCGCAAGTACGTAGGGCTCAGTTCAAAACATGTCGCGACCATGTATTGCCTAGAATCTTTTATCCCCATTACTGGGTTTGTGTACATTAGTTGTTCCCGCAATCGCCCTGCAGAAACCTGCATCTCAACACGATCATCCGGGAGGGACGGAAGATACCCTTCCAAGGGGTTCGAGCTAGGTCCCGTCATCACGTTCAGCTCATATTCTGAATGTCCGGATGTTATCTTGATCATCTCACCGACGGTCTCGAACACAACCGGTTCATTCTTTCGAAATGCTCGGAATATATTGAATAAGCGCAACCCAGGGATCGCAGCCCCGCCCGCCTCATCGACATGATCGAGCTGCATCTGAGCGACCATGGTCATCGTGAGATCTGTGCAGCTTAACTGCAACTCACCGTTCTCGGTCACCAGGACGCGGGCATGCGAAAGCACCTCGCGCGTCTGTGTCCGTTCTAGGACGCCCGTGATGTGCGAAAGCACATTCAGCATTTCTTCTTGCTGGACTTCGAACTTCATACTCTGTGGTCTTTACTGCCTTTGGCGGTCAATCTATTTATTTCTTCAGCTCATGCTTGAGCCAATCGTAATCACGACGAAGCCGCGCATCCGATTTCATCTTGCGGTCGATAGCACTTAGTGCGTTTTTTACCGTGGAATGATCCTTCCGACCAAATGCGGTCGCAATCTCAGTGTGCGGAAGAGACGTGAATTCGTGAGTAAGGAGCATTCCCATCTGTCGTGGAATTAACTTACTGTGAACTCGAGCTCCGCTCTTAATCTCGTTCACGCTGACGTTGAAGCGCTCACTCACCAGGCTAAGCACCCGTTCGGCCGTCACTGGTTTCCTTGAACGATTTAGGTTGCGTAGCGCATGATCAACTGATTCTTCACTAATGGAACGCAATCGGCGACCCGAGTACTTCTCCGCTTTGACGATGCTGAGCAACGTTCCTTTTAAAATCCGAATGTCTCCTTCCAATTGCTGCGCTAGATACTGCGCGACATTGTGCGGTAAATTGACTTCTTCCCTGGCCGCATGTTGCAGGAGAATCTGCACTTTTGCGTCTTCATCTGGCTCTACCGCGTGAATTGATATCCCTCCCAACAAACGGGACCGCAATGCGGGGTCGAGTCGTTCCAGGTCGGCGAGCGGACCGAGGGATGTAAACGCCAGCTTGGTGCGCTGCTTATGCCAAATATTCAGAAGATGAAGGAACTCCTCCTGGATTTTCTGCTTACCTACAAGACGATGAAGGTCATCAAGCAGAATCACGTCATGCTGTGAGTACTTGTCTTGCAACGATCGCATTGCCGCGTTGATATTGCGACCCTGTGGTCCCGATGGTTTCAAAATCGATGTTACTTCGTTCACGAGCGACGTCGAATGAGTGAGTTCGATCGCCTTATCAGGGAATTTCTCATAGATGTGGTGACCGATAGCATGCAACAGGTGCGTCTTACCCATTCCGCTATCCCCATAGATTACCAACACCATCAAGTCGTCATTGAATGAGTTGGCGACGTCGTATGCGACAGCTTTCTCGACGCCTTTAGTACTTCCGGTTATGAATTGATCGAAAGTGAACTGCTTATCGAGATCTGGTTGCGACGATTTCTTCGCCCAAGACGGTCGTCGTTCTGTTCTCAGTGGCGTAGATATCGCTTGAGAACGCTTGTTACTGAACTCGATCTTGA
>JAGWBO010000013.1:2896-16060 GCA_021295855.1 Pseudomonadales bacterium | reverse complement strand
ATGTCCTCACCAAAGGCGTCCTGAACCTTGCGTCCTGCCCACCCGTTAGTTGAAGATATCAGCAGAACGTCACCGCGGAAATCTGCTCGCAGTGGTTTAATCCATTTGTCATATTCACTTGCGTCAAAGCGCTGTTTGAATTGGCGCTGACACCGTTGCCAGAGTTCCGATTTGTCGCTCAATGCTGTTCTCGCTATCTTTTGTTTTAGTCTTCTTATTTCCCCACTGTTTATACGCGTCTTCGGTCCATGAAATCAAGTGTGTGCCAGTCCGTGGCTATCGCTCAAACCCTCGCCAATTACCATGGTCACGTTGATTAGATCAGTACGAACGAGTTTAATCTTGCAAATTCTCATCCTACTCCTCACCGTTGTGTTCGTATCGGTCAATAACCTAGATTCGTAAAGGGTGTGAAAACCTTGTGGATAACTTGAGGGTTAATTATTAACCAATCTTTAAGTGGGTTTTCTTACTGTTGTTTTGCTTTCCTTTTCCCGCAGTTTCAACATCAAAAACCCTATGAATATCAACGAATCTGTCCTGTTTTCCACCAAAATTGAGCATACCAACGACAACAAATCGTCTTGTTATTAAGTTTAGCTCGTATAGATTCAAGTTCATCAAACTCGTCGTTGGCTTCGCTGAATTCAAGCACGATTGACACCCCGCCAACGCTTTCTACAATTCCCCACTTGCCGATTCCAGCCCTATTTGGATGAAACGCACTTTTCAACCCAGCAACATCTCGCGCAAACGTACCCACGGGTTTCGCAAACGCATGTCGACGAAGAACGGCCGGAAAGTTATCAATGCTCGCCGCGCTCGACAGCGGAAAAGACTATCCGCATAGCGACAGGTACGCAACGCGCGTTTCCACGTCGCGTTCGAATAACGAACAAGCGTGAGATCGACCACGTTTTTCGAGACGCAACTTTGCGAAAAACCTTTGGCCCCATTGTGGTTACCGGGGTAGAAAACGAACGAGGGTTTGCGCGTCTGGGTCTCGCGATCGCAAAGAGGTTTGTGCCGAAGGCCGTGGATCGGAATTACGTAAAACGGTCGCTACGAGAGTGGTTTCGATGCAATCAGGCAGAATTTTCGCGTATGGATCTCATGATCTCTCTACGGGGGCGGTTAACAAATCCAAGTCACATCCACGAGTGGCTTCCGTCTGCTTCCCTTGCACTTAAATCCGATAGCTGATTTGTTAGCTTGAAAAGCAACGTAAAAGAATCGAGTTTGGTTCGCCGTGTCGCGCGAGGACTGGTACGCGTGTATCAGATTTGCATCTCTCCGTTATTCCCACCTTGTTGTCGTTTTTATCCCACGTGCTCTGCATATGCGATCGAAGCCATCGACAGGTTTGGTTTCGTTAAAGGGGTGTATCTCGCGGTGACACGACTTGCTAGATGCCACCCCTTTTCTCATGGCGGGGTTGATTTCGTGCCTGAAAAGTTTGACTGGACCCCTTGGCGACAACGACGCCCGGACCATCACGAACAAGCCACAACGTGAACATACAGGAAATCCTCCGCTACGGACTGCTGGCTGGTTTAGGAATCTGTGCGTACCTACTTGTCATGCAATGGACAGCGGATTACGGTGGCGCGACACCGCCGCCAACACCGGAGGAGTTAGCGGAGCTCAGCGTTGAGAGTGACGAACCGTTCACGACAGAGATGCCAGGAGACGAAGTCCCTGTGGTGGGGTCTGAATCCGGGGATATTCCTGACGCATCATTGGTCCGACGCAGTCAAACCGAACAGGCAGGCGCGCAACACATCAGTCGGGAGAGTGATCTTATTAGTGTCAACACCCCATTGCTGAGAATGAAGATCGATCCGGCAGGAGGCGACATACGTCTTATCGAGCTGCCCGATCACCCAATATCTCTTGAATACCCTGACACACCGACAACTCTACTGCAGAAAAACACCAACCGCACCTACATTGCCCAGAGCGGGTTGGTGGGAGAGGACGGATTCGACGGCTCACCAACAAAGCCGCGTTATACGGCGCCTCAGCTTGAGTATGAGATTTTCAACACCCCGCAAGACATTGTGCTGACGACTCGCCGAGCGACCGAGGGCGGTGACGTCATCGTACGCAAGATATTCAAGGTTGATCCTCAACAATACCTGGTTGAGGTTGTTCACGAAGTCGACAATAGATCGACAGAACCGTTTGTTGTAAACCTCTTCGCGCAGTTGACACACGATGGCAAGGCTGAGGAGTCGTCGACGTTTTTTGGCCCGCGCCCTTACCTCGGTGCCGCACTGACGACTAGTGACACTCGCTACGAGAAAATCGGATTCGACGATGTGGACGAGGAACGCTTCCGAGAGGAAGTGGATGGTGGCTGGATTGCCATCCTACAGCACTACTTCCTGTCAACCTGGGTCGTCAATGACAACGCCAGCTATCTCTACTACGGCATGCGAGATTCAGGCGGAAAGTACCGCTTTGGTCTCACTGGTCCTGAGAGTGTGGTCTACCCAGGCGAAATAGGCCAATTCAATCTGCGTTTTTACTCAGGCCCCAAAACACAGCGCACATTAGATGCAATCTCCGATAACCTCGAACTGACCGTTGATTACGGCATTCTGTGGTTCCTGTCAGTGCCGCTGTTCTATGTACTCGAGTTCGCTCACAGCTTAGTCGGGAATTGGGGTGTAGCAATCATCCTTCTCACGATCGTCGTGAAGTTGTTGCTATACCCACTATCTGCCATGAGCTACAAATCCATGGCGAGGATGCGGACCGTGTCGCCTCAGATAAAACGCATCCAAGAGAGATTCGGTAGCGATAGACAGCGGTTGAGTCAAGAGGTCATGGCGCTGTATCGAAAGGAAAAGGTCAATCCAATGACCGGTTGCTTGCCGATGCTCGCACAGATGCCTGTCTTCCTGGCACTATATTGGGTGCTTTATGAGAGCGTCGAGTTACGACAAGCGCCGTTTTTCCTTTGGATTCAAGATCTATCAATCATGGATCCGTACTTTGTGTTGCCGATTTTGATGGGTGCATCAATGTTGCTGATGCAGATGCTCAACCCTCCGATGCCAGATCCTATGCAGCAAAAAATGATGAAGATCATGCCGGTTCTCTTCACCATCTTGTTTGTCTTTTTCCCTGCCGGATTGGTGCTTTATTGGTTGATGAACAACATTCTGTCGTATGCACAACAGTACTACGTCACCAAACGAGTTGAACGCGCGGCGGCCACGAGCAAAACCGTCGCACCAAAGTAGCCTAAGCTAGGGCGCTCGTATGAGCGAGACCATCTGCGCCGTTGCAACGCCACCAGGCCGTGGTGGTATCGGGATTGTGCGAATCTCTGGCTCAGCATGTCAGCGGGTAGCGCGCGAGTTGCTTGGGTTTATACCGTCTCCGCGAACGGCGATTCACACTGATTTCTGCGCGCCGGACGGTGAAACGCTGGATAGCGGTATCGCTTTGTATTTCCCGTCTCCCGCATCCTATACGGGCGAAGATGTGCTTGAGTTGCAGGGACATGGTTCGCCCATTGCGCTCGAGCGCATTGTTGGTTGTATCTTGGATCAGGGTGTGCGCTTGGCGAATCCGGGTGAATTTACGGAACGCGCATTTCGCAATGACAAACTCGATCTGGCTCAGGCGGAGGCGGTAGCTGACCTAATTGCAAGTGGCAGTGCGGAAGCGGGTCGCGCAGCTACTCGATCGTTGACGGGCGAGTTCTCACTCCGCATCCGTGAGCTCGATCAACGCGTCCTTAAGCTGAGGATGTTTATTGAAAGCGCCATCGATTTCGCCGAGGAAGAAATTGACTTCCTAGGAGATACTGAACAACAGAGTCGGTTAGATGAGATGCGGTCTCTTGTCGAAGCATTGATCGATCGCTCAACCGCTGGACTGACTATGCAGATTGGTCTGGACGTTGCTATCGCCGGCGCGCCAAATGTGGGTAAGTCAAGTTTGTTGAATCGATTACTCGGCGAAGATCGAGCGATAGTAACGGCTACTGCGGGCACGACACGCGACACATTGCACGGCGATCTTTCGCTGGACGGGTTGCCAGTTCGTCTCACCGACACCGCGGGATTGCACGCGAGCGATGATCCGATCGAGTTGATGGGCATGGAACGCGCGCAGACTGCGTTGAGTACCGCTGATTGCGTGCTTTGGGTTATCGATGACGCTGATGAAAATCTCTCTACGCCAGATATGTACCGAGGCAAAACGCTCGTTGTGCGAAATAAGTGCGATCTCACGGGAAATACACCGGGCGCGGTCGGAAAAACGGAATTTCGTACGTGCGCGTTGACCGGAGCTGGACTGTCAGACGTGTGTGAAGGACTCAAACAAGTCGCAGGCTTTCGTGCCGGTACTGATGCTTTCGCGGGACGACCTCGACATATTGCGGCTTTGAAGCGCGTGGACGACGCATTGTCTCAGGCGGCAAAAGAGCTGTCCGTGCGTGAGGGGGAGCTGGTCGCAGAAAACCTTCGCGTTGCACATGAGAGCCTTGGTGAGATTGTCGGTATAACGACATCAGATGACCTGCTCGGTGAGATTTTCTCGACCTTTTGCATCGGGAAATAACCACGTATCAGTGGGTTTACGCATTACAGCATTACCAGATTTCATTGAAATTTGTAAAAAATCTCTAAACTTATGAAATAACGACCGGGTTCGTGTGGGACTTGCACGCAATTCTCGTGTGAGTTTCACTGTGAATACGGTTGCGACCTATATGGGGATAGTTATGAAAGCGATAGATAACGACGGCAAATCGGCCATGCGGTCACTGGTGCGCATTGCGGGCGTAATTGTTGCAAGTCTCTGCCTGATGTCGGTGTTCGCACAAGACGATACAGATGTTTCTTCGATGGCAGGGCACAAAGCTAATGAAGAAGGTACGAAGCACTACAAAGCCAAAGAGTATGAAGCGGCGGTGCCGTATCTGCAACTGGCAGCCGAGTGGGGATTCAAAGACGCTCAAGTACGTCTTGGCCAAATCTACTTCAAAGGATTAGGATCGGTTGAAAAGAACCCGTTGCGAGGACTGGCGTGGTTAGGTACGGCGGCGTCAAAACCGTCAAGCGCGAGTTACACCGGGATCTATGAGCGTGCGATGGCACAGGTACCCGAGGAAAACCACGCGGCGGTTGAGCGCGCTGTTGCGTCGTTCACCCAGCGCTACGGTAGTGGCGAAGCGGCAGTTACGTGCCGGATGAAAGCGCCGCTTGGTTCTAATCTTGCACAACTTTCATGCGATTACGACTCGAAATATGCGTACGTCAAGCCGATGCAATCGGCGTGGGACGAGCATTCGAGCTCGGCATTTGCGCTATAAGTGTTGCGCCCCGATCTTCTTAATGTAGCGCGGAGGAATTTAGCCTTCCTCAGATGAAGTTCCCCACCGCGTTCGATGTGATTGTCATCGGCGGTGGACATGCTGGCGTGGAGGCCGCCTTGGCGTCGGCCAGGGTCGGTGCGTCCACGCTGTTGCTGACGCAAGCGATTGAGACCATAGGACAGATGTCCTGCAATCCAGCCATTGGCGGGATTGGTAAGAGTCACCTTGTGCGTGAAATTGACGCGCTCGGCGGCGTCATGGCGACCGCTGCAGACAAAGCGGGCATCCACTTCCGAATTCTCAACAACAGTAAAGGTCCGGCAGTACGGGCAACCCGTGTGCAGGCGGATCGCGTCTTGTATCGCAATGCGATCCGCCAGGCGGTCGAACGACAATCCAACCTAAGCGTGTTTCAGGACATGATGGTGGACCTGACTTTGCAGTCAGATCGCATCTGTAGCGTCTCAACTCGTTTAGGCATGGAGATTGAGGCGCGTGCTGTTGTCCTGACAACAGGCACGTTTCTTGGCGGCCGCATCTTCGTGGGGCGTGAACAGCATGCAGGGGGCCGCGCGGGAGATCCGGCATCTGTTGAGTTGGCGGAAAAACTACGGTCATTGCCACTTGCTGCGGGACGGCTTAAGACAGGAACTCCACCAAGGATCGACGGCAGTACGGTCGATTTCAGCAAGCTAGAAGAACAGCCCGGTGATGAGCCGCGACCTGTTATGTCGTTTTTAGGTACGCGCGAAATGCACCCTCGACAGGTTTCCTGTCACATCACGCATACCAACGTTCGCACACACGACATCATTCGTCGGGCTTTGGACCAGTCACCGATGTTCACTGGCGAAATTGAAGGAGTTGGTCCTCGCTATTGCCCTTCCATAGAGGACAAGGTAGTTCGCTTCGCGGAACGAGACCAACATCAGATCTTCGTCGAACCCGAGGGGTTAGAGACCACCGAGCTGTACCCGAACGGGATTTCGACTAGTCTCCCCTTTGATGCACAGTATGAGGCGGTACGATCAATACGCGGGTTTGAGAACGCGCAAATCACACGACCTGGCTATGCGATCGAGTACGACTTTTTCGACCCGCGAGGCTTGCTGCCGTCGCTTGAGACGAAGAACATCGAAAACTTGTTCTTCGCGGGTCAGATTAACGGCACGACGGGTTATGAAGAAGCAGCTGCGCAAGGGCTCGTGGCCGGCCTAAATGCAGCGAGAAAGTCTGCTGGACTAGCAGCGTGGGTGCCGCAACGACATGAAGCGTACATCGGCGTACTAATCGACGATCTCACAACAATGGGTGCAAACGAACCGTATCGTATGTTCACGAGTCGTGCGGAATATCGACTTCGCTTGCGTCAGGACAACGCTGACCTGCGGTTAACACCCATCGGGCGTGAACTTGGATTGGTTCCAGACGATCGTTTCAAGGTCTTCACTACCCGAAGCAAAAAGCTGGAAGCTTGCAACGAAGCACTCTCGCGCACGACTATACGATTAAACAGCGACATGGCAAATAAATTGTCGAAGGCGTCGGGGGAACGACTTTCGAAGGACATCCCTCTGCTTGATTTCGTTAAACGACCTGCAGTAAGGGCTGAGCATTTAACTTCGGCAGGGGTTTTCGCGAATACGGATGAGTCCTATCTGGCTCAAGCATTAATCGATGTGAAGTACGACGGTTACCTTCGTCGGCAGGATCAAGCCATTGCCCGCGCCAAAGATCAAATGAGTATTAGGCTTCCGGACGAGTTGAATTTCCGCGAAATTGACGGTCTTTCGAACGAACTACGTGAGAAGCTTGAGCATGTGCAGCCGAGGACTCTGGGCAACGCTGCAAGCATTCCCGGCATGACTCCAGCGGCCCTTTCCTTACTTTCGGTTTACGCAAAGCGATATTCTGGCCTCCGAAAGACAGCATAACGGCGAAACGCTCGTCGAATCATTTGATCAATATCTGAACTTAGTTCGGAAATGGAACAGGAGCGTGAGCCTGGTTTCGGCTCGCGATGTGGCACACTTACGCGCTCGACACTTGGATGACAGCTTGGCACTTCAGGAGCATTTGGGTGGCGCGGGCACGCTCCTAGATGTCGGTTCTGGTGGCGGCTTTCCTGGGATTCCTCTTGCTATTGCCAATCCGGAAATCGAGGTAACGCTTGTCGAGCGGAACCAGAGGAAGAGCAGCTTTCTCCAGCACGTGGTTATGGCTTTAGAGCTAGTCAATGTGGACGTCATTAATTCAGACATCCGCGATGCAAGAGACACGTTGAGCACGTTCGACGTGATTACGGCGCGGGCGGTGACAACGCCAGATCAAATCTGGGCATGGTGTCGGGGGTTGCTATCTGAAAATGGTCGCGTCTTATTACAAATGGCTTCTCCGATCAAGGAAGTCTTGAATGACGGAATTGGTGAATCGCATCGTTCCAGCGGAATCGGTTGGATCAACGTAGTGCGACGAGCAGTGTCATGACACACGTCCTTGCAATCGCCAACCAGAAAGGCGGTGTTGGTAAGACAACGACCGCGATCAATCTTGCTGCATCGCTCGTCGGACTGGGTAAAACTGTTTTACTTTTGGATTTCGACCCACAAGGTAACGCGAGTAGTGGCATAGGCGCGATCCGTGACGAAGAAACGCTGACTGCGTACCACTGGTTGAGTGAAGACTGCGCGTTCGACGACGTACGGCAGACCCGGCCGGCCGGCATGGACGTTATTCCAAGCGACGAGAATCTGACTGCGGTGGAGACTCAGCTCCTGACTTCGGAAGACCGTACCGTACGCTTACGCAACCGGTTAGGTGCTCGTGACCGCGAATACGACTATACAATCATTGATTGTCCTCCTTCCTTAAATGTCCTTACGGTCAACGCGTTTGTCTGCGCGACCGGTGTGCTAGTTCCTCTGCAATGTGAATACTTCCCACTTGAAGGGTTGACGTCGCTACTGAACACAGTCGAGCGGATTCGGTCTGCTGGGAACCCGGGACTTCGTGTCGAGGGGCTCTTGCGGACCATGTATGACCCGCGGTTAAGTTTGACGCAAGCCGTGTCTCGACAACTTTTTCAACACTTTCCAGATGTCGTTTATCGCACAGTGATTCCAAGAAACGTAAGACTTGCGGAAGCACCCAGTCACGGCGTGCCCGTGCTGTTGTATGAACCAAACTCAAAGGGCTCCACGGCGTACACCGCACTTGCCAACGAAATTGTTCGTCGACACGCTAGAGCCTCGAGAGCGGCGTAGCAACCGTGCGAAAACCGTTAGGAAAGGGTCTTGATGCGTTGCTGGGGGAAGTGGCGCATGGTCAATCCTCGCAGCAGCACGATGGCCTGAAGGAAGTTCCAATCTCGCAGGTAAGGCCTGATCCGAATCAACCGCGAAAAGTCATCGATGAGGAAACGCTGGCGGCGTTTGCGGAATCCATCAAACAGCAAGGCGTCATACACCCAATTACGGTCCGACGGGTTGACGACGGCGCCTATCAGATCATCATGGGGGAGCGGCGTTGGCACGCTGCGAGAATCGCGGGACTGGCGACCGTTCCTATCATCGAACGGCAGGCCACGGACGGCGAAGCCATGGTGTTGGCATTGGTCGAAAACCTGCAGCGGGAGGACCTGAACCCACATGATGCTGCGGTTGCACTGCAGCGATTGCAGGAGGAGCACGGCTTTTCACAGGAGGAGATTGCTAGTGCGGTTGGTAAGTCTCGTACCGCAGTAAGTAATTCGATTCGGCTACTAAACCTACACAAAGCGGTGCAGGATTTGTTACGTAGTGGGCAGCTTGAAGAAGGGTCCGCACGTGCTTTGCTAGCGCTGCCTGTGCAGTCGCAACTGACCGTTGCGCAGAAAGTGGTTAAGAATCGCCTAAGCGTGAGAGAGACTGAGAATTTGGTTCGCCGACACGATAAAGCGAAAGTTACCAAACGATCGAATCCAGATATTGTGCGACTTGAAGACGAACTGGCAGATGCATTGGGGGCAGGAGTCAACATTACGCAACGCGGCAAGCGTGGTGGCGGTTACCTCCGGATCCAATATCGAAATCTCGAGCAATTGCAGCACATCATCGATCGGATTAGGAAATAGGGAAGTTCTCCCGCCCAAGTACTTGAGAATGGTCGAATTGCGATGACTTCGGTCACGTCAATGAGACTCGAAAATAAAAACGACCGTGAGAGTGTGAATTGTGAGAATCATCGTAAATGGCCAGCAGGCGTTTGGACGTTCTGTGCTGGAGGAGCTCTTAGAGCGGAACGAAAACGTTGTTGGCGTATTTACTGCGCCAGATGACGAGAGTGGCGTACACGACCCGTTGAAGTTATGTGCAATCGAGAACGATTTGCCCGTGTTTCAGCCAAGGTCGTTTCGGCGGGACTCAGTTCGTGAACAGGTGCAGGCGCTAAAGCCAGACCTGTGCGTTATGGCGTACGTTACGCTGTTCGTTCCCGAGGATGTGTTAAACGTCCCCACTCACGGCACGATTCAGTACCACCCCTCGCTCTTGCCTATGCATAAAGGTCCTAGTTCGATTAATTGGCCGATCATCTTTGGCGAGAAGGAAACAGGATTGAGCATCTTTTGGCCCGACGACGGGCTTGATACGGGTCCGATCCTATTACAGAAAGAAGTGGCGATAGGGCCTGACGACACTCTTGGTAGCGTTTATTTCAACCACCTATACCCGCTTGGCGTCGATGCGATGATGGAGTCGGTCGATCTCGTGCGGAAAGGTAGTGCGCCACGCGTTGAGCAGGACGGGGATGCGGGCACTTATGAAGGCTGGTGTCGAGCTGAACAAGCCGAGATTGACTGGTCGAAACCAGTAGAAGAGGTTTACAACCTAATCCGGGGGTGCAACCCTCAGCCGGGTGCATGGACGCTACTCAATGGTGAGCGGCTCCAGATTTTTGATAGTCGACGCGGCAGCTCAGGTGAAGGAAAGCCTGGCGAAGTGGTGCGCGTTGGCGACGAGGGCGTCGAAGTGGCGACATCGGGCGGCAGCATCGAGATCTTGCGGGTGCGACCCACTGGTGGCGCGAAAGTCCACGTACCCGAGTTTGTCGAGTCAGTTGGATTGAAAGCAGGCAGCGTACTTGGCGCTTAGCGCGTCTACTCGTGTCTCGCGCAGACTAATCCAGCCAGAAATCCAAACGAGGAAGCCTCGTTCGCTCAAAGGGCTATGTTGAGTTAGTTACCGGTACGTCGTGGCAACTACGACACCTTGCTTCGTAGGACTCTGAACCACCGACAAAAATTACTGGAGCGTCTGCTGGCGCCGGTTTGCCGTCGATTAGTCGTTGGTTCCGTGTAGCCGGATCGCCACATACCACGCAGATCGCGTTTAACTTGTCGATTTCGTCTGCTCTTGCCAGAAGCGAGCCCATGGGTCCAAACGGGCGACCTCGGAAGTCCATGTCAGTGCCGACAAGAATGACCCGTTTTCCGGCATCGGCCAATGCTTGAACAACCTCACAGATGCCATCATCCAGAAACTGAGCTTCATCAATAGCGACAACTTCGCTATCAACTAGGACCTTCTCTTCAATTTGCTTTGAGTGGGATATGGGTTCAGCATCGATCTGCCGCCCATCGTGGGACGAAATTCGGAATTGTCCGCCATATCGATCGTCGAGTATTGACTTGAAAAGTTGAACACGACGACCGGCGATAAGTGCACGTCTGGCTCGACGGATGAGTTCTTCAGACTTTCCGCTGAACATGACGCCGGTGATCACCTCTACCCATCCGTGTTTCGTCGTCTGCATCATCGCTTTTCTAAATAGCTATCAGCTTAAGAGCATAGTCATGCGCATTACGTCCAAAGGGTTTAATTGCTGGAAATACAGAAATCGACGCCCTAGCTTCGTCAATCATCAGTCGCGTAGGGTCGAATGAACATTCAAGGAGAGTTAGCTTGAAATTTGGCTTGTTTTATGAACTTCAGCTTCCGAAGCCGGCTGGGAAACCCCAGTGGGATCCAGAGGACGAGCACAAGATTTACCACGACATGTTGGATCAAGTTGAGCTCGCTGACAGCCTGGGATTCGACTACGTATTCGAGGTCGAACACCACTTCCTCGAGGAATACTCACATTCATCGGCACCGGAAATGATGATGGCGGCGTTGTCGCAACGGACCAAGAACATTCGACTAGGTCATGGGATTGTGCTGATGCCGCCCGGCTACAACCATCCCGCTCGCGTCGCGGAGCGCATTTCGGCGTTAGACCTGCTTTCTAACGGACGTGTCGAATTTGGTACTGGCGAATCTGCTTCGACGATGGAAATGGGAGGCTTCGAAGTTGATCGGGCACAGAAGAAGGCAATGTGGGAGGAATGTACTCGCGAAGCCGCGAACATGATGGTGCAGACGCCGTATCAAGGCTTTCAAGGTCAGTTCTTCTCAATGCCACCACGAAACGTAATTCCTAAACCGCAGCAGAATCCTCATCCGCCGTTATGGGTTGCTGCATCGCGACGTGAGACTACGATGCTCGCGGCGCGCTTTGGGATGGGAAGTCTTGGGTTTGGGTTTGAAACGCCGGACGAATTGGCGGAACGTACGAACGAGTACTACCGCATCATTCGAGAAGAGTGCTATCCCATCGGACATGCGATTAACCCTGGGTTGGCTGTGCTTACCACCTTCATGATGGGTAAAACGGATCAAGAAGCGTTAGAACGGAGTGCAAACGGGCCGGCTTTCTTCTCACATTCCCTCGGTTACTACTACAACCCGATCACAGGCGGAAAGCATCAACCGGGCGAAAAGAACATTTACGACAGCTTCCTTGAGAGCAATAAGAAACAGAACACGCTGTCTGCCGAAACTGGCTTCGTGAAGGAAGAGGACATTCGCAAAGATGAGCCGGAAGAAGAGGTCCAGCGTGCCCTTTATCGCGCAGCGCGTACAGGGACAGCCGTAGGTACCGTGGATCGCGTGCGCGAGATGCTCTTGACTTACGAGGAAAACAACCTAGATGTCATGATCTTCGTGGCGCAATGCGGCGATCGGAAACACGAACACATCATGGAATCGATTGAGCTGTTCGGTAAAGAGATCTTGCCTGAATTTAAAGAACGCCACGAAATCAATCACAAGGCATGGCGCGAAGAACAACTAGCGTCAGTTGATTTCCCAATCAACTCGAGCATCTAGCAATGGCAAGACCTGACCAAGTACAAGACGATCAACTGAGAGAATTCTTCGAACAAGCTCAGGGGGCTATGAGGACCGGGAAACCAAACGAAGCGGTAAAAGCGGTAGTCAGTGCTTTGTATCGACTGTTAGAGTTGAAACCCGAGCTCAACAGTGAGGAGCTGGAACCGCGGCCAGGTTGGAAGATGCCGTTTCTGACGCGATGGCCACAACTCGGTGCGAATTTTGTTGAAGGCTCATTGGCAAAGCATGAGCCGAAAATTGAGTTCATCAAAGAGAGCTTTGCGTTGTCGGAAGCGATTACTTACTACGAATTCACCTTGGAAACTGCCATTAAGCGTGGCGTGTAGAACTCCGACGTCCCTCGTTCGCGCAAACTAGGAGTGTTGAAGTAGGCAATCACCAATTCAAGAGAAAATCATTGAAGTATCTGGGCTAGTCGACAATTGATCTAATTCATTGCAATAACTTGGCAATTAAGTTATATTTTTGCTATGAAATTTCAGGATTTGGTCGAGATCGTCGCGGATGAACCACTTTTTGACACGGGATTTCTCTTGGCAGGTTCGGTCGAGAGAGAGAACGTGCAGCAGCAGTTATCGCGTTGGAAACGAACGGGCCACGTAAACCAGCTTCGTCGAG
>JAGWBO010000013.1:0-2704 GCA_021295855.1 Pseudomonadales bacterium | reverse complement strand
AAAACGAATATGCGATTCGGCTATCGCCTTACTGAGGTCACTTCTGGACAGTCAGCCTTTGTAGCGGAACCAGAAAAGGCATTACTAGATTTGTTGTATGGCGTTCCGGGCGCGGACAAGGTTGCGTATCTGCAAGAATTGCGTCTTGATTTTGAAGCACTACGCATTGATCGGCTGGCGAGCTTTGCGGAAACTAGCGGCGTGCCTAAGTTAAAACGCGCCGCAAAGCGGATCCATCAGTTATCGCGAGAACCACAGGTGTTTCAGCGCCTGTGAAGGACTATCTGAAGGAGCTTGTACTAGGCGAGGAAGAGCTATCTGCGCGAAATCTGACAAGGGAATATCTTCAAAGTCGCATTCTGCGTGAATTTCAGCTGGCGGGTGCCATGGCGACATTAGCTTTTCACGGCGACACCTGCCTCCGTTTCATTTATGGGTTGCCGCGTTATTCTGAAGATCTCGACTTCGCGCTAGAAATTCGTTCCGCCGGTTACGATCTTGAAGGTTATCTGCGAAAGGCTCAATCTCAATTACTCAAAGAGGCTTATCAAGTCGAGGCGTACGTTCGTCAGCATCGGAAGGCACACCGTGGGTTGATCCGGTTTCCGGGGTTACTTCATGATCTAGGCTTGTCGCCGCTACCGTCGGAAACCCTCGCGATCCGTATTGAAGTCGATACAAATCCTCCGTCGGCGGCGACCACGGAAGTCAAAGTTTCGCGGCGACATATTCCGCTGCGCCTTTTCTGTCACGACCGTGCCACGCTACTAGCTGGAAAGATTCATGCGATCTTGCAACGGTCGTATGCTAAAGGTCGGGATTGGTATGACCTGATCTGGTATCTGAGCGCTGCAGATTGGCCCGAACCCAACATCGGCATGCTCAACGCTGCATTACTACAGACGGACCCTTCGCCACCATTTCTGACCGAACACACATGGCGTCAGTCGGTTCTGCAGCGGATGCACGAACTTGATTGGAACGCGGTCACAAATGACGTAATTCCGTTTCTCGCCGATCAGCGCGAAATCGACTTGATAAACAAGAACGACATCGAACGTATCTTGGTTTAGTCACGAATAACGAGATTTCTGTTCCTTCTTCGTTTCACTGACGTGATTGAGAACACAGATTCATGGCCGGAAAAACGTACTCGCACGTCGCGCAAGGCGTGGGTCGCGCTCGGAAAATTGTCGCTAATCCGACGCTTACGCACCTTAAATCACCATCCCTATAATTCGCACGGCTTTTCGGGGCGGATCGCCGCCCCAGCAATAAAAGCCATCGCATTTAACATCGATTCGGCAACTTCTCGAACCGACCGCTCCACTTGTTAGATTCTGAAACTGTCGCATCAAGCGACGACAGGCGATTAGTGCTTTTCGTACTGTGCCAGCTGGCTGTTGTTGCAGTTGTCTTGGCGCTTTGCGCATTGGCAGTACCAGTGAGCGCATCGTTCATTGCTAGTGGCACTCTCGTCGTGGTCATTCCAAACGCAGCTATCACGTTACTCATGCGCCGAGCGAACGCAGGTGCGCTTGTTATGTTGGCGATGGTCCGTTCTCTTGTGATTGCGATCACCGTAATTGCCGCTTACCTGCTGCTTGAACCCCTAACGCTTCCTTATTTCATAGGCGCAGGCGTGGGCTTAGCAGTCATTACATTCGTGCCCATCGTACTCACGTTGTTGCGACCGACGAGTACAGGCAATAGCAAGAGCACATAGAGAATCAAGATATGGCCACCGGCGAAGTCACATCTGCGGAGTACATCGAGCACCATCTCTCGAACCTCACTTATGGTCGCATGCCGGATGGCACATGGCAAATCGCCGAAAACCCCGCCCAGGCCGCAGATATGGGGTTCTGGGCTATCCATGTCGACTCGTTCGCCTGGTCATTCGGCCTCGGTGCCTTATTTCTTTTGCTCTTCGGCATCGTCGGGCGTCGCGCGACGTCGGGCGTTCCAGGTGGTTTCCAATGTGCGATCGAGATGATCGTCGAAATGATCGAGGAAATCGCCCGAGACATATTCAAGTACAAGAATGATTACGTCGCACCCATGGCGGTAACAGTGTTTGTCTGGGTGTTCCTGATGAACTTGATGGACTTGGTCCCGGTCGACTGGATCCCGCACCTTGCGACGTTGATGGGAATCCATTACATGAGGATCGTGCCGACAACTGATGTCAACGTCACGATGGGGATGGCGCTGTTTGTCTTCGCCATGATCCTTTTCTTCAGCATATGGAAAAAAGGTGTCGGCGGATTCTTGGCTGAACTCTCGTTTCACCCGTTTCCTAAGTTTCTGGCGCCGCTAAATTTCGTGCTCGAAGGGATCACGTTATTGACCAAGCCGCTATCACTCGGGTTGCGACTGTTTGGCAATCTATATGCGGGTGAACTCATATTCGTTCTGATTTGTTTGCTGTTCAGTGGTGGTATAGTGCTAACGCTGAGTGGCGTGGTCTTGCAATGGGCGTGGGCGGCGTTTCACGTCTTGATCATCACATTGCAGGCATTCATCTTTTCTATCTTGACTGTTGTCTATATGTCTCAGGCATACGACACGGGCGAAGATCACTAACACTAATTTCCAGGTAGGAGAAATTACTCTATGGAATTAACGGACCTGATATACGTTGCAGCGGGTTTAATGATGGGACTTGGCGCAGTTGGCGGCGCGGTCGGCGTCGGCATTCTTG
>JAGWBO010000012.1:57035-73382 GCA_021295855.1 Pseudomonadales bacterium | reverse complement strand
TACGGTATTGAGTCACCCGACCGAGATCGTCGAAAAAATCGGCTTCTGAGTACTGTCCAAACTCCGTGTTCTCGATTTCATCTTCGGTAAGTTCGGGCATGAGCTCGCGAATCTGCTCAACACCGTTGTAAGTCGTGCGGATCGCGCCTGCGGTAAAACGCGAATTGCCTCCCCTTAATTCATATGGCGCTCGTTCGAATAGGTGTACCTCGGCGCCGTGCTCGCGCGCGCTTATGGCAGCACACAACGCGGCATTTCCGCCGCCGACGATCGCTACGCGACGGTCGGACAACTCACGACCTCGTTCTCAACAAATGCCTCGATTTCTTTTGGTGTGTAGCCTAGTTCAGCCAGCACTTCGCGTGAGTGTTCGCCGAGTCGCGGAGGAGCGACTTGAGGTGTCGTCGGCGCGCCGTCAACCAGGAATCCTGCGCCGAGAAAGCGTATGGCTTCGGACATTCCGGGGACGTCGTCGATGATCCCAATTGAGTTTCGATGCGCGAGTTGCACGTGCTTGACCGTTTCAGGCGGTCCTTTTAGTACGCCGCTGGGGACACCCGCTTCCCGCAGTACGCGGTCCCAGTGTTCGGCCGGTTCGGTAGTGAGTATCTCACCAAAAATCGAGCGCAGTTCAAGACCGTTTTGACTGAGCTTCAGGATCGAATCAAAGCGATCATCGTCAATCAAGTCCGATCTACCGACGGCGCGCGCCATGCGCGTGAAGGCACGATAGTTGTTGGCATTCACGAGAAGCGTTCCTTCCGCGCACTGCCAGGTTCCTGCTGATCCGATGGATGCCAGCGGATTCGCCCCAGGTCGTGGATTGACCGTTCCCGTGGCGAAATAGTTGTAGTAATTGAGTCCCATGACGGTCATGGCACATTCAAGCATCGACACGTCAAGAAATGCGCCTTCGCCAGAACGACTCGCTCGGAACAACGCAGCGTTAATCGCGGACGCAGCGATCACTGCAGTGGATGAGTCGACGATTGCGAATCCCACGCGAACTGGTTGCTCCGCTGTGCCTGTTGCCAAAAACATCCCAGATTCGCCTTGCATCAGGTGATCCATAGCTGGTCGATCGCTTTCTGGCCCTTCTTGTCCGTAGCCGGATATGGCACAGTAGACGATATCAGGTTTAAGGTTTCGGCACACGTCGTAATCTATGCCAAGGCGTGTAGACGTGCCAGGACGCATATTGACTACGACCACGTCGGACTCCGCAATCAACTGTTTGACGATGGCTTGGCCTTCATCTCGTTTGAGATCAACCGCGAGCGATCGCTTGTTGGCATTCTGTCCGATAAAGCCAGGGGACATGCTTGGTTCAGGCGTTCGACCCATCTGTCGCATCTGGTCGCCGCCGGATGGGGACTCGATCTTCAGTACCGACGCACCTATCAAAGCCAGTTGATAGGTACAAAGTGGACCGGCGTGAACGTGCGTAAAATCCAAGACACGAACGCCTTCTAATAGATTAGCCACGGGATATCCTTGGTATTCGTACGAAGGTCATGCTACTGAAATCGGATCTGGATCATTCGATCATGCCGCACAGTTCGCACTTAACGGACGAAGAAAAGTTTCGATTTGATCTTCAAGGATATCTTGTTGTCAAGAACGTTCTATCGAAACTCGAATGCGAGGAACTCTCGGAACTTGCCGACGACGTCTGGCCGCGAACGTCCGAGGATGGTACGTTCCGACGGACTGGTGCGATTTCACGCTGGCATCAGCGTTTTCTTGACTTGGCCGATCACCCAAAGCTACTCCCTTACTTGATCGATCTGGTCGGCAGTCGCGTTCGATTGGATCACGACTACTGCATTTTTATGCAGAAAGACGCGTCGCGCAACCGATTACACGGTGGACCGCGAATACTCGAGTCAGATCACTGGTATCACTACAGCGACGGCGTCATGCGAAACGGTTTGACGGTTGCGACGTATGCGCTCACGGATGCCGCAGAAGGCGATGGTGGATTCGCATGCGTACCCGGTAGCCACAAGACCAACTTTCTAAAGTTCTTTCCGGGTGATGTCGCTTCGTTTGACCGCGAAGTTGACTATGTGTATCAGCCACCTATTGAGGCTGGTGATGTCTTGATATTCACGGAAGCACTCATTCACGGCACGGCGACGTGGCGTGCGGACCACGAACGTCGCGCTCTGCTCTACAAATACAGTCCGCCGCACTCGAGATGGGGATTGGACGTGTACGAACCTTCTGATTACCCGACAGCAACACCTCAACAGTTACGGCTTATGGCACCGCCTTCTGTTCATGCGCACCCGCCTGTTGTGATGTCTGCGGAATCGTCATAACCAATCTGCGACCGTTCTCGAACTGAGTTTGTCTTGCTGTGTGTGGTATCTTATCGACCTCCAATACGAGCTGCACGCAAAGGGAGCAATGCCTTCGAACGCTGGGGTGGTGTTCTACCAGCCCTATATGCAGCTACAACGCGCGCATATGACGCGCTTTCTTATTAGTTAGGCTCGCCTCGGTACGCCTCTTGTGCACATTGGTTTGATGGTTTGTCCATGAACTCGCATAGAGGATTGAGCATGAGTCCTTTCATTCCGTATGTTGCGTAGCCTACTTCGGGCGTTAATTGACTATGCCTTTGCGTGGTTTAGCCACTACGTAAGTCGGCCGACTTCGACGTTCATTAACCGTTTAGTCGAACGACTAGACACATGGGCTCGACAAGAGACCGCCCGCGCGCTATCCGACGAGAACGAAGCGCCAGAAGTCACAGGCAGACGCATGGGAAGCGTGATCATCCGATCCATTCCGTTCATGCGACCGATGTTCGTACACATCCTGGCTATTTTTCTTTTCGGGATGTTTCTGACATTTCTTTTCACCTTTACCGGCGTGTTAAGCAGCGACTTGTGGGACAACAAGATGATGGTTAACGACAAATTGCAGCCGGTACAAGCGATCGTCCTATTTGTCGACAACACCTATATCAGGTCGGAATTTCTAGACGAACAAGAACTTGCGGAAGTCGATGCACTGGGATTCGAAGGAGACAAACTGAGTATCGATCAGAGAAAGACCATCCGCAATCGAATGCTCATGTGGTTTTTTGCCGGAGACATATTTGGCATCATCCTGGCGTTCTTGCTTCGATACTACCCCGCTTGGGTTTGGCAAAACGTCAACCATTACCTACGCGTAGCCATGGTGGAGAAACTGGAGTATTTGTCCCTTTCCTTCCACCACACAAATCGATCGGGTGATGCGATTTATCGAATTTATCAAGATAGTTCGATGGTCGTCAACGTGCTAGACGAGGTAGTCGTTGGACCACTAAACGATATTCGCGATCTATTTATCGCTTTTTTATTCGTATTTGCATTCGACCCAATTCTCGGTGTCGTGTGTTTACTTTCGTTCATTCCAATGGCTGTGATCACGGCGTATGCGACACCGATCGTCCGCCGTCTAGCGGTGCGCAATCGCGTGACCAACAGTAATCTGACGTCTCGAATCCAGGAGACGTTTGCAGCGTTGAAAGTCGTGAAGGCTAACAACGCTGAACCCATCGTCCTCGATCGATTTGATGTCGATGCGCATAAAGCACTGGATGCAGCGTTGTATGTTCGATTTGCAATGGTGGCGATAAGTTTCATCGTTGCTGTCGTTGGTGGTTTGGTTGTCATCGGACTTGAATATTTGCTCTTGACCTGGGTACTTGAAGAACGCGAAACCAACGTACCCGGTTGGGCGATTGTCTTTGTCGGATTCGTAGTTTGGAATCTCGCCTCGTACAACTCGGCGAACGGTCGAGTAGGGCAAGTTGTCGGCACGGGTAGAGGATTCGTCAGACTGTGGTGCATGTTGCAGGATCTGTTTATCGGTCTGGAGCGCGCCTTTTATTTCCTCGACTTAGAAGCAAAAGTTACCGATCCGGAAGATCCAATCGACTTTCCAGAACGGGTTCAGACCGTCGCTTGGCGGGACGTGCATTTTGAGTATGAAGATGGCTCAAAGGTATTAAGCGGCATCGATCTCACCGCGCAGGCAGGCACGATTACCGCAATAGTTGGCGTCACCGGATCCGGTAAATCAACGCTGATGTCGCTCTTGCTTCGTCTCTACGACCCCTCGCGCGGCGAGGTAGTGATCAACGATACCGACATTCGCGATTTTCGGATCGACGACATTCGCCGAAATCACGCGATCGCGATGCAAAAGAACGTTCTGTTCACAGGTAAGGTCACGGACAACATCGCGTTTGGTCTGCGTGATGCAGATTTCAGTGCGGTTAAACGAGCTTGCGAGATCGCCTGCGCCGACGAATTCATCATGGAGCTCCGTGATGGCTACAACACTGATTTAGGTGAACGCGGCAGCAAGCTGTCGTCTGGACAGCGCCAACGCCTGACGATCGCGCGCGCTGTCATTCGAGACACGCCTATCCTAATTCTGGATGAACCGACCGCTTCGTTAGATGCGAAAACCGAACACCAAGTCCTAGAGAATCTTGCAGAATGGGGTAAGGGCAGAGTAGTTTTCCTAATCACCCATCGCCTGTCAACGATTCGGAATGCGGACAACATCGCATTTCTTCAGGACGGAAAAATCATTGAAGCAGGATCTCACGACGAACTGCTGAATATCCCGGACGGTCACTATCGACGCTTCGTTGAAGCCGAGGAAGTCGGCTTACTAGACCCACAGTCACAGTGAGCGCTTCGCACCGTGCTTCGTAAGTTCATTCAAAGACGCAAGGTCGACCAGACTACTGACACGACTCAGAAGGACCATACGATTGTCAGTGGATTCAAGGCGGGTGCTCAGTTTGACGATCGGCTCGACTCAGCACCGGAAATTTCGCACGCTGATTCGCTGAAAATCATCCTCAGAGGATTCAAGTGGCTTAAGTACGTTAAGGGACTATTCATAACCCGATGGGCGATGCGGACTGTCATCATCATTCCAGGGCTGTTTCTTGGCTGGTTCGCAAAGATCATCATTGATCACGTCATTTTGCAGGTACCGCTCGTCGCTGCCGACGCAAATTTCCCACCCCACATGCATTGGTTATTGGAGTTCCTCGAAGGTCGAGAACCTCTGAATATCGCATTGATATTGCTGATTATTTATGTGATTGGGTTGTTTCTTATTGGTACCCGAGCAGGCGGTACGGGCGCAGGTCTTTACGGTGGGCGTGATGCGGCGAGCAATGCCGAAAACGCGGTGAGCGGGGGTCAAGGTGGTGCTTTCACCGGTAGCGAAGCTGGTGGGATCTGGGGTATCACTGAATGGTGGATCAGCGTACGTTTGTCACAACGTTACATCAATCGACTACGCACCGACTTGTTCAGGCGGCTCATACGAGCGCCAATGACCCGTATCGACAATCAGGCAGTTGGCGATACCTTATATCGCACCTTGTACGACACTCCCATGGTGTTCACGAATATCACGGAAACGGTGTTCTCGCCATTCTTCATTTTTGTGGGTCTCGGACTGACGTTCTATCAGCTTTGGTGGACGTATGCCGAGGTGTCGATGTTGATCGTTGGTCTCATGGCGCTGATGATTCCGATCACAATCATCACGACCATCGCGCCGTCGAAGTGGATTCGACGGATGACCCAAAATCAGCGGGCCGCTGGTGCGGCGACGACGAATACGCTCGAAGAGACGATGAACAACATCAGTGCGGTTCAGAGTCTTGGTGCCATGAAAACGGAGAAGGAGCGTTTCGCGAAGCGTTCCGCTCATGCTTTCTGGCGTGCTCGGATTGCGATGTTTCCTTGGCTAGGCGTCGGAATCATTCTTGAGATCGTAGGTTGGCCGCTCGGGTTCTACCTAGCCTGGCACGTAACTAACCTGGTGATCGAAGGACAACTCACCGTTGGCGACTTCGGTGCGCTATTCGGCTTATATATGGGGCTGCGAGGATCGTTTCAGGGATTAGGTCGACTTTGGTTAAACGTCCAAGACCAGGCAGCCGCGGCACGCCGAGTATTTTTCTTTATGGACCTCGTCGTTGATGAAGAAGAACACACGCCCGGCAACGAGCTCGGACCCATAAGGGAAGGCGTGAAGATCGAAGACGTCGGGTTCAAATACCCCGACGGTCACGAAGCGCTAAAAGGTGTCAATCTCGACTTGGAAATCGGGGAGGTGGTCGCGATCGTTGGACCAACGGGTTGCGGTAAGACTTCGCTTGCATATCTACTACCCGCCTTCCTCAAACCAACCTCCGGACGTGTCTTGATTGACGGCCACGACGTGATGGACATCGATCTCATTTCGTTGCGGAAGCAGACATCTTATATCTTCCAAGAACACCTATTGCTTTCCGAATCCATCCGTTCGAACCTGAGCTTGGCGAATCCGGAAGCAAGTGAAGGCGACATGTTCAGCGCGCTTGAGACGGCGGGCTGCATGGAGTTTATCCAAGACCTGCCAGACGGCATTGACACAGTTTTGGGACGATCCGGCGACACGCTTTCCGTGGGTCAGCAGCAGCGATTGAGCATCGCACGCGGATTGATTAGAGATGCGCGGATCATGGTCTTAGATGAACCGACTGCGGCGCTGGATCCGCAGACCGAGAATCTCTTGGTGCGCTCGTTAAGGAGTCAAGCGGAAGATCGACTGGTTGTCATCATCGCGCATCGATTGTCAACGATCCGCCAGGCAGACAAGATCGTGTTCCTTGACGAGGGTGAAGTCAGGGAGATCGGTAGTCATGATGAACTGATGTCCCACGAAGATGGACCCTATCGGGAATTCGTCAATCTGCAGTCCTCGACGCACGCTGCTTAAGCGCTCAGCGGTTAGTCCTCAGCAAACGCAGAAAATCGATACAGTTTAGCGGCGTTGTCGCAAGTGACTTTTCGTTTGACGGCATCCGGAACTCCGTTGAATTCGCGCGCAATGAATTCCTGTGAGTCCGGCCACACGCCGTCAGGATGCGGGAAGTCGCTTCCCCACATCACGTTATCTTCGCCCAGGATATCGAGCAAGCGCAATCCGACAGGATCGCTTTGGTACGTGGCGTAGCACTGTCGATTCCAGTAGGCGGAAGGCTTCATCGTTAGCGTCAGATCAGCAAATTGATCTTCCCACTCCAGGTCCATGTGCTCAAGCAGATAGGGAATCCAACCGATTCCGGCTTCACCGATCACGATCTTTAATTTCGGATGTGCTTCGAGGACACCGCCGTAGATGATTTCCATCAGCACCGTCGCCATGGCGAGCTGGAATCCGGTGATATGCACTGCGAACGCCTGACGCCGTTGCAACGGTTCGAGCGTCGCGTAGTCGTAGTTCATTTTTGGACCGATCGTATGAAAGTGAAGCGGCAACTCGGCGCGCTCGATCGCGGTCCAAAGCGGATCCCAATCCGGATGAAAGAGCGGTAGCATGTCATGCGTGATCGCGACCTCGATTCCTCGCACCACGCCGCGCGCGGCAACGCGCTCAACTTCGGCTACGGCCGCTTCGATGGATGCGCCTGTGATGCTGGCGACACCCGCATACCGGTCTGGATGAGTCTCACAGAAATCTGCGAGCCATTCGTTGTAGATGCGTACAAGTTCAACGGCGGCTTCGTCGTCCTGAAGCCGCATTGATGCGCCTAATACACCGTAAAGCACTTCTCCTTGAATGCCATCACGTTCCTGGTCCTTCAAGCGTAAATCTGGATCAGTTAGGCGCGGGATCCCCTTTTCGCCATCGTCATAAAGCCCTTGTGCGGCCATGCGGTCAGATCGATGGATTTCGCCAGGTACGTAGCGCCGTCCGGCCGAACCCATTCCGTTTTGAAGACCAAAACGCGCTCCGTTTTTGGACGTCCAGAAACGACCGGAGGATGTCTCCTCGACAAATGGCATACGGTCGCGCATGTTGGGGTTGCAACGACGCGTAAACAGGTCTTCGGGAAGCCAAGGGAAGTCGATATGGCAGTCAGCCGAAATGACGTTGTATTTCATGAATGAGTCGCTTGTTATGCAGTTAGTAATGAGGGTTGTAGCGGATTCAGCCGCATTTTAGGCGACAGAAATCTTCTTAAAATGCGTAACACAAAAGAGCTGAAACGAATTACGATCTATGAAGAAGGTCTGGCTAACCCTTGCCATCCTTGTTGTCATCGTTGGCATAGCAGGTGGTACTGTCTATGCGATGCGTGGCAATGGCGACACGTTTGAATACGACCAAAAACCGGTACAGACCGGAAACGTTGAGAGCGTCGTTAATGCGACAGGTGCTCTCGAACCAGTGAATACCGTGATCGTCGGGACGGAAGTCTCGGGTCAGATCTCCGAACTTATGGTTGATTTCAACGACACGGTGGAGCAAGGTCAGATCATTGCGCGCCTGGACCCGCGAACGTTTGAAGCGAGGCTGCTACAACGCGAAGCAGATGTTGAAGTGGCAAACGCGAACATTCAGAGTCGAAACGCGGAATTGACCCGTACAAGAAGCAATCTGAAGCGTGCGCAACGGGAGCTTTCAAGACGTGAAGAGCTGTCATTACAAGGTCACGTTTCGATGTCGGAACTAGAAACGGACAAGAACGCGCTTGATCAGGCTATCGCGGCGGTCGAGATTGCGACCGCGTCCGTGACTAATGCACATGCGGGTCTTACGCAAGCCGAAGCAGCGTTAGCGCAAGCAAAACTCGACCTTGAGCGAACCTACATTCGTGCACCGATCTCGGGTACGGTGATTAATCGCGCGGTCGAGATTGGCCAAACGGTTGCGGCGAGTTTCTCGGCCCCTGAATTGTTTGTGATTGCGCACGATCTTCATGAGATGAAAGTCGAAGCGAGCGTTGACGAAGCAGATGTCGGGCGCCTGCGCGAAAACCTACCTGCGCGCTTCTCCGTTGACGCGTATCCGAATCGGGATTTCAGAGGTCGAGTATCTCAAATACGCAAGTCTCCGACCGAGAATCAGAGCGTTGTGACTTATAAGGTTATCGTGACCGCAAGGAACGACGATCTGTCGTTATTTCCAGGTATGACAGCGAATGTTGATATGGTGCTAGGAAGTCGTCAAGACGTCCTCACGGTTCCAAACTCTGCGTTGACCTACGCACCTCGCGGTACGCAACCAGATAGTCAGCAATCGTCAGGACAACCTGGTGGTGGCGGCGGTGGTCAACGCGGTGGACCTGGCGGTGGCTTTGCGACCCCAGAACAACGTGCTGAGCAACTAGCAGAACAGCTTAGTCTTTCGAGTGAACAACAAGCGAAAGTTGCAGAGCTCTACCAATCTTCGATGCAACGCATGCAAGCGATGTTCGCCAGCGGTGGTGGTCGCGGAGGCGCACCCGGTGCGGGTGGCGACATGCGTCAACGCATGATGAATATGTTCAATGAAGTCAACAAGGAAATCGCTGAACTGCTCGACCCCGAGCAGCGTGCGAAGTTTGACGAAATGAACGCGATGCGGAGCGGTAATCGTCAATCCGTATACGTCCTGAACGAAACAGGCGAAGAAGAACGAAAGTCTGTCGTGATCGGTCTGCAAGACGACAACGCCGCAGAAGTCGTGTCCGGTTTAGCGGAAGGCGACATGGTCATTGTTCGAGCAAAGCGAGTGACATCGTAATGGTGAACGAGATCATTCGCTGCGAGACGCTAAGCAAAACTTACGTTCTCGGTGACGAAGAAGTACATGCACTGGATGAGGTGACCATCTCGCTTGCAAGGGGTGACTATGCGGCGGTGATGGGTCCTTCGGGTTCAGGCAAGTCCACGTTCATGAACATCGTTGGATGTTTGGATACACCGGATACTGGCAAGCTTTGGATCGACGACGAAGAAGTGAGTCGAATGTCCAGGAACGAACTTGCGGGTATACGCAACAAGAAAATTGGGTTTGTTTTTCAGCAATTCAATCTTTTAGGCCGCACATCTGCTCTGGACAACGTGGCGTTACCGTTGCTCTATGGTGGTGTAAATCGTCATGATCGACGCGAGCGTGCTTATGCTGCGCTTGAACGCGTCGGCTTAAAGGATCGTGTTGGTCACCACCCGACGCAGCTTTCCGGTGGCCAACAACAGCGAGTTGCGATTGCGCGCGCGTTAGTCAATGAGCCAGCGATATTGCTCGCGGATGAGCCGACCGGTGCTTTGGATACCCACACGGGCGAAGAGATCATGGATATATTCGACGACTTGAATCAATCTGGTTTGACGATTGTCCTGGTTACGCACGAGTATTTGATCGCCGCGCACGCTCTCCAAATGATTCGGTTTCTGGATGGGAAGATAACCGGGGTTGAGCAATTGAAGGCTGAGGCCGCATAGATATGGATGTTCTTGAGTTAATTCGGGTCGCATGGAGTTCGATTCGTGTCCACAAGATGCGCAGTTTCCTGACGATTCTTGGAATCATGATCGGTGTAGCTTGTGTGATCACCATGATGACGGTAACTGCCGGTGCTCAGCAAGATATTGACCGTCAGATGAAAGAAATGGGAAGTAATCTAATGAGCGTTCGCGCTGGCAGTTGGCGCGGTCGTGGTGGTGTCTCGAGTGCGGCAGGCGCGAACGCAGTACTGACCGTAGACGATGCTGAAGCAATTAAGAACGAAATCCCAGAGATCTTTGCGGCGGCCCCGACGATGAGCGGTTACGCACAGGTTGTTGTTGGGAATCGAAATTGGAATTCGTCGGTTTACGGCATCGATGAGGACTTTCTCGTCGTTCGTAATTGGGGCGTCAACGAAGGTCGATTGTTTGATCCGAGTGAGTTGAGCCGTGGTGCGCGTGTCGCGTTAATCGGTTCTACGACCGCGACAGAACTGTTCGGTGAGGGACAGGTGCTAGGTCAGACCGTTCGTGTGCAGAACGTCCAATTTACTGTTGTGGGCTTACTCGCTTCGAAAGGCATGGCGGCAGGTTCATCGTCTTGGGATCAAGATAGTGTGATCATGATTCCACTCAAGACTGCCCGAACTCGATTGCTTGGAAGACAAGGCGTAGCAGGCAACGCCGTGGAGAGGATATACATCACGGTGGAAAACGAAGAAGACATGACGTACGTTGAAGAAGAGATCAAGAAGCTGTTGCACGCGCGACATCGTCTTGACATCGAACGCGACGCGTTTTCCGTCAACAACATGTCTGAGTGGATTGAATCCAGACTTGAGCAACAGAACACCTTTAACTCACTGCTTTCAGTGATCGCTGCGGTCTCGTTGATCGTGGGCGGCATCGGCATCATGAACATCATGCTTGTTTCGGTGACCGAGCGCACACGGGAAATCGGTTTACGCATGGCGGTTGGGGCTCGAAACTCCGATATCATGCAACAGTTCCTCGTTGAAGCGATCGCACTATGTATCGCTGGCGGTATCCTTGGAATCGTATTGGCTATTGGTGTGAGCACGGGGTCGTCCTATCTTGCTGGCTGGCCCATCTACTTCCAATGGTGGGTGCTTGTAATGGCAGTCGTGTTTTCTGGCGTTATCGGTGTATTTTTCGGGTTCTATCCGGCACGAAGCGCAGCAAATAAGGATCCAATCGAAGCATTACGCACGGAATAATCTAAATTCCTATTCCGATCGAGATTAACACGCAAGGGTCGTGAGACTTAAAACAGAGATGTCTCGCGCAACTTCGTACGTGGCTATTGCCATCGGCATTGCGTTTGCACTTCTCGGTTGCGGACCAGCGTCCAGTTCATTAAGCGCAGTCGTACCTTTTGGCATCGACTTAACGGGCATGTGGGTGTTGGACGAAGCGCGCAGTGACGCACCCCCTGATCAGGAAGCCGCGTTACAACGCATTAAGGCCGAGGAGATTGAGGGAAAGCAGTCCAGTAACTTAGGTTCAATCCTTTACGCGGCCCAAGATTTTCCGGTCATTTCATCACAACGCTTGGTGATCGAGCAAGATGCGACTTCGATCGGTATCTCCTACGGAGATGGTCAGCATCGGGACTTAATTTGGGGTCTGCAAACGCGAGCTGAGTGGAAGATTGACGCAGGTTGGGAGCAAAACCGACTGGTCGTGAAGTCTGTGGTCAGTCATACGACAGGCACTGAGAAATATCAATTGCAGGCTGGTGGCGAAACTTTGGTGGTCGAGATCGCGATTCGCGCGGGTCCAGATCGACGTAGCTTCCGAAGGACTTTCGACAAGGCTCGGTAGTGAGGATTAGTCCGACGAGTCCATTTCTTCGCGACATTTCGTAATCGCGTAGCCGCTCGCGGACGGGTAATCCAGCCGGAGCTGTAACTCGATTAACGACAAAGTACGACAACCTGAATTTAGGTCCGAATCGCGAATCTTGGCGTCCAGCTGACCGTGGCGGCGACACGGATACGGACAGTGGGGCAAACGTCCAGATTTGCATTCGCGCGGTAGAACGCAAGAGCAAAGCAGCCTGTCCCTTGCCTACTGGCGTTCGCGAGCTGCGAGACTTAATGCATAGTGGACGACCCATAATTAATATGTCAGGTTTATCATATAAAAAACATGCCGTTTTGGCTAAATTACTATAGTTGTATCTGGAGCCGAGTCATGAATATTGCAGCAGCCGTAAATCGAAAAATTGATCGAATCCCGACAGGGAGAATCTTTGGTTACGAAGAAATTCCAGAGTATCGAGATTCGCCTGACGCCGTTTTGCGCGCAGTATGTCGCCTCGTAGACCGCGGGAGGCTGAGGCGATTGCGTCGAGGGCGTTTCTACAAGGCCACGCGAGGCATTCTAGGCGAAATGCGTCCGGGCGATACCGAGTTGCTGAAGGATGCGTTATATCGCAACGGACGACGAATCGGATACATCACTGGACCCGCACTGTACAACCGTATGGGT
This sequence comes from Pseudomonadales bacterium, assembly GCA_021295855.1. GTDB lineage: Bacteria > Pseudomonadota > Gammaproteobacteria > Pseudomonadales > Azotimanducaceae > Bin55. The sequence goes on along the minus strand of JAGWBO010000012.1, from coordinate 60,576 downwards.
CTAACTACGCAGTCGCCGAAAACAATCACCATCGCATCCAAACGAGTTCCACAAACGAATGACTTCGGAACGATCCGAATAAAGTTTGTGCCAAGCCGGGCACCCGTCAGCGAGTCGACGATAGAGTTGCAGGAAATTCTCGATGCCTTGCGCGACGCAAAGAATGTGCCGGACGCCAGCGTGGAAACAGTAATAAATGCACTGGCAGATCGCCTGACGAAACTTGGGGTCGCTGATCTGCGGAAATTGCAGAAACTTGCGGTCGAGTACTACAACGCGGCCACTCGGGCTCTATTGGGACTGTTGATGACGACTAATGAACAGCCCGTCTTATCAATGCTGAGGGATTCAATCAATCCGTCTACCCGCTTCTCAATCAGCATCAATCCGGATGAGTGGCCGCAGGCGCGTGACTGGAATATTCGATGATTTTGCATGACGCACCAAGAATCTTTTTTGAATTGGTGCGGGCTAGAGCGAACCAAAAGAAAATCCCTGAACTCTAGATACAAGAGGACTACAGGATTACCCGTAGTCTCAATCATTTGAGCCGTTCGGAGTACAGGGAGTCGGTAGTTTTCAAAGGCGGGACCTCACTATCCAAGGCATATGGGATTTTGGAGCGGTTCTCGGAGGATATCGATCTTGCCCTCAAGTGCGGACCGAAAATTGGTGATGCCAAACGAAAGAATCTGATGAGGGCCGTCGAAAAAATCGTTTCTGATGACCTCCAAAATCTACCCGGCCACGCTCTTGAATCGAAACATGGGCTTTCTCGTAAAACGGTATATGAATTCCCCGAGCAATCCGAGTTATTGCATGTCAGTCATATCACGAATGAGATTCTCGTAGAAGTCAATTCTTTTGCAAACCCCGAGCCCGCGGCAAAGTTGCCAGTCGGAAGCTTGATAGGAGAATTTCTTGAACTGTCCGCTTGCTTGGATTTGGTGGAGCAATTCGAACTGGACAAATTTGAAATCCTCGTGCTTGGCGTGGAACGGACCTTATGTGAAAATATCGTGAGCCTTGTGCGCGCGGAACATTAGGGACATTTTGGAGAAGGGTATCGCCGACGCATCCGGCACTTCTACGACATAGTCCAGATACTTCGAAAGCAAGAGTACAGAGATTTCGTCCTTACGAATTCCTTCAGGGAATTGTTGGAGAAAGTGAAATGCAGCGATCGCGAATCTTTCCCAAAGAACGCTCCTAAATGGTTGGATCCACCAATGAGCGATGCGAAGGTTTTTTCGTCAGATATGAGTTTTTGGAAAGATATTGAAAGGGAATTTCGAGGCGGACGCAAAGATATGCTGCACCGAAACGAGGTGCCTGACATTAGTGAAGTTAGGGAATCTTTTTCTCTAATTCATGATTCTCTTTCGTAGCTGTGGTTTTACGTGGGATACTCCAAATTTCAGTTTGATCCGCTGTAAATGTCAACAAAGGAATTAACCCGCCTATCTTCTATGCTCACCCCCGCCGAGAAATGATTCGTGGTTCTTTTATAGTCGTCTGCGTTTTTCAACTAGTAGTTACCCAAAGTCCTACCTACGTTAATACTGGTAGACCTATGTTCGAACCAATCTGTCGCTGCAGCTATACGCATGAGAGACCTTAATGGACCCTGCATGTGCATAGCTGCTACGTTAAGTTCGGTTTTCAGGCAGCGCTAGGACTTTCCTCAGATACATTCGCTGAGTCGTCGTTAGCTGCTTCAAGATCATCACCCTCGCTTTGCGCGATGATTGCGGTAATCGACAAGTCGCTCGTTACATTGACCGCAGTACGGCACATGTCGAGTATTCGATCGACAGCCAGCACGATTCCAATGAACTCAACCGGTAAGCCAACGGCCGTGAGAATCAATGTGATCGCAACCAGACTCGCAGCTGGTACACCAGCAACACCAATTGAAGTCAAGAGTGCGAGAAGCACGACAGTCAATTGCTGCATGAGCGTGAACTCAACGCCGGCGGTGGTAGCCAAAATCTGAGCAATGAAGATCACGACGACACACTCGTAGAGCGCGGTGCCGTCCATGTTGACCGTTGCACCTAATGGAAGCACAAAACCGGTAACGCGATTCGATACACCTGCGGACTCGGCGCTTCGGATAGTGACGGGCAAGGTAGCCGACGACGATGCAGTGGAGAACGCGGTAAGTTGCGCACGAGACACTTTCGCGTAATAAGCGAGCGGATTAACACCGCCAACGAATTTCAGGAGCAGCGGAAGTACGACAGCAAAGTGGAATGCGAGCGCGAGTAACACGGTCAACGCGAAGGTCAGCAACGGCTGAAATGCATCCCAACCACTACGGATCGCCACAACGCCTACGAGTGCGAGGACTCCAACTGGCGCGAATCGCATGATCCATAACGTAATCATGATCATGACGTCATGAACGCCGGTCCAGAAATTGGTCATGGTGTCCGCAATGGATCCGGTCAGTTTGGACATGAAATAACCAAACACGACGCCAACGAAGATCAGTGCAAGCAACTGCGTTTCTGAAGCTGCTTGGAAGATGTTTGCGGGAATCGCACGTTCAATGATGGCAATAAGATCGCCTGTCGAACGACCTTCGACACGTTCCATGATGCTGGTTGTATCTCCAATACCAGCGACCAATTGCGGTGCGTTATCCGTGACGCCTGGCTGGAGGATGTTGACGAATAGCAATCCTGAGATTACCGCCAGTATCCCAGTGAGTAGGTAGAAGCCCACCGTTTTGGCACCTACCCTCCCGAACGAGTCTTGCTTCGCCATATTGGCGATACCCAAGATGATCGTCGAGATGATCAAAGGTACGACGATCATCTTCAAAGCGTTCAGGAACAATCCCCCAACGAAGTCGAAGACGTTGAGTACGCCGTTGCCGATCGCCGTGTTGGGTTCGAATATGAATCCACAGATCGCGGCTAGTACGAGCGCACCGAGGATTTGCCAATGCAGCGTCTTATCCATCTGCATCGCTGAGTTTTCGCTTATTGCCATTTGTCGTCTCCAGTTTGGAACGGCGTCCTCATCGTTATGCTGACACAAAGGTCAGGAAACAAGAAGGGCAGAACGAATTCATCGTCTATCCTACACGAAGCGTGTGTGAAAGTTACTTTGGTCAAAGTAACACATCTTCACGGCACGCTCGTGCGCAAAAAACTCGCGCGTCAATTCATAGACCAGGATGTGGTCCGGTTCATGCGCCTTCGTGTGCGAGTATTGCCGATTGACGCCGCGTCAACGACTCAGATGGTGGTGCGATGCGACGGTCAGGATCTGCTTCGACGTTTGTCGTGTATTCGAATATGAGTGTTCGACGCTGGTGTGGACCACACCACACGCTATTGCCATGTACAAGTCGTGAGGTACGAACGATCGCAGAACCCGCTGGTGCATGCGGAACCACGACATGGCGAGATGAATGAAGTTCGTCTTTGATTGGTGCAGGTGGATTGAGCCTGAGATGGTGACTACCCTCAACGCAGCAAAACCCACCAATGCCTGGTCCTGTATCAGTGAGGTTCCACACGACACAACA
>JAGWBO010000012.1:18435-56878 GCA_021295855.1 Pseudomonadales bacterium | reverse complement strand
TAAGAAACCAGAGCCCAATGGCGCAGTACCGAATCTGTTGTACGTGGTAGGTGGCGGCAATAGTTGCGCGTCGATGATTACGTTCAGCGTATTGACTTCACCTAGTGACAACGCATCTTCAATTACTAAATAGCCTTTTAAGTCAAGTAGATAGCGCTCTATTTCACTTATGCGTTTTGGTGCTGGTTCAAGGTCTCGTTGCGCTTTTGACGGCGGCATGGAAAAAGTCCTGTCTAGAAAGCGAATTTAAAATAGTTCGAGCAAACTATAGCGAGCGCTCTTCATGCTCACCCGACTATGGCCTGGTGGCTATTTAGTTCCTCGACGCGAAGAAACAAATGCTGCGAGTCAAGAACTCGAGCAGGATGGCGCGACGCTTGTTAAAGCGGTGATGCCTGATGATGAGTTAGGCTCGCTTCGTGAGCAAATTGAAAGCGTATACGCGAGCTGCGGTCCTGACTATCGCGACGCGAAGAAAGAACGTGCATGGTCGAACGACTTTCGCTATGAGATGTTCAACCGCTCGCCGCTAGCGCAGAAAGCGGCGGTTCATCGAGCCATCCTTGACGTCATTGAACCGCTGCTCGGGGAAGATTGTCACATCATCGCTAATACTTGCTGGCGTAACCCACCAGCTACCGGTTCAACCCATGGCGGCGGGAACTGGCATATCGATGCTGGGCCACACATCCCGTTATGCGAAGACCAACGTTGGCCAGATGACCTTCCACACCCTGTCTTTGCGGTGGGAGTCCATCTCTATCTTGAAGACTGTCCTATGTCGAGTGGTCCAACCGCGGTTATCCCTGGTAGCCATAAATCCGGTCGTCCGCCGCCGCAGGATCGAAACACCGATGTTGATCTGACTTGGCAAGATGTAGGAGCTCGACCTCTCGTCGCAGAAGCAGGTGATGCCGCGTTCTTCGTTTCGGACATATGGCATCGTCGTTTACCACCCGAATCGGTGCATCCTGGTCGGTTCTTCTTACAACTCCACTACGGTCGTCGCGACATAGCGCAGCGCGTAAAGCCGACGCATGAACTCAATCATCTCGACAAAGGGGTGATGGAGCGCATCGCGTCTGACCGGGAACGCCTGGTATTAGGTCTCCACGCGCAAGGGTTTTACGACGGCTAGTTCATTGGCTGCTTGGGTGGTTTTGGGTCTCGGATGACTTGCGTGCCAGAAAGCAAGTCTGACCAACTGCGTCGGTCTCCGTCGAACAGTATCCATAGATAACCTAGAAAAAGACACGCTCCACCTAGGAACGCACCAACAAACCGGAGCAACACCCGTCGTAGCGTCATAGGTTCAGTACTTACGATGCGTAGCCGCCACGCGAGCATGCCAACGGTTTGCCCTCGCTTCATCCAGAAGTAAGCGAAGAACGCGAACAACTCCACAAACAACAGACTCTGTACCCAAGCGCCTACCACTGCATCGCCTGCGATTGTGACGAGTAGCACGATCGTAAAAACCCAAATGCCAAGCACGATCAATGCGTCATAGATCATCGCCATGACGCGAACGATGAAGCTGGCAGGTTCGCTATTCAAGGGAGTTGACTTCCGATACCTGAGGTAACTATGCGACCGGTTGCATCGCGCCGTCGTCACCGATTTGAACAGCTCGTCCACAGAATTCGCGGGTCTGCATCTCGTGCATCAAATCACGATCCGTGGTGAATCCCCAGGTGCGCTTACCATCTGCTGTCAAGCAAGCGGCGACACCACGAATTGAGGCTTCACGTCCGTAAATCACAGTGTAGCCTTCAACTTGAACTGGCTCGCTTGGATTCGCTTCGGTAACGCGATGATTCGACGTATCGACGTGAGCCTGAACATTTTGGTATTGAAAGGGTCTTGACGGCGGCGTGCTAGAGTAAATCCCGTGAGCGTGTTTGGTGAGGATTCCGCCGTTGGCAGTGACCATTCCAATGTTGTCAGTTTGTGCTCGCAGTAGCTCAGCTGTTCGAGCGATCGCGTGCATCACGTAGTTGTTCAGAGGACCGCCTCCGAACGTCAATCCGCCAGTTACCGTGAGCGGTTGTTCAAGGTCCAAACCGATTTCCTTCGCTGCCACTTGTACTGCTGATGGGAAGCAGCTGTAGAGATCGAAGTGAGCTATATCGCTGAGATTTACTTCAGCAAGTTCGAGCACGCTTTGCGCGACTCGTCGTAATCCTGGCGCTTCTGTGAACTTAGCACGATGGGATACGGTCTGGGTATCGTGCGCGTCGGTACCAGCCCACGGATAGACCCACTTACTCTCGGGAATCCCCAACTCCTTAGCGATGTGCACCGAACAGAGAAGTAGTGCTGCCCCTTGATCAACGTTGTTGTTGGCGTTCATGAGCTTCGGGTAGGGAAACGCGATGGGACGGTTATTACTGCCTTCGGTTCGGATTTCTTCGGCGCTCACGTCATGCTGAATCCAAGCGTTTGGGTTGGTTTGCGCGACATCATTGAAGCGAGACCAAAGCTCCGAAACCATGATCTGATGTTCGTCGATCGATTCGCCGCGGTCGTGGCGTATTGCGTTTTCGATGACCGCGTACATCTGCGATGCACCACCAATACCGCGTTCAGTCTCGAGTGGATCACGAACGCCGATGCCGTACTTGATAGTCCAGTCCGGTGTACCTGGAAGCTCTCTCCAAATTAGTTCTTGACCAGAACGTCGGGCATGCGCTTGTGAGTAGCCACATTCGCCTCCGGTCATTGCGATGACGTCGAATTTACCGCTTTGAATATCAAGGCACGAAAGATTCAAGGTGGTCTGTACACCGTTACCACCAAATACGGTTTTACCAGTTTCGACACCATTCAGCTCAAGCTTTTCTGCAAGGAATCTTGCTGGATTACCGTATTGCCATTGACCCTGACTGACTCGAATCGACTTTATGCGATCCAGGATTGCGTGGTTGCCGCAGTCGTTGGCAGCGGCGTGTAACGCATCAAGCATGAGATCAATCGGCTCTTTTGTGTGCTGCAGGTTTTTATTGCGTTGTGCGACTTGTGCGACGCCGACGATGATGGGGACGGATGAATCTGTCATTGGACGGTGTGAACTTCGGATTGAAATCGAAAACGGCGAGGACGCGCCCATAGATCAAGACGGTGCGCGGCAGTTCTGGTTCGCTAGCTTACCGATGTGCTTATGCGGACTTTGTGAATTGGCTCAAATATGGTGGAACGCATCTAGATTGAGGCTACCAACAGATACCTAATCTGCGACAAAAAAAGGACTAACGCAATCGATAGCATTATCGACGTATTTTTACCGGTGCACATGTATGTCTTCACGTGTCGATCGCTTTGGCCTGCAGGTCGATTCAACGCTAGACGCTTTTATCACCAATGAAGCGTTGCCCGAAACTGGCGTTAATCCCAACGAGTTTTGGCGAGGCTTTGCAGACTTGGTTGGCGAACTCACACCTCGTAATACCGAATTGTTACGTGTGCGAGATGAACTCCAGGAAAAGATCGACGCATGGCATTTAGAACGGAAAGGTTCGTTAATCGGATTGGAAGACTACAAGGCGTTTCTACACGAGATTGGTTATCTCGTAGAAGAAGGTGATGACTTTCAGATCACGACTACGAACGTGGATCCCGAGATCGCTGAGATCGCCGGACCGCAATTGGTCGTACCAGTACTTAACGCGCGATTTGCGCTCAACGCTGCGAACGCGCGGTGGGGGAGTGCGTACGATGCGTTTTACGGGACGGACATCATCCCCGAAGGAGCCGGTACCGAAAAAGGTTCCTATTACAACCCAGCTCGCGGCGAGTTGGTGATCGCCCGTGTCGCGGAAGAACTTGATGCAATCGTACCGTTGTCGGGAGCGAGCCACGCGGACGTCACTTCGTATCGCGTAGATCAATCAGGCAATACTGCGACACTTAAGGCTAAGACCTCTAACGGCGACGTGTCATTGGAAAACCCCGAACAGTTCATTGGTTTTATCAGCGGTTCACACGATGAACCCAGTTCGGTACTGTTCAGGAACAATGGTCTCCACATTGAAATCCAGATTGATCGTTCGCATGACGTTGGCGCGGTGCATCAAGCGGGTGTCAAGGATGTCATATTTGAATCGGCAGTAACGACGATTCAAGACTGTGAGGATTCTGTTGCCGCGGTCGATGCAGAGGACAAGACTGACGTCTATCGCAATTGGCTCGGATTGATGAAGGGTGACTTGGACGAGTCATTCGAGAAAGGTGGCGAAACGGTTCACCGAGTACTTGCTGAGGACAGGACTTTCACCAATGTCGACGGTTCCGAGATCACGTTGCCTGGGCGCAGTTTGCTGCTGGTGAGAAACGTCGGACATTTGATGACAAACGATGCGATTTTTGACGCAAACGGCGACGAGATCTACGAAGGGATCATGGACGCCGTCGTGACTAGTCTCTGCGGTCTACATGATCTACAGCAAAAAGGTCAGAAGCGGAACTCCAAGACCGGCAGTATCTACATCGTCAAGCCGAAGATGCATGGTCCGAGTGAGACGCAATTCACGTGCGATCTGTTTGATCGTGTTGAAGACCTGCTGGGTCTTGCTCGAAATACGGTCAAAGTCGGCATCATGGATGAAGAACGCAGGACCAGCCTAAACTTGAAAGAGTGCATTCGCGCCGCAAAAGATCGAGTGGTGTTCATCAACACGGGCTTTCTTGATCGTACTGGGGACGAAATCCACACCAGTATGCAGGCAGGATTGATGGGGCGTAAGGAGCCTATGAAACAGGAGACCTGGATTCTTGCGTATGAAGACAGTAATGTAGATAACGGTCTTGAGACGGGATTCGAAGGCAAAGCTCAGATCGGCAAAGGCATGTGGCCAAAGCCTGATGAAATGAAGGAGATGCTTTCAACCAAGCAGAATCACCCTACGGCGGGCGCTTCGTGTGCGTGGGTTCCTTCGCCTACTGCGGCAACGCTTCATGCGTTGCATTACCACAGAATCAGTGTGGCCAATCGACAGCGTGAACTTCGAGAACGAACGAAAGCGAATATCGATGACATCCTGACGATTCCGCTCGCTCAAGGTGAGAATCTGTCCGTTGAGGAAGTTCAGAACGAGTTGGACAACAACGCGCAGGGGATTCTTGGCTATGTCGTGCGCTGGGTTGATCAAGGGATTGGTTGCTCAAAAGTCCCTGATATCAACAACGTGGGTCTCATGGAAGACCGCGCAACCTGCCGGATCTCCAGTCAACACATCGCAAACTGGCTCCATCACGGATTGGTGAGCGAAGAACAGGTGCGGGATACCATGCAGCGGATGGCTGCAGTTGTCGATCGGCAAAACGCGGATGACGACGCATACATCAACATGGCCCCGGAATTCGACAAGAGCATTGCATTTCAGGCTGCTTGCGATTTGGTCTTTAAGGGATTAATTCAACCTAATGGCTACACTGAACCCATCCTGCACAAGCGACGACGCGAACTGAAGCAACGATTAGCGACTCAAGACGCTTCGTAAGTGGTATAGTCGAACGATGAACTAGCAGTTGTTCAATATCAAGCGTAATTACGGCTAACTAGCGACAAAGTGGCACCAAACGAGAGTCAGTCCATCACGTTAATGGATGGCAGCATGGGTGAAGAGCTCGCAGAGCGAGGGTTTTCAACTCGTGACGGACTCTGGTCGGCACGCGCGTTGATTGATCACCCCGAAGCGGTCACCGCACTTCACGAGGAATACCTCGCGGCCGGTGCGACGATCATCACCACCAATACATACTCGACGATTCCTTCCTACCTTGATAAAGCTGGATTGGGACATCGCATGCGTGAACTGGCGACATCCGCATCGCAGCTAGCTCGTGCCGCGATAGAGAAGCACGGTCGAAACAACGATGAACGTGTTGCAGGGTGTCTGCCGCCTTTGGACGAAAGCTATCGACCGGATTTAGTTCCGTCCGCACGACAAGCCATACCCGTATACCTCGCGCTGATTGAGAGCATGGCGCCGTCGGTAGACCTCTTCCTTGCTGAAACGATGTCATCAATCGACGAGGCAACGCACGTCGCTGAAGCACTTAGAGCATCGTCGGATGCTGCGCGTCGCAACTGGATGGTGTCATTTACGTTGGACGATAGAGATGGATCAAAACTCCGTAGTGGTGAGTCCGTAACGCAGGCAGTCGATGCGATGAGTGGGTACGATCCAATCGCTATTTTGTTTAACTGTACGACACCGCATTCGGTACTTCGCGGCATTGAAGAAGCGCAGAAAGTCGCTACATGTCGGATAGGCGGGTATCCCAATCGATTCAAACCGGTACCTGAGGACTGGACGCTCGATGATGAACAAGAGATCATCCGGGATGCGGGCTTAAACCCTGAGATGTTCGTAGACTGGTCGAACCGGTTCATAGATGCGGGCGCAACCTATCTAGGTGGGTGTTGCGGTATTGGACCATCATTCATTCGCGAGCTTGCGCTAAGTCTTAACGCTCCCAACGTATAGGCCGGATTAGCTAGCGGTATTGGCACTATCAGCTCAAAATCGACCTTCCAGTAGACAGTTCGAGTTCAGGAATCGGGTTCGTCGTCGAGGAATGTCATATTCACATCGCGCAAATCTTCGCCGAAACTGTTCATCCAGCGTTTCAATTCGAGACTCTCGTTGACGGTCGCCGTGACACGCATCCAACCGTGATTGAGTTCTTCAATGGCTTGATCTTCCGAAAGGCGTGCCTCTCGAAGGTGCAATCCAGGACTGCTCCGAATCTCAAAACTGAGTCTGACCTGTTCACCACGACCGAACATATGTCTGCCTTCAGTCACGTATTCATTCAGATCAAATTCCGCTGGTCGATCAAATTGGAAATCTAACTGTCTGACACTGACCATCCGATGGACGGCGAAAGTACGAATCCGCTTATCGACCTCTTCCGTTCTCAGACTGTCAGCGACTAAGTAGAGCACGGGTGCGCGATCAATCAATCCGTAGGGATGAACCACATACTCGCTAACCTCACCGCGTCGATTTTGATATGTTAATGCCAACTCAAGATTGTTGAACAAGCAGTGTGTCACCGTCTCAAGTAACTCGGGCTCAATCATCGGAGGAATCAGTGGTTGCGTCGGTGGGGTGAATCGCACCTTTTCAAGCCAGTCCTTTGCAGATTGATCGGCGGACTGCGACTTTAGCACTGCGTTTGCTTCGACGAAAAAAGAATTCAAGGAGTTGTTTAGGTCTTGGGGTAGGAAATTACTCAGATAGTTCTGCGACATGACGAGCAGTAACGCCTCGATGGATGACATACTCGGTAGCATGATCTTAGGCGCCTGTGTACCCCATTTGTAGCCATACTCTTTGCGCTTGGTATATACCTCTAACTGAGGGTAGATACCTGAGAGTGTCTTGAGCATGCGTTGCACGGAGCGCAAGTCACGCTGCGTCGATCTTGCAGCTAGCTCTTGCTGGATGTCTTTTGCAGTTATTTGGATCCGGTGGGGTATAAGCGCCATAACCTCGAGAGCGAATTGCAGCGTGTCAGCGATTTCACGACGCGGTGTGGGCATGAGTGCGGTGGACTCAGAAGTTACGCGATATATTAGGTGTGAACCTTCAAGCGATTTATCAGGTGCAACCTACAACCGGTCAAGTTCAATCACGTTACCAAGCGATTCAGGCGTCTAAAAGGTACGTCGTACTTTTATTGATTTGTAAAGTATGCCGTTACACGTTACAATGAATTGGTGAAGATACGCCAGAGATCGTTGAGAGTGTTCTACGAGACGGGCAATCCACGAGGTCTACCTCAAGAGCTTGTGCCACGGATTCGGCGAATACTCGCGGTTCTGGACGTCGCGAATCATCCGGCAGCAATGAATGTTCCCGGTTTCCGACTTCACCCTCTAAGCGGCGATAGAGCTGATTATTGGAGTGTGCGCGTTAGTGGCAATCGTCGAATCGTATTCAGATTCGAAAACTCCGAGGCCGTTGACGTCGAGCTCATAGACTATCACTAGGAGATAGAGCAATTGAATTCCATGGCAAATCCACCCCATCCAGGAGAAACCATTCGTTTTGAGTGCATTGAAGCGAGTGGATTGACAGTCACAGAAGCGGCACGTCGTATTGGGTGTTCGAGACCAACTTTATCGCGAGTACTAAACGGTCACGCTTCTATTTCGCCAGACATGGCGATCGCATTAGAGCGTCAGGGTTGGAGCGACGCGGACATGTGGGTACGTCTACAAGGCGCATATGATCTATCTCAGGCTCGCCGTCGGGTCGCAGCTTAGTTCGACGCTTCCGGCCACTTTACGATTCTTATAAGTTGGATGAATAAAAAGCGTTCTCACATTTGGTGCGGCATAGTGAGATATTCGAATATGTTATTGGGGACGCACGACAAGAGCACTCCTAGCTAGGCGTTAAGCGATCTTAAACAAGACACTAGTCATTGAGGTGGTGCTCGGCGACATCACGACTCAAGATACTGACGCGCTCGTAAACGCAGCCAACTCTGACCTGACCGGAGGGTCGGGCGTCAACGGCGCGATTCACAATGCTGCTGGTCCTCAGCTTCCTGATGCTCTTCGGAAATTTGGCGGTTGCCACACCGGCGCAGCCGTCATCACGCCTGGCTTCAACATGAAGTGCCGCTACATCATCCATGCGGTGGGGCCGATCTGGCACGGCGGTAGCCTAGGTGAAGAGGCGCTACTGGCAAGATGCTATCGGACTTGCCTTGACCTTGCTACAGAGTACGAGCTAGAGTCGATCTCTTTTCCTCTAATTTCGACAGGTATTTACGGTTATCCGCCGCATTTGGCAATCCCAGTTGCTGTCGCAACCGTAAAAGAACACGCGAAAATTCGACTAGTTCGGTTTGTCGCTTTCGATAATCGCATGTACGAAATGCTGCTGCGAGAGGTCACATGATGGAATGGGTTGGTACCTGGGAAAACCAGAACGGTTCGCGCTTGGTGATTGATGTATTCGAAGGCTCGCATTTTTATGGCTCATTTGAATCGAAGAAGGGTCGCGCGGTCGAGGGACAGGGCTATCCGGTCCATGGTTCTATAAATGACGAGCTTATTGGCTTCGTAGTGGACTTCGGCGAAGTCGGGTCGCTCGTGAATTTCAGCGGCAGAACAAGCGAAGACGGCTCACTTCATACGTTGTGGGTCTTGACGCGGGAATACGTCGACGAAGAGCGGTCTCGGAAGACACAACCGTGGAACAGTTTCATGGTGAACAGCGACGTCTTTCACAAGATTGCTTAAGCTTCGCGTCGATATCGCCGGTTTGCGTGCTTCGTTAGCTTGACCTAGTCAGGTGCACTGCGCGGGTGCTGTGCGATAATTTTTTGATCACGCCTGAGTGGCGAAATTGGTATACGCGCTAGATTCAAAATCTAGTGGTGGCAACACCGTGAGAGTTCGAGTCTCTCCTCAGGCACCAATAGACCGAAGGTCTACTCCCCATACGCGGATATCAATACCGGTCTGATGACATCAGTCCAGATTGCGTAACCGTTCGCGTTCATATGCAGTCCATCTTCAACCAGTAAATCAGTCTTGACCGTGCCATCTTCACCTAGCATAGGTGTACTCGTGTCCAAGAATTGGACATGATCGTGTTCGTCAGCGAGTGCTTGAAGTCCGTTGTTGACTTCAATCATCGTTTGCCACAAATGGGCGCGACGGATTGATGGCTTTACGGCGATGAAGTAAATGTCGGTATCAGGGAGATGTTGCTTAAGGTGGTCCACAAAATCGTGATATTCCGCAAGAATGTCGGTCGGTTCCTTCCCGGCCGCGACGTCGTTATCGCCCTCGTAGGTGAGGACCGCACGAGGCGCATACGGCGTAACGATGCGATCTCGAAACATGTTGAGTTCAAACATTTGAGAACCACCAAACCCGCGGTTGATCACAGTCAGTGGTGCCATATCTTCCGCCAACGATTCCCAGTACACGATGCTTGAGCTTCCGGCGAACAGAATTGCGCCCTTTGGCGGTGGATTGGCTTGGTCGGCCGCCTCGAATCTCTGTATGACGGGCTCCCACCGACTCTCAGGTTCTTCGTGGTTTTCTGCGACATGAACGATGGCGACACACATCACAAGCGGAATCAGAATGAGTTGAACAATCTGACGGTGTTTGGCGGATACTCTCATCGAATGACCAAGTTGATGCGACGTGCAATGTTAATAGCGTGGTATGGAAAGTCGTGTCGTTAACTAAATCAGATTTCGATTACTCGCTTCCTTCGAAACTTATTGCGCGCAAGCCATTGAAACATCGAACCGACAGTCGTTTGATGGTAGTAGGCGCACGGGGTAATGAACATAGACGATTCAGCGATCTTATCGATTACTTACGTAAAGACGATGTATTGGTGGTCAACGACTCCAAGGTGATCAAGGCCAGATTACGTGCGGTGAAGGATTCAGGCGGGAAAGCTGAGATCCTTGTCGAGCGAATTGAGTCTGAATCTGAAGCACTTTGTCAAGTTGGCGTGAGCAAACCACTCATAGCGGATCGTACGTTGGACTGCCGCGGCCAAACAATCAGTGTCGTCGCGCGTGAAGGTGAGTTTTATCGCTTACACTTCGATCGACCGGTGCTTGAATTTCTTGAGGAATTTGGTACGGTACCACTTCCAAGATATATGCGGCGAAGGGCACACGAGAGCGACGAGCAACGCTATCAGACAGTTTATGCCAGATCTCCAGGCGCGGTAGCCGCGCCGACTGCGGGACTGCACTTCGACGACGAATACCTCGCACGCATTGAAGCAAAAGGTGTCCAGATTTGTCGCGTGACGCTGCACGTAGGCGCAGGGACGTTCCAACCGGTACGCGTCGACGATCTAAGCCAGCACATCATGCACGAGGAGCGTTTCGAGATACCCGATGAGACCGTAGAGCGCCTGTCGAACAAGCCGTCGCGCGTGGTCGCCGTTGGTACGACGGTCGTGCGAACCCTCGAATCATGGTCTCAAACCAAGCAGACTTCGGGTGAAACCGATCTATTCATCACACCAGGCTTTGAGTTTCAGGTGGTCGACGCGCTCGTAACCAATTTTCACCTACCGGAATCGACATTGCTCATGCTGGTGTCCGCGTTCCGTGGCAGGGAACTGATACTCGCGGCATATGAAGAAGCGGTTAGAGAGCAATATCGCTTTTACAGTTACGGCGATGCGATGTTCATGGAGCGAGCGAATGTTTGAAGTCGTTGCCGAATCAGGTGAGGCACGACGTGGTGAGCTCCAGCTCAATCACGGCAAAGTAGAGACGCCTGTCTTTATGCCGTGCGGGACCTACGGCTCCGTGAAAGCGCTCACGCCGGTGCAGATTCGAGAAGTAGGCACGCAGGTTCTTTTAGGGAATACCTTTCACTTGATGCTACGACCTGGACCTGATGTGATATCTGATCTAGGCGGCTTGCACGGATTCATGGATTGGGACGGACCGATCCTCACTGATTCAGGCGGCTATCAGGTGTTCAGTTTGCGAGACAACGTCGCGCTGGATGACAAAGGCGTGACCTTTCGGTCGCCAGTCAACGGTGACCGGGTTCGATTGAGTCCCGAGATCTCAATGCATATGCAGAAGGTGCTCAAATCTGATATTGTGATGGTATTCGACGAGTGTACACCGTATCCTGCAACACATCACGAAGCCAAATCGTCGATGTTGCGCTCCGTTGGTTGGGCGGCTACCTCTAAATCGGCGTATGACGGCGAAGGTGCATTATTCGGAATCGTTCAAGGCAGTGTCTACGACGATCTGCGGGTAGAGAGTCTTGCAGCCGTGGTTGATATCGGGTTCGACGGTTTCGCGATTGGTGGTTTGTCGGTGGGTGAGGACATCGAGGAGATGAATGCGGTCCTTTCGGCGCTAGTGCCACAGATGCCTTCGGACCACCCGCGCTACTTGATGGGTGTAGGAACTCCGTCAGATTTGATTCGCGGCGTGGTTCAGGGGATCGACATGTTCGATTGCGTGATGCCGACGCGCAACGCCCGCAACGGTCATTTGTTTACTTGGGAGGGCGTCGTCCGGATAAGAAACGCAGTCCACAAGCACGACTCGTCGCCAATTGATCCAAATTGTGGTTGCTACACCTGCCAACATTTTTCACGTGCATACCTGCATCATCTTGACAGATGTCGTGAAATGCTCGCTTGTACATTGATGAGCATTCATAATTTGCACTTCTATCACGAGTTGATGACCGCATTGCGAAAGCGCATATCAGAAAACACGCTTTCGGATTTCGCCTCTCGTCTGCTCGCTCAGTTTGCCGACGCTAATCGCGTCAATTCCAGCGCTTAACCCCATCAATTAGCGTCGCGTAAGGAGGTCTCTCGTGGACTATACGATGATCATTTTCTTGGTTGCGATGATCGCGATCTTCTATTTCCTAATCATTCGTCCGCAAAGCAAGCGGCGTAAGGAGCAAGCAGCACTCATGGCTGGCCTTTCGGTCGGCGATGAGGTCGTGAGCGTCGGCGGCATCATGGGGGAAATCTCAAAGGTTGACGAGAACTACGTCTTCGTGATGGTCGCAGACAAGGTGGAACTGCGGTTCCAGAAAGCTGCCATTTCCTCGACGTTGCCGAAAGGAACTCTCAAGGAGCTACCTGAAAATAAGGCTTCAGCCTGAACGCATAGATGCCTGACAACCGCGTCTTTGGCCAGAACTTATTTGGCACAAGGACCTCCGCAGACCAACCGTATCGCTACCCGCTCTGGCGCTACTTCATCGCGTTGGGTGTGTTGGTACTCGGCATTCTCTATGCACTTCCGAATCTATTCCCGCCAGATCATGCGGTACAAATTGAGGTCGACAACTCGTCGACCATCATCGGTACGAGGTTTACCGCACAGGCGCGAGAACTACTCGAAAACGAAGGTATTGACGTCAAACGTGCTGCGCTTACGCAGCGAGGCACCCAGATTCATCTATACGACGAACTAGACCAGATTCGAGCCAAGGATCTGCTTGAATCAAGACTGAATCCTGTGGGTATGGAACGGCAATTCATCATTGCCTTAAATCTTGCGCCTACGACACCGCAGTGGTTGCGTGACCTAGGATCCACCCCAATGACCCTTGGCTTGGACTTGGCGGGTGGTATTCACTTTGTACTGCAAGTCGACATGCAGAGCGCCATTAATAAGCAACTTGGGGATGAAGCAGACAAGGCGACTGCGATATTGCGAGATGCGAATGTCCGTTATATTCCGACCGAGGATTTCGTATCTGAGACCGGCGTACACATTCCGTTCGCAGACGAATCTCGACGTACTGAAGCAATGACTGCGCTGGAAATTTCGTACGGACCACCCAATCACGTGCTCGAGGAAGTCGAGTGGAGAGGTGCTCCGGCCATTCTGATCACCTTGACGCAGGATCGCCTCAATGAGATTGAAAATGCGGCGATCGAACAGAATTTGACTGGCTTACGCAACCGAGTGAATGAACTCGGCGTCGCGGAACCGTTGGTACAACGCCTTGGCAGTTCACGTATTGTGATCGAGCTACCCGGTGTTCAGGACAGCTCGGAAGCGAAGCGAATCCTAGATAAATTCGCGACGCTCGAGTTTCGGCTTGAAGCATCGGTGACCGATCGACCATCGCAGATCGAGGTGTTGCCGTACCAAGGTGTCGATGTAAGGTTGCTGAAGGAGAACATCGTCACAGGCGACAACGTTACCAACGCGCAGCAAGCACGGGATCCCGAAACTTCGTTACCCCAAGTGAACATGCAGTTCGACAGCATTGGCGGAGAGCGAATCAATCGTGCTACCGCGCCGAATATCGGGCGTCGGATGGGGATCATCTTTATCGAACAACGCCCGGTTGTTGTCAACGAAATCGTTGACGGTGAACGCGTGGAGCGCACTAAGATCGAGACTTCGCGCCGTCTGATTAGTGTTGCGACGATTCAGGGTGCACTAAGTTACAACTCACGTATCACCGGCATCTCAGTAAGAGATGCGCAAGAACTCGCAATTCTGCTTCGCGCAGGAGCGCTAGCCGCGCCGATGTATTTCGTTGAAGAACGCACGGTGGGCGCATCGCTTGGGGATGAAAACATCGACCGAGGCATGCTCGCGGTCGTGATCGGCTTAGCGCTTGTCGCGCTCTTCATGATCGTTTACTACAAAGTATTCGGCGTCATCGCTGACATCTGTTTGACGATGAACATGATTGTCCTCGTGGCGGTCATGTCGCTATTAGGCGCTACACTTACGTTACCCGGCATCGCTGGAATCGTTCTAACGGTCGGCATGGCCGTTGACGCAAACGTCTTGATTTTCTCTCGCATTCGCGAGGAATTGAAGCGTGCAGCACCTGCGACTGCGATTAAGAATGGGTATGACCGCGCGTTTGTAACGATTCTTGACGCCAATGTGACGACACTCTTTGTCGCATTGATCTTGCTTGCCATTGGAAGTGGCCCCGTTGCAGGCTTCGCAGTGACGTTGTCCATCGGCATTGTCACATCCATGTTTACATCAATCTTCGTGTCGCGTGGATTGGTGCACTTGGTTTACGGAAATCGAGCTGTAAGGAAGATCTGGATATGAATTTGAACATCGACTTTATGGCAAATCGCCATATTGCGACCGTTCTATCTGGCATTCTTTTAGTTGCGTCAGTGGTCGCATTCGTGTGGCTTGGCGTGAATCGCGGACTCGATTTCACGGGCGGTGTTTTGGTCGAGTTAGCATTTGAAGAACCCGTTGACCCAGTCATGGTACGGGCGATTCTTGCTGACGACGGGTACGCGAATGCGGTTGTCCAGAGCCTTGGCAGCGAACGAGAAGTTCAGGTTCGAGTACCCCCGGTACCAGGTATTGATCAGTCCAACGTTGGCGACAACATACAGAGTTCTCTCGTTGAAGGTATTGGAGTAGCTGATCTCCGACGTTCAGAATTTGTCGGTCCGACTGTTGGCGAGGAACTGGCCGAGAAAGGTGGGCTCGCGCTCCTGGTCGCACTTGCGATGGTTTTGGTTTACATCATGCTGCGGTTTACCGGAAAGTTTGCCCTTGGTGCGGTCGTCGCGTTGGTGCACGATGTCATCATCGTGGTAGGACTTTTCTGCATGTTCGGATGGACGTTCAATCTTCCAGAATTAGCTGCGCTGCTCGCGGTAATCGGCTACTCGCTTAACGACACGATCGTGGTGTCCGACCGCATTCGTGAGAACTTCCGGACGATACGACGACGCAAACCGGTTGAAATCATCAACACATCGTTGAACCAGATGCTTGGTCGTACGTTAGTGACTTCGTTGACGACTTTGTTGGTACTGTTAGCGCTTCTGCTTGCGGGGGGTGAACAAATCTCAGGATTTGCGACCGCTCTCACGATAGGTGTCGTAATCGGAACTTATTCGTCGATCTACGTCGCTGCGAATCTGTTGTTGATGCTCAACATTCAGAGCGAGGATCTAGCATTGCCGGCGAAAGAAGGCAGCGAGGACGCGATCTAGCGAGTTAGGTTCCTGTCTGCGCGACCGCGACCGGTACCTGTTTTGCGTGTTCTGCCACGAGTTTCCGGTGCAGGTATGTGTTCCCGGCAACAAGACCGCTCTGCTCCGACGACCACTCTCCGCCACTTAGCGTCGAAGCGAACCCGCCGGCCTCACGAATAAACAATCGTGCAAACTGGAAGTGAAATGCCGATGCGGTTGTGCACACCATGGCGTCATATCGCCCGAACGCAGTGTTGGCAATATCGAGACCTAGACTCCCCGAGAGCCGCGGCGTGAGTCCGAGTGCATCGAAATCTTCGATTGATTCCACGCCTTCAAATGCAACGAGAGCGCCATGGGTGGTTCGCGTATCACTAACTCTCATGCGCCCGTCAGAGGTAAAACACCCTTCGCTACGAGTCACATGGAAGTGACCGTCGCGAAAATGGTCGACGATCAAGGCATTGTGAAGCCGATTATTACGCGAAATCGCGAGGAGTGTGCAGAAGTGATCCAGGCGGCGCATGAAATTCATACGCCCACTTATAGGTTCTACGATCCAACTCGTTTCTACACTTGATTTCGCACTGAATTCATCTGGCGAGATGACTTCATGTTCAGGATATGAACGCAGAATCGTCTCGGTGATCGTGCGCATCGCTCGGTCATGTGTACGCTGAAGGTACTTTTCACTCGCCGCGGAGATTGAACGCGAAGAAGGCACATTCGGGGCGCGAGCCATCAGCTCACGACCTGCTGCACGTACCGCCTGCGTCGCGATATTTAAGATGGGTTGCACACGGAAAATTCTAGCATTGGCATTGGGCTTAAGCCGCTCTGGGGGGTATTGATTTGGAGATACGCATCGTGCTCGTTGAACCGTCACATCCAGGCAATATCGGCGCGACAGCTCGCGCGATGAAGACAATGGATCTGACGTCGCTCTACTTGGTGAGACCGCGACGGTTCCCTGATCCGCAAGCTGACTGGCGTGCAGCGGGAGCATTAGATGTTGTCGCTTCCGCCCACGTGGTCGACTCAATTGAGGAAGCGCTTGGTGACTGCGGATACGTCGCCGGAACGAGCGTACGTGATCGACACATTCCCTGGACAGTGAAAAGCATCTCAGAATTTGCGTCAGATGTTGATGGTATGCCTGATCAATCGAAGCCGCTTGCGATCCTGTTCGGTCGCGAAAACAATGGTTTGTCGAATGAGGAACTTGCGATGTGCAATGTCCACGTCCGAATACCATCTTCGCCGGAATATGGGTCACTCAATTTAGCGATGGCTGTTCAGATTGTGGCGTATGAGTTATTCAAATCCCGCGGGCATGCCGAAATGAAAGCAGGTTGGGATCGCCCGCATGCCAGTCATGCTGAAATCGCATCGATGTACGAGCATCTTGATCGAGTTCTCAACGCCATTGGGTTCTTCGATCCGGGCGCACCACGAACGGCGTTCACCCGCTTCCAACGCATGTTTGGTCGAATTGAGCTTGACGAAACAGAAGTACAGATTCTGCGCGGCTTTCTGACCCATATCGAACGCGCTGCGGGACTTGACGGGATATAGGCGCAGCCAATCCTAAGCGCGTGCTCGAACGAGTTCGATTTCGCGCCATAAAATTGACAACCAACGCCAATTCATCTCGGCCGTTATTCCGGTTCTCAACGTTTGAACATCGCTTCGCCGCGCGCTCGTGCGGTATATCTCGACTATGCGGCAACGACTCCCGTTGATCCGCGAGTCGCCCACAAGATGAGCAAATGTTTGATGTTTGACGGCGATTTTGGCAACCCAGCATCGTCATCGCACGTGTTCGGATGGGAAGCTGAAGAGCATGTAGAAAACGCCAGGGTTCAACTTGCTCAGCTTATTGGCGCAGACCCGTTGGAGATTGTGTGGACTTCCGGTGCGACCGAGTCCGATAACCTCGCATTGAAGGGACTTGCAGAGCACTACGGTTCAGGGCATATCGTCACGAGCGCCTACGAACACAAAGCGGTGCTGGATACCTGTGAATATCTTGAGAAAAAGGGGATCAAAGTAACGTATGTGACACCTGGCTCGGATGGCCTGATATCCACGAAAGACGTGTCAAATGCAATTCGCGACGACACATTCGTCGTCTCAATCATGCACGTCAATAACGAAATCGGCGTTTTAAACGATGTAGCGTCGATTGGACGGATTTGTCGAGATCGAAACGTGTTTTTTCACGTTGATGCGGCCCAAAGCGTAGGTAAAGTCTCAGTCAATGTGGCTGATCTCAATATCGATATGTTGAGTATCTCGGGTCACAAAATCTACGGACCAAAAGGCATCGGGGCACTCTATGTCAGACGATCTGCAAGCATTCCGCTTCAGGCGATCATCCATGGCGGCGGTCATGAACGAGGGTTACGATCCGGCACGCTAGCCACACACCAAATCGTGGGTATAGGTGCTGCCGCTTCGGTTTGCGCGGTGGAACTCAATCGAGAATCGCAACGTCTCC
The DNA here is from genome assembly GCA_021295855.1 of Pseudomonadales bacterium. Lineage (GTDB taxonomy): Bacteria > Pseudomonadota > Gammaproteobacteria > Pseudomonadales > Azotimanducaceae > Bin55. The sequence goes on along the minus strand of JAGWBO010000012.1, from coordinate 38,899 downwards.
TTACCTTGCGCGAACGATTGTGGGCGCATCTTCGTCAGATTCCTGACGTGCATATGAATGGATCAGAAGACCGACGAATCCCCGGACTAATCAACGTCGCCTTCGGTGGGGTAGACGGCGAGACACTGCTGATGGCGTTAAACGATGTTGCAGTTTCGTCCGGGTCCGCCTGTACCTCCGCAACGGTTGAACCTTCTTACGTGTTACGAGCTATAGGCGTGCGCGACGAACTTGCTTCGGCGTCGTTGCGCTTTACCGTTGGACGATTCACAACCGAGGAAGAAGTCGACTTCGCTGCGACACGAATCGCAGATGTGGTTCACACATTGCGGGAACGAAAAGCGGAGAACGAATGATTCGAGTTCCTCGCGCGACTTTACGTCGTGAGTGGCTTCGTTGGATGCACTATAGCGAGAACTCGCTCTGCGTCTCTAGCATGTACTAGTACTCGGCTACATCTCAATCTAGTATTCGATGTATTACCTTCACTGATTCTCCCTAGTCAATCAGTACTATCGGCACCTGTTCTTAGGACGCGCACGGAGCGACTTCATGAGTAACAAGACTCGTAATCCTATTTCGCACGCCGCTCGTCAAGAGGACACGGATGAAGCGCTATCGAACTACCGCCATTCGCAAGAGAAGAGCAAGGTCGAATACGCGACCATGGTGAAGGTGTTCTATGAACTGATCACTGACTTCTACGAATTCGGCTGGGGCGAGTCATTTCACTTTGCGCCATCGAAGGATAGTCAGTCCTTCGAAGAGGCTATCACTAATCATCAGTACTTCCTCGGCAATGCCATGAATCTAAGACCTGGACTCAATGTGCTAGATGTTGGTTGTGGCGTAGGTGGACCACAACGTTCAATTGCGCGGAAATTCGGTGCGACGATTACTGGACTTAACATCAGCGAATACCAACTCAAAAAGTGTGCTGAGTACAACGCCGAGGCTGATCTTGATGAGCTCTGTAGGGTATTACTCGGTGACTTTATGGCGATTCCTGCAGAAGACCAGAGTTTCGACGCTGCATACCATTTTGAGGCGATCGCGCACGCGCCGGATAAGAAGCGAGTTTACGCCGAGATATTTCGCGTGTTGAAGCCAAGCGCGATTTTCGCTGGCTATGACTGGTGTACGACACCTTCATTTGATGCAGAAAACCCCGTTCATCGCGACTTGAAGGAACGAATTGAATTCGGCAATGCGTTACCACAGATCGCCTCATTTTCGGACGTTGATGAAGGGTTGCGTTCGGCCGGATTCGAACTGATTGAAACAGGAGATCGTGCCTTAGACTCAGATCCTGCGACACCTTGGTATCACCCGTTGGGTACGAGCGGGCGATCGCTGAGAAGCTTCGCGAGATCGACCCTAGGACGCAAAGTGACCTCCCTGACCCTTCGAGTCCTCGAATTGCTAAGGGTAGTACCTAGAGGTGCGACTCAGACTCAAGGCGTTCTCAATATAGCGGCAGATAGTCTGCTTGCTGCGGGACGTTTAGGCATATTTACTCCAATGTACTATCACAAAGCGCGCAAACCGGCGTGAAGCTAGCTGGATAAGGATTTCAGGGTAGCGCGATGAAGAATGTGGGATATCCGATTCAATTGCATTTATCGGATTGACTCAACCGGAGTCGCTAGATTAGCACGGAGAAGCACATGTCGTTACTGCGTCGCATAGGATCGGGCGCGAATCACTCTCCTCAAATCGACTGAGAACGTCGTGCTGCGTCCACGTTAGGACTGTTACGCCCGCGAAAAGAGCATAATTAATTGGGAATCGTCTTGTTGAGAGATTGCTAAGTAATGGAATTGAATCACACGATCGTCCCATCTAAGGACGAAGAAGCTTCGGCCCGATTTTTCGCCGAGATCATGGGATTGACGTTCGAAGGGATGAGCGGTCATTTCGCACCTGTGGTTGTCAACGATTCGTTAACCATGGATTTCGATAACGCCAGCGAGTTTCGGAGTCACCACTACGCATTCAAAGTGACCGACGCCGAATTTGATGGCATTTTCGATCGAATCAAAGTAAGAGGCATTACGTATGGTTCCGGTCCGTTTACTGCAGACAATGGAGAGATTAACAGCTGGAACGGTGGTCGCGGATTTTATTGGCGTGACGATGATGGGCACTTATGGGAAGTGCTGACACGAGATTAACTAACATCTGAAATGGCTCCTGTGCATATTTCCACAAATATAGTGTAACGTGTGAATTTTGTTTAATAGATCTGCAAGGTGATTTCAATACAGAAATAAAAATCTTACGGAGAGTTAAATTACAATGCGTTAGGGTTCCGACCGTGACAAGCCCGAGCTTGTATCCAAGGTTAACGAGAAATAACAATATTAAAAAGATAAGACTAATGTGCTTTGGCTAGTCGAAAGTACGTTAAAGAATCTTCAACCATGTCAGATTCGAACGTTGGCTCGATTTTATCGGATTGAGCTACGAAACGTCTTTTTCTAATTTGGTTGATATCCACTTTACGATATTTTCGATTGTAATCTTATGGAGGACCAATGAAAGCGTAATCTCTTTCAGTTCTTCGTCCGAAGCATTTAATCGAAAGCCACATCTGCGAACAAAGGGTTCCGTAATCAGAATAGCTGTTCGTTTATTACCGTCTATGAAACCGTGGTTGCATGCCAGTCCCCGGAGTAGAGCTGCTGCTTTTGCGTGGACGATTGGATAATATCCAACGTAAGGCGTATCGATTGCTGAACGAAGTATCTGTTCGTCTTGGATTCCGTGCCGTCCTACGAATTCGAGCGCTTCTTCGTGTGCGCAGAGTAGTAAATCGAATGCGATACGGTAGTGGTCTTCAGAGATCAGCTAGTTCCTTCATTAGCTGGCTACGTTCTTTGGCGATTTGACGAATTAACTCTCTGTCGGACTTCGTTATTTGCGGATCGGATTTTGCTTTATTATCGGTGCTTGGCTTAATACCTTTCGCACGCTGACTCCCAATACCATGCGGCTTCTCAGTTTTTTGAGTCACTATTAGGACTCTATTCGTAAAGACATGTGAAGATCATGTATTATAGGTTGAAATTACGACATCAATGTTAGTTATAGGTCGTATAACAGATTTCAATGCTTTCAGGATACGATGCCGTGCTGTGACGTTCGCTGTCGAAAGGAACCCTATTAGCTTGACTCCGTCTTTCAAGAGCTGTTAGATATAATTCGTTCGACGCTTTGTTTCGACCAATTAACCTCAACACGTTAATTTCGGTTGGATGTATACATGTAACAAGCGTTTCGTTATACCAATCGACTAGCTCCAGAGATCAGTTTATGCCTAATGAACGTACCCTTTCGATCGTTAAACCTGACGCGGTTGGCAAAAACGTGATCGGCCAGATATTCTCTCGCTTTGAGAAAGCGGGACTAATGATCGTCGCACTAAGAATGCTGCAATTGTCACGCGATCAGGCCGAAGGGTTTTATGCAGAGCACAAAGGGAAAGGCTTTTTCGAGCCTTTGATGGAGTTTATGACGTCCGGTCCAATTTGTGTTCAAGTACTTGAGGGCGAAGACGCCATTCAGGTCAACCGAACCCTAATGGGAGCGACGAACCCACAAGAAGCTGATCTAGGTACGATTCGTGCCGATTTTGCGAGTACCGTCGATGCAAACGCCGTACACGGTAGCGATTCTCCCACATCTGCAGCTCGAGAAATTGCATACTTCTTTTCTGAGGATCAGATCTATAGCCGATAGCACTACTTTGCCACGTCAGAATGTACTAGGCTTGTCGCGCAATGACCTAGGAGAGTACTTTGAGGAGCGTGGCGAAAAACGCTTCCGTGCAGAGCAACTGATGTTGTGGCTGTACCACAAGCTCGTACTCGACTTTGACGGTATGTCGAACATCGCGGCATCTTTGCGAAGATCAATGGCAGAGGAGCTTTCGGTGGAGCTGCCGACCGTTTTAACGGTCTTAGAATCACGTGACGGCACCGTGAAATGGTTGATGAAGGCTCAATCAGGGGACACGATCGAAACGGTTCTGATTCCTGATGGTCGTCGCCAGACCCTCTGTATTTCATCCCAGGTTGGTTGTGTGCTGGACTGCACATTCTGTGCAACCGGGAAACAGGGGTGTGGGACAGGTACTACAAGCTTGTCTATGGCTTGATAAGAACCGTCCTGACGAACGATTGTCGAACGTGGTATTCATGGGTATGGGTGAGCCGTTACTCAACTTCGATGCCACGTTTAAAGCGATCGATGTTTTGATGGATGACCTGGGTTTAGGATTGTCCCGGCGACGCGTCACCATTAGTACTGCGGGGGTCGTTCCGGCTATCGAGCGGATGTGCCGATTGACCACGGTAGCGCTAGCCGTATCTTTGCACGCTCCTAACGATGAGATACGGTCCGAATTGGTTCCACTAAACCGGAGATATCCAATTCATGCGCTGCTTGACGCATGTCGTGCCTATCTTGCATCGCAGGATGTCAAGGCGACTATCACGTTTGAATATACGTTGATCAATGAGGTGAACGACACACCTAAGCTTGCGCTTGATCTTGCTAAGTTACTTCGGGATTTTCGGTGTAAGGTCAACCTCATTCCATTCAATCCGTTCCCGGGCAGTAGCTACACGAGGCCGAGTGATGCCCGAATTGAGGTATTCCACAAGACACTTATGGACAACGGCATTAGGGCAATGCGGCGCACCACGCGGGGCGACGACATTGACGCGGCGTGTGGACAGCTTGTAGGCCGAGTTAACGATCGGACACGACGGGCGGAGCGATATCGTTACGGTTCGAGTCCGATATTCGCACCGGCTCAACAGATTCCAATCGCTTCGACGAACAACTGACGATATTCGACTGCGACTGTGACTAGCGAAAACGAACCACCCCGCGACGACGCAATACCGATCGAATCGAATGAGGAGGAGAATACATCGATCGAATTGGGCTTGGACGAGCAAGGGACGGAACTCGCGAGCTTGCGCGAAGCCGGTCAAGCGTTAGGAGCGCAAATCAAGACCGCGCGAGAAGTGGCGAATATGACGATCGAAGATGCCTCAGATCGCCTTAAGCTCTTGCCTGAGGTCGTTCGCGCGCTCGAGACCGGAGAAATAGAAAAAATCGGGAAGAAGCGACTGATTTACATTGAGGGGTATTACCGCGCTTACGCCGCCATCCTACGCGTCGAAATCGATGAGACGCGATTTGCGGTTGACCGTAATCGACCAATGGAAATCGCCGCGACCCAATCGGGTCAAGTCAACTACCAGATGATCGGTAAACAAGCGCTCACGGAACGATTACGTGAACGCTCGGACGCGATCGTGTTTGGATTAGTTGCAGCGATGGTCGCAGTCGTCGCTGGAGTGGTCTGGTGGGTTTGGCCGAGTCAGGACGAACTTCCAGATACATCGGCTTCGAGTGTTATCGTGTCGCCCGCCGCGCAGACGCAGTCTCAGACACAAGACACTGAATTACCGTTCTATATGCGAGAGGAACGGGATTCCACAGGTGAGGCCCAGGCATCTGTAACGGATACAGCCACAGACACGGAAGCGACGATTCCCGCTTCCGACAACGCTTTGATCGACCTTAATGATGACGAGACGTTCGCGGATATCCAGGATACACCGATTGACGTTCAGACAACCGATTCGCTTGCGACTCGCGGTGACGTTTTGACGGCGACTGACGAGCCGAACACTGGAACTATCAATATTGCATTCTCGGGGCCGAGCTGGGTTGAAGTCTATGGTGCCGATGACGCACGCCTCTACTACAGGATGGGTCAAGCAGGCGAAGTTGCGTCTTTAGTTGGCGTCTTGCCGTTAACCGTTAGGATTGGAGATTCAACAGTCGTGCGTGTGCGCTTCAACGACGTGGACGTGGATCTCTTGCCATATACCGCTGGTCTAGTTGCGAACCTGACGCTACCATAAACCTATGTCCGAACGATCGCCTCTCGTGCGAGGCATGCGTGACTTGTATGCCGATGAACTTGCCCGAATCAGGTTCGTTGAAGAGGTATTCGGTAACACGCTTGAGAGCTACGGGTACGAAATAATTCGCTTGCCGGTTATCGAACGAACGGCTTTGTTCAGCCGTGGTATCGGCGAAGCGACAGACGCAGTCTCGAAAGAGATGTTCACATTCGATGAAGAGAGCGACCCCGTGTCGCTTAGGCCGGAAGGCACTGCTTCCTGTGTTCGTGCTGTTATCGACGCCAATTTGTACCGTGGCGGTCAACCTAAGCTCTGGTATTCAGGTTCCATGTTCCGGCACGAGCGGCCACAACGCGGACGGTATCGCGAGTTCTTTCAAGTCGGAGCAGAAGCATTTGGTTTTGATGGACCGGATGTCGATGTTGAACTGATTCGTGTTGTGCAGGATGTGTGGGACCAGCTTGGGTTGGCGAACGAGATCACGCTTGAGATCAATACGCTTGGAAATGCGGCAAGTCGGCAAAAGCATCGAGAGGGTTTAGTCGCGTACCTTACACCGTACAAAGACGAACTGGATGAAGACAGCCAACGACGTCTCGATCTAAACCCACTGCGGATTCTCGATTCAAAGAGTGGGCAGACCCAGCGCCTCATCGAGCACGCGCCTGAGATATCGGACTACCTCGACGACGAGTCACGAAGGCACTTCGACGAGTTTCAGGAACGCCTTGCATGTCAGGGCGTAGATGCGACCGTGAACAGTCGATTGGTCCGTGGGCTTGATTACTACACGCATGGGGTCTTTGAGTGGAATACAGAGAGACTTGGCGCGCAGAAACAGGTAGGAGGAGGTGGTCGTTACGACGGACTCTGTGAACTACTCGGTGGTGCACCTTGCCCGGCAACCGGGTTCGCCATCGGCGTGGATCGCGTTGCGTTGTTGCAGCAAGATAGAGGTATTGAAGCACCGATTTCGACGCCGGATGTCTATGTGCTGGCACTTAGCGACGATGAAGAGGGATTTGCTCTAGATGTCGCAATGCAGTTGCGTAGACAAACAAAACTTCGAGTACGAATGCATCAAGGGGGCGGTAAAGTCAAGGCTCGGATGCGCGCCGCAGACCGTAGCGGAGCGTCAGTCGCTCTTATAATCGGCGCGCACGAAGCAGCCAGCAACCAAGTTTCCCTCAAGTGGTTGCGAACAGTACAGGATCAGGTAGCAGTGCCCGTGACTGAATTAACTGCTACGCTTCTTAACTCTAATTGATTCCTAGCTAAAGAACATCTTTTGTCTGACTATTTAAGCGACGAAGAGCAAGTCGACAGGATAAAGAAGCTCTGGAAGGACTACGGTATTACCGTGGTCGTGGCGTTAACCATTGGGATTGGCGGCACGGTCGCGTGGGACTACTTCAAGGCATATCAGGTCGGTCAATCGCAATCGGCGTCGAATCTCTACGCTAGCTACTTAGAAGCCGTAGCGCTCGGCGAACCAACAGAGTCGTTTGTCGACGAACTCGAATCCGACTATGGCAATTCGACTTACTTTGCGTTTACGTTGCTACGTCAGGCAAAGGCAGAGGTCGATGCGGCGAACTTTGAGGCCGCACATGAGTCTTTAAGTAAGGCTTTAGACGTCGCGATCGGGTCGCCAATCGGCGATCTGATTGCCTTGCGCAAAGCCATAGTTGAATTCGAGCTTGAGAACTACGAGGCTGTGTTAACGACGCTACAGGAAATCGAGACGTCCGGCTATCGCTGGCAAGCGCTCATGTTGAAAGGCGACGTGCACTTTCAAAACAACGATCTTGATGCTGCACGCGATGCATATCAATCTGCTAAAGACCAATTGCCAGCGGGTGTTGAGAGCGACATCGTGGATATGCGCTTGGCAAGCGTTCCACCTTCACCATGAATAAAGGACCAAGATCGGTTTCGTTAACGATCCTGGTTTGCTTGCTTGCTGCGGTCACGATTTCGAGTTGCGCGACTTTGAAATCTCTGACTTCGCGCGAGGACAAACCTAAAGAACCAAAGGCCGACAAGCCGCTTGCCTTGGTTCCGTTCGAACCGGAAGTGGGTATCCGTGTACTTTGGCGTCGAAATATCGGGCGCGGTATCGGCAAGAAATTCATTGATCTTTCTCCCGCAATTGACGGCGGCACCATATATGCTGCGGATGCGTACGGGTTCCTGACAGCGATCGACCGCGAGACCGGACGGTATCAATGGACGACGCGGATCGGTTATCCGATGAGCAAAGGATTCATGAACGTAGTGGACCGTAGCGATCCCGCGTTTGTGACTGGTGGTCTCGGCTTTGGGGCGGGTATGATTTATGTTGGCACCGCACGTGGTGAGGTGGCGGCATTTGCCGCGGCCGACGGAGAAGAGCGGTGGCGAGTGGTGTTGACGAGTGAAGTACTCGCGCCACCCATCGCGTCGCGGGATGCCGTCTATGCACAGACCAGCGATGGAAATCTTTTTGCACTCGCGCTAGACGACGGTTCGCAAAAGTGGGTTTTTCACTCACAGAATCCCCTCGTGACCTTACGCGGTACGTCGACACCGGTTTTCAATTCAGGTATCGTGTACGCCGGTTTCGCAAACGGCGCGTTGTCCGCGATCGATTCAACGACCGGGGAATTGCTCTGGGAGCAAACAGTGTCGTTACCGACCGGCACGTCAGACCTCGATCGCATGGTTGACGTTGATGGCAGGCCACTCGTTGAACAAGGTGCAGTGGTCGCATCAACACATCAAGGCGCCACAACTGCGATTCGTCGCTCTGATGGACAGCCGCTTTGGCAGGTGGACGTCGCTTCGACGAGAGCTCTTCAATCGGGTTACGGTCTGGTGTTTGTGATCACCGACGAGGACGAGATCGTCGGAATCGAGCAGCGCGACGGCACCATTGCATGGCGGCAGGAAGCGTTGTTGCGACGGCAACTCACGGACCCTCTCGCATTCAGCAACTATATCTTCGTTGGTGACTTCCAGGGGTTTATTCACGTGATTGCTCAAAGCGATGGCCGATTGATCGCCCGGAGACGCGTCGATAACTCCCCCATCCAGCCAACCATGGTGCAAGAAGACGGGGTCGTCTACTTACTGTCCAAAGGTGGGAGACTCATCGCGATCGAGCTTGATCGATCGTCATGAGCTTGAGTTCGGGCACGGTCGCACTCGTCGGTCGTCCCAACGTAGGCAAATCCACGCTCTTCAATCGACTCTGTGGTGGTCGCGACGCGCTGGTGCACGATCGACCCGGATTGACCCGCGACAGGAAATACGGTCGAGCTGAGTTCGGTGCCCGGATTGGTACGGTCATCGACACAGGCGGACTTCACGACACTTCAGATATCGCCAGCCTGGTTAATGTGCAGGTGCAAAACGCTATCGATGAGGCGGATGTCGTCGTGGCATTGTTGGACGCGTCGACAGGACTTACGGCAGCAGACGAGACGATCCTTCAAGAGCTTCGCGTGCTGAATAAACCAACTCGATTGGTTGCCAACAAGATTGATGGTGTCAAGCAGGTGCAACTATTAGCGCTTGAAGCGTTGAATGGTTTAGGTTTTGGCGAGACGCTGTTCGTTTCAGCGACGCACGGTGATGGTGTCAACGAACTTAGGGATTCACTTGAGTCGTACTTGACGAACCCCGCCGAGTCGCCCGATCTAGAAGGAATTCCGGTTGCGGTGGTCGGTCGACCTAACGTTGGAAAATCAACGTTAGTAAACGCATTGTTAGGCGATGAACGTTGCGTTGTGTTCGATGAACCCGGTACTACGCGTGATTCCATCTACATTCCGTTCGAACGAGATGATCAGCGTTACGTGCTGATCGACACGGCTGGCATTCGGCGAAAAGGTCGAGTGAACGACGTGATTGAGAAGTTCTCGGTCGTCAAGGCACTTGACGCCATGGTTGCGGCGGATGTGGCGTTGCTTGTCATTGATGCGACCGAAGGTATCGTCGAGCAAGACCTCCATATCGTGAGTTACGCAGTCGAGGCTGGTACGGGTCTGATTCTCGTTGTGAACAAAGTCGATGCGATGAACTCAGAGCAGCGACGGGAGCTGAAGTCGTCATTGTCACGCCGTTTGAAATTCGCCGAGTGGATTCCGATACACCACACGTCTGCGTTAAACCGAACGGGTATCAAAAGGCTGTATACGAAAGTTCGGCAGATTTATGCGTCTGGACGACTTGATATCGCGACACCTGATCTGAATCAGGTATTGCAGAACGCAATTCATAGTCATTCGCCGCCTACCAATCGAGGACGTCCCGTCAAGATCCGTTACGTGAACAAACTTCGTGATCACCCGCCGACGCTTCTAGTTCACGGGAATCAGGTCGAGTCACTCCCGCGAAGTTACGCTCGATATCTTGAGAACAGCTTTCGCACGGCGTTGGATATTGAAGGGATGCCAATCGTCATTGAATTCCGCAATTCTGCAAACCCGTACTCGCACAGGCGCAACGAACTCACACGCCGTCAACTGAAACACCGAGGACGACTGATACAACGACGCAAAGCGCGGGCGAAAGCGAAGGGACGGCGTTAAGAGACTAAGGCGAGGCGTCGTGAAATGCGTTGAGCATCGACATGAATACGGCAGGATCCGTGCGTACACCACTCAAGCTGATGGTCCAATGTAAATGAGGTCCCGTCGAGCGGCCGGTGGTACCGATTTTTCCGATTATTTCACCGCGCTCAATCCGTTGACCTTCTTCGACGAGTGTCTCGCTCATATGGCACATCATTGACACGAATCCACCACCGTGATCGATGAGTACGGTTTTTCCGTTAAAAAAGAAATCGCCAACAACTGCGACCGTTCCACCGGTTGGGTTTTTGATCGGTGTACCCGTCGGCGCCGCCCAGTCAATCCCAGAGTGAGGGTTGCGAGGTTCGTCGTTAAAAAACCGTCGGGACCCAAACACGCCAGAGTTCCGTCCTTCAACGGGTTGAACTATAGGTAGCAGGTTTGTCGGATGAGGCGTAAGTAGCTCATAGGCTGCTCGCATCTGTGCGGCTTCCTCGCGGATTCGTTCGAGATTCGTTGCCGATGGAGAGACGTGCTCCTGATCAGTCACAGTGATTCGCTCTTCCGGGTAGTCCCGCTCAAGTACCTTGATCGTGACGTCCCTAACGGTACCGTCGCTGTAATTCACTTGAACTTCCTGTTCGCCGGTCTCCATGAACAACGGGATCGCCACGATTGCGATATCGCCTGAGATAAGTTGAGGTTTCTCAAGGAAAGTGACGCTAGCGACATTAGCACTGTTTTCGAGTGGCACTAATGCAATCGTGCCATGAGCACTCTGTGGGGGCGAAGCCGCATGCAGCGCCGTTGCGCTTATTCCGAAACAGAGTGTGACGAGGATGAGTTGAGCACGATGTGCATCACGAAGCACTTGACTGGTTCTCCTCTTCCTCTTCTCGTGTCGTCGTCGATTGAACAATGGCGTCGATTGTCCCGCCATGCACATGAGCATTGATCTGATCACCGGGACTTACTGAACCAATGTTCGACACGATTTCTCCCCAAGTCGAGCCGTCAGGTTTAGTTACGACGGCATAGCCTCGCTCAAGTGTCGCGAGTGGACTTACGGCTCGGAGCGTAGCGACCTTCTGTCGAAATGCGGCATTCATGGTTTCGATGTTGTTGTGCGTTGTTAACCTCAATGTGTCGCGCATGCGACTAACTCGTTCAAGTAAACCATCGATATTGTTGATCGGTTTGACACGTGAAAGGTGGGCGATTGCCAAGCGAAGCTGACTGCGATGCAGGTCTAGTGAATTCGTGACGAGCGCGTGAAGTTGACGCCGAGACTCAACTCTTCGTTGTTCGAGGTTGTTCAGCTGCGTGATCGGATTGCTGCGCTGAAGACGATGTTCGAGGTTGGTCAACCGTACGGATAGATTCTTGAGCGAAGCTAGTGGTGTCACGCGTTGCAGCCTTTGGTCGAGGTTGACGACACTTGTCAAGTGCTGCTTATGTTTTGCGTCGAAGACCACGCGCAGCTTCTCGCGCATTCGTGCGACATCATTGGTGTGGTACTCGATGTCTTGGGTCGGTTTTCGCAGTCGAGCGTTCAAGGTCTCGAGATCTTGATATCGGTGAACCAACGCGGCGTTGGTATTAGTAAGTAACCACTGCCTGGTGCCGGAAACAAGCTGACGTAGTTCGATCAAATCAGGCGCCATGAGTTCAACTGCGGTTGACGGCGTGGCTGCGCGCTGATCGGCGACATAGTCCGAAATGGACACGTCCTTTTCATGACCAATCGCGCTCACAACCGGGATCGGACAGGCGAAGATCGCACGCGCTACGAATTCGTCGTTGAAGGCGTTTAAATCTTCGAACGAACCTCCTCCTCGCGTCAATAGCAGAACGTCAGCATTGACATCGTTGCGCATTGCTCGTTGGATTGCGTGTGTGATCGAATCTGGTGCGCTTCGTCCTTGAACTAACGTGGGGATGTGAACGATTTCCGTAAGTGGATAGCGTCGGCTGAAGTTTTGGATGACATCTCGAACTGCCGCTCCTGACTGCGCGGTCAAGAGAGCGATACGTCGGGGAAATCTTGGGATCGGTTTCTTGTGTTCTGGGCGAAATAAGCCTTCGCTTTCCAAGTCACGCCGCAAGCGTTCGAATTCGGCGCGTAGAGCGCCTTCGCCGGCGAGTTCCATGCGATCGACGAGGATTTGGAACTGACCACGATCCGGATAGATTGTGAATTTGCCGCGAACATTCACTTTTGTGCCGTTTTCGACATTAAAACGAAAACGACGATTCACGCTTTGCCAAGCGACGCAGTGGAGAGCGGCATTGCCCTCAACGAGATCGAAATACCAATGATTACGATCGTAAAGATTCGAGATTTCACCAGTCACCCAGATCGGTAAGAACTGTTCATTGAGGACGCGATTGACGCGCTCTATGGCTTGCGCAACCGTGTGAATTGGTTCATTGGTGCCATCTGTTGGCATGGTTCGACGATCTGTTGGAGATAAAAACGGACGCTAAGACACGCCTATGGCAATTCTAGGAGCGTCACGTTACTCGAATCCACAGACGCGAAAGTAGGACGATTGTCCTGAATTCTTCGCTTATTACTGTCGTCACAAAGTTGTGAAAGTTCGTATTGTGGGAAGCGAGCGGTTAGGCGCCATCGCTAAAATCTCCTTTTGGGCGAAGGCTTGACAGCATGTTGCGCATCACCAACGAAGCTCTGACTTTTGACGATGTGCTTTTGCGCCCGGGTTATTCCAAAGTCCTGCCGGCTGACGTCTCGCTGCAATCTCGCGTCACGCGCAGCATATCCCTAAACATCCCGCTTTTGTCCGCCGCAATGGATACTGTGACAGAGGCACGCTTGGCGATCGGTGTTGCGCAAGAAGGCGGTATCGGCATCGTGCACAAGAATATGTCGATAGAGGCGCAGGCGGAGGAAGTTCGGACTGTAAAAAAGTTTGAAACGGGCATCATCCGCGATCCCATCACCATAGATGTGGACGCGTCGGTGCAGGATCTCATAGATCTAACTGCGAAACACCGAATTTCTGGTGTTCCCGTCCTACGCGCAGACGAACTCGCTGGCATTGTGACCCATCGCGACATTCGCTTTGAGACGCGAATGGACTTGCGTGTTGCGGACGTCATGACCCCGAAGTCGAAACTTGTCACGACGCCAGAAGACTCGTCGTTTGACACGATTCTTGAGTTGCTGCATCGAAACCGGATCGAGAAGATCCTGTTGACGAATGGCAACGGGCAGCTCCGAGGAATGGTCACGGTCAAGGACATCCAAAAATCGCAGGACTATCCCAATGCGTGTAAAGACGCGGCTGGGCAACTTCGCGTTGGTGCGTCTGTCGGTACAAGCTCTGAAACGGATGAACGTATTGCGAAACTCGCTGAAGCCGGTGCCGATCTTATCGTGGTTGACACGGCTCATGGCCACTCGCAAAACGTCATTGAACGTATTCGTTGGATTAAACAATCCTTCGCGGATTTAGATGTCATCGGTGGCAATGTTGCAACGGCGGAAGGTGCACGGGCACTTGTTGATGCAGGCGTGGATGCGGTAAAAGTAGGGATAGGACCGGGCAGTATCTGTACGACTCGCATGGTTACAGGCGTTGGCGTTCCTCAGGTAACGGCGATCGATGATGTCGCATCCGAACTGCATGACGAGGATGTGCCTGTGATTGCAGATGGCGGTATTCGATACTCTGGTGATATCGCGAAAGCGATCGCTGCAGGCGCAGATTGCGTGATGATTGGATCGTTGCTTGCAGGCACGGACGAAGCGCCCGGCGAGATCGAGCTCTACCAGGGCCGAACCTACAAGAGTTATCGAGGCATGGGTTCACTTGGGGCAATGGCTGAACACCGCGGTTCGCGGAATCGCTATGCGTTAAACGAGGACGCGAACGTGAACAAGCTCGTTCCGGAAGGCGTTGAAGGGAGAGTACCGTATCGCGGTCCGCTTCGAGCCGTCGTCCAACAGATGACAGGTGGTCTGCGTAGTGCGATGGGCTACACAGGTTGTGAGACTATCCACCAACTACGCACGAACTCGCAATTCAGCTCCATCACAAGCGCTAGCCAAACAGAGAGCCACGTCCACGACGTCGACATTGTCAAGGAAGCACCGAATTACCCAGGTTAGCTCAAGCCTTCCGTTTACTCACTCGTATATGCATTTTTTCGTGCCTTGATTGTCGTAATTGATTTCGGTTCGCAAACGACGCAATTGATCGCGCGTCGCGTCCGAGAACTCAATGTTTACTGCGAGATTTATCCGTTCGATATTGACGCATCGCTACTAACGGATCTCCAGCCAGAGGCTTTCATACTATCGGGTGGTCCCGAGTCGGTCACTGAACGGATTACCCCACGTATACCAGATTGGTTGCTCGAGAGTAGAAAACCTATCCTTGGGATCTGCTACGGTATGCAGGCTTTGGTCGCGCAGCTGGGCGGTCGGGTTGAAAACTCACCCATGAAGGAGTTCGGTGCGACCGAGGTAATGACCAATGGCGCTGACTCGCTTCTGGGTGGACTCGGTGACGTATTACCGGTCTGGATGAGCCACGGCGACAAGGTTGCGATGCTGCCAAACGGTTTTTCAGGCACCGCAAAAACTGCATCAGCACCGTATGTCGCTATGGCGGACGCCGAGCGTAAGTGGTATGGCATCCAATTCCATCCAGAGGTCACACACACGCGTGATGGAAACGAGATCTTGCGGCGGTTCCTGTTTGATGTCGTCGGTTGTGAGGCATCCTGGCGACCCGCAAATATCGTCGATCAGCTCATCGTAGACATCCGTGCTCAAGTAGGTGATGGAGAGGTACTGCTTGGTTTGTCAGGCGGCGTAGATTCGAGCGTAACGGCAGCATTGCTTGCGAGAGCTATTGGAGAACGGTTGCACTGCGTATTCGTCGACAACGGCTTGCTCCGTATGAACGAACGTCAAGAGGTGGAGCGCGCGTTTCAACCGTCAAACACCATGTCATTGGATTTGCGGGTGGTCGACGCGAGATCGCGATTTCTCGATGCTTTAGGTGGAGTAGAGGATCCTGAAGCAAAAAGAAAGATCATTGGCGAGACTTTTATTCGGGTCTTTGAGGACGAGGCCAGGGAACTAAGTAACGTTCAGTTTCTAGGACAGGGCACGATCTATCCTGACGTCGTTGAGTCTGCTGCGACGAGGTTTGGCAAGTCGCACGTGATCAAGAGTCACCATAACGTAGGAGGCTTGCCGGAACGACTGCATCTACGATTACTTGAACCATTGCGCGATTTGTTTAAGGATGAGGTACGCCAAGTCGGTCTTGCTTTGGGGTTACCCGATACTCTGATCAATCGGCATCCGTTTCCTGGACCGGGACTTGCTGTTCGCGTGTTAGGAGAAGTCCGCGCAGCCCATCTCGACACGCTGAGAAACGCTGACGCGATTTATCTTGAGGAGTTGCGCAGAAGCGATTGGTACGACAAGGTCGCACAGGCGTTCTGTGTCTTTCTGCCTGTCAAATCAGTTGGTGTCATGGGCGATGCCCGGCGCTACGAGTACGTTATCGCGTTGCGCGCAGTTACTACGACGGACTTTATGACGGCCGACTGGGCACAGTTACCGTACGATTTAATTGGTCGAGTTTCATCGCGCATCATTAATGAGGTCAAGGGTGTGTCCCGCGTTGTATACGACGTGTCCAGTAAACCGCCTTCGACGATTGAATGGGAGTAACTCATCGTGAGAGCGCGGTGTCGGCAATACTCCATTTCGTGGAGCATGTAATTCGGGTGGGTTCGAATGTCAGAACGCACGATCAGTAGACCAAGCTCAATCTATGAACCCCCTAAGCTAGCGGTGGAAGGGGAGATTGTTTCCAAGGCGGAGATCGAGTATTTCAAGGAACACGGATTCCTGTTTAAGCGGGGGTTGATCGAACGGGGTGCTGTTGCCAATGCACTCGAACGAGCGTGGGACAGCCTAATCGAGACCGTTCCGCCTAGCAAAGAAAGCGATTGGGAGTTGAAGCGCGATGATCCCATGACTTGGCGAGCGCCACAATGGTCAAAGTTGCCGCCGGCCGACAAATCTGGCCCGTTTGAGGGAAGACAACGCACCGTCGCTCAAGGTCGAGGAGTCAAAATGCATGAGATTGGTAATCAGCAGTTCCTCTTAGACCTTGTGCCGAACCATCCAAAGATCCGCGAAATCGCACGCACCCTGCTCGCCGACAGGTTGAAAAAGAGTGAGCGCACACGCGGGATCTACGCGATCTTTCCTGCCGCGCAACTCTCAGCCGAAGAGATCAAGCAGAGACTTGGTGGCGCGAGTCTTGGTCCCCATACCGACCGCGTATGTCAGCAACTTAATGCGTGCGTGTACCTAAATGATGTGCCACCCCGTTCGGGTGGATTCACTGTTTATCCTGGCAGCCATCGAATCATGTTTCAAGCGCATCGCTTTGAATCAAACTGGTCCCCAACTGACACATTCGGCGATGCAATGCGCAAGGTTGTATCTACGATCACGCCAGTGGAATTCGTTGGTAACCAAGGAGATGTCGTTTTCTGGCATGGGCGTACGGTGCACACAGCGGGTGTTCATGTCGGTGAAGCAATTCGTTGGGCGGTATTTGCAGATTTCACTGAGGACCGTGAAATTCTGGATGCAGACGCTCATCGAGAGCTCGGTTTGTACGAGTGGTTTAAGGACGCGAAGATGTTCAAAAGCGACCTTGAAGTCACCGACGACATGTGGCGAAGCTGGCGTTTAGGTGCGCCCGCGCAAGATCGCTAAACCCGTATCAAACGGGCTAGAGTAACGTCTAGCACCTACAAACCAGGTCGCAAATCCGTTAAATATGCACGTCGACTCATGGTTAGTCGTCTATATATCCCACGGAGGGACTTTATGTCACACTCAATGATCATCTCGGGTGGTACGCTCGTTGACGGTACTGGCGCGGAACCGCGCAAAGCAGATGTCGCAGTCGACGATGGCGTGATTAGTCGGGTAGGTGATCTTTCAGATGTAGAAGCTGAGCAGACCATTGATGCAAGCGGCAAGCTAGTTACCCCTGGCTTCGTTGACCTTCATACGCACTTAGATGCTCAAATCGGCTGGGATCCAGAAATGCGACCCAGCTCCTATCACGGTGTAACTACCGCGTTAATTGGAAATTGCGGCGTAACTTTTGCGCCTTGCGCGGAAGACAACCGCGCATACCTCGCCAAGCTGATGGAAGCTGTCGAGGACATTGCGGCAGATGCCATCATGGATGGATTGCCGTGGAACTGGACCAGCTTCGGTGAATATCTCGATTCGCTGCAGTCGCTTCGCCCAGCATTGAACGTCGTTGGCATGTGTGGTCATTCGGCGATTCGTTTTGAAGCAATGGGCGACAAGAGTTGCGACGAAGGCGTTCAAGCAGACGAGCGCGAACTGAAACGGATTGTTGAGCTGGTCAAGGAGAGCGTCGAAGGCGGCGCAGTTGGCTTTTCGACGTCACGATTCCTCGGTCACCGCGTGCCTGACGGTCGATTAACTCCTGGTACCTGGGCAGACGAGCGTGAAACCGCGGCCATTCAACGAGCAGTCGTCGAAGCCGGCGGTCGTGGTGGTCTGTTCCAAGCTGCGCCAGATATGCGAACGCGCTACGAAATCGAACGTCAAATGTTCGAGACCGGCGCTGAGCTTGGTTGCCAAGTGCTCTTCTCAGGCGGTACGGGTCCAGAGGGTGATGGCGGCGTGTCGCGTTGGGAGGATTTCCTGGGGCGCAACAATGAAGCCGGGCGACGAATCACGTCTATTTGTCACACTCGGCCAAGTGGCTCGTTTTTCGGATTGGCGCAACAAGCCTTTCTGCGAACACCAGCTTGGCGCGAACTGATGAAGCTACCGAGCATTGCAGAACGTGTTGCTGAAATGAAGAAGCCTGGGGTCCGTGAGAAACTGATCTCAGAAGCGATTGAAAACGGTGGCTTCGGACAGACTGCGCGTATCCTACACCCAATGGGTTTCGGTGATTATCCGGACTACGACCTGGAAAATCAGAAGAACCTACAGAAGCTTGCGGAGGAAGCAGGCAAGGATCCGGTAGAGCTTTACGTTGACCGACTAATCGAATCTGAAGGTAAGGAACTTTGGAATCTCTGGGCATTCGGGGGCGCTCTTCAGAATCAATGGAACTACATGCGTCTGCCTCATGTGATTCCCATGCTTGGTGATGCGGGCGCACACGTTGGGCAGTTCACCGATGCGGATTCGCCGACGTTCTTACTAGCTGAACTGACGCGCGATCGTGGCGTCTATACGCTTCAAGAAGCGGTCCATCGCATATCCGGCAAATCCGCCGAAGTGCTTGGTCTGAAGAAGCGAGGTGAAGTGCGGGAAGGCTGGCACGCCGATCTCAACGTCATCGATTACGATGAGTTGAAATCGTGTCATCCGGAATACGTCAACGATTTCCCACACAATGGTGGCCGTCTTGTCGTTAAGAGCAAGGGTTACGATGCGACGATCGTAGCTGGTCAAGTTGTAATCGAGAACGGTGAATATTCCGGTAGTCGACCTGGTGAGGTCATTCGCGATTTCATTCGTGACTAGATACTGCACATCGCGCTAAGCGATAGCAATGTTGGACGCCCCGCGGTTTCGATCGTGGGGTGTCTTTTTTATATGGCCTGAGTCACTGTGTACCTTGCGAGCTGCTAACAACACGTTGTACGCAAGACGCCACTTGCTCGACTGATAAACTATGAGCTCTAGCTACTGACCGTAAGTTGCGCGGCGGCGTTAGGTTTGAATTGCTAACACCTTCGATCTTGCGACCGCCTCCATCGTTACGGCGTATCGCGTTACTCAACGCGTTCATCCTTTGGTATTAACGGAGCGCATTCCGTCATGGCTTACTTGACTCAGGACATCCTCAATCTTGCTCTGATTGGCGGCGCGGGCGTCGGGAAAACGACTGTGGCCGAAGCCATGCTCTACAAAGCCGAGGCAATCAACGCCCAAGGCAACGTTGATGCAGGTACCACGGTGGCAGACTATCGTCCACGTGAAAAGAGCATGCAACATTCATTAGCGCCGACGGTTTGTTCGTTCGACTGCGGCTCGCGGCACATCAACTTAATCGATAACCCGGGCTTCCCGGACTTCATAGGTCGCATGCTCGCAGTGTTGCCGGCGGTTGAAAGTGTGGCGGTCGTAGTTGACGCGAATCTTGGTGTCGATTCACACACGATGAAGATCGCACAGTATGCAGCAGACCGAAATCTCTGTCGCATGGTGATCGTCAACAAGATGGAATCGGAAAACGTCGATCTTGAAGCAGTGACCGAGCAGATCAAAGAGACCTTGGGTTCAGAGTGTTTGCCTATCAATCTGCCGAATGTGGACCGATCGGATGTTGTCGATTGCTTCTTCGAAGGTAGCTCTGGGGACACGAATTTCAGTTCTGTCGAAGAGGCACACGAACAAATCATCGACCAGATTGTTGAGATTGATGAAGACTTGATGGCACTCTATCTCGAAGAGGAAGAGCTGCCCGCAGAACGCTTGCATGAAGTATTCGAACAGTCGCTTCGAGAAGGTCACTTAGTGCCTATCTGCTACACGTCAGCGTTGACAGGTGCTGGCATTGACGCGCTTCTCACGACCATGACGCGGCTAATGCCGAATCCGACTGAAGGCAATCCTGCTCAATTTGTGTCCGGCGATACCGATGAGATGAGCATCGACTTAGAGTCAAGTGATCATGTTCTCGGGCATGTTTTCAATGTAGTCGAGGATCAGTTCAAGGGACGCATGGCGCTGCTTCGAGTGCATCAAGGTACGCTGCGCAATGGATCTCAGATGTACGTCGATGACGCGCGCAAGGCGATGAAGATTCAGCATCTCACGCAACTGCTCGGCGAACAACAGACAGAAATCGAAGAAGCAGTTGCAGGAGATATCTGCGCCATTCCGCGCGCGGA
>JAGWBO010000012.1:0-18371 GCA_021295855.1 Pseudomonadales bacterium | reverse complement strand
GGTTTAGCGATCTCAACGCCAGATGACAGTAACGCACAGAAAGTCTCAGAAGCACTGCAGACCGTAGCTGTTGAAGACCCGTCGATCGCCGTCGAGCATGTCGTCGCCTTAAACGAAACAGTTCTGCGCGGGCTGGGCGAAATGCATCTTCGCGTCGTACTTGAGGAGCTTCGCGAAGACCATGGTCTCACGATTGATACTCGCGTGCCCGCTATCGAATACCGTGAAACGATCACAGCGACTGCAGATGGGCATCACCGACACAAGAAACAATCGGGCGGCGCCGGGCAATTTGGCGAGGTCTATCTAAAGGTTGAGCCAACGCCACGGGGTACAGGATTCGTGTTTGAAGACAACATCGTCGGCGGTGTCATTCCAGGTCAATTCATCCCCGCGGTTGAGAAAGGGGTATTGCAGGTAATGCAAACCGGCGCGATATCGGGTCACGAAATGCAGGATATCAAGGTTTCGGTTTACGACGGCAAGCATCACTCAGTCGATTCGAAAGAGATTGCATTCGTTCAAGCGGGTAAACGCGCGTTCATGGATGCGGTTGCGAAGGCTCGACCGATTGTCATGGAACCGATCGTTAATATCAATCTGAACGTACCGAACGACTGCATGGGCGATGTTGCGGGTGACCTGTCATCGATGGGTGGTATGGTGAAAGGTTCCGAAGTGCAGCCGGACAATAGCGTGGAAATTCAAGGTCAAGCGCCATTACGCGAACTCCAAACGTATCACTCACGTCTGAGCTCCGTTTCGGGCGGTCGAGGGTCTTACTCAATGCAATTCAGCCACTACGCGCCAGTACAAGCCCAGTTGCAGAAAGAACTGGCAGAAGCGTTCCATCCTGTTGAAGAAGAGTAGTCAATAGCTTCGTTGGCGTCGAAGATTGATTTCGTGTCAGATGACGTCGATGAAGAATTTATGCGCGAGGCGTTAAATCAAGCACGCATCGCAGAACACCACGGTGAGGTCCCCGTCGGCGCCGTACTCGTAAAGGATGGTGTTGTAATTGGCTGTGGTGCATCAAGTCAAATCGAGTCGAATGATCCTTCGGCGCATGCTGAAGTTACTGCGCTACGCGATGCTGGGCAATGTACGGGTAACTATCGATTAATTGATTCAACGCTCTACGTGACACTTGAACCTTGCATGATGTGTGTGGGACTGATGGTGCACGCACGTATCGCGCGATTGGTATACGGGTGTGCGGCGCTAAAGACGGGCGTGGTACACACACATGGCGAGTTACTCAAGTGGTCGTCGCACAACCATCGAGTTGAAGTGACACGAGGCGTGCTTGCTGACGAATGTAGTGCGTTACTAACTGCGTTTTTTGAACGACAACGTCGGGGTAGTTGACTGAGACAGGTACTTGCGCTTGCTGGTGCTGCACTGCCGCAAGCTGATATAGAGCATGCCGCATCCAAGGTTGACACGACGACGAGCGGTCACGTCAAGATCAGCTATGCGGAATACGTTCATATTCTCAATTTAAACGAACCGCTTAGTGATGCGCAGACGGATAAAGCAGCGGCATTGCTGGAATATGAAAGCGGCGGTCTTCAACAGACTGTTCAAGTGGAACCATCGGTCACCGTCGTACCTCGCTTGGGTACGATCTCACCGTGGTCGAGTAAAGCCACCGAGATTTTCAAACTTTGTGGCTTGAATGAAGTTTCGCGCGTTGAACGTGGTGTTAGATGGTGGCTAACGAGCGCGCACGGAGAGTGGTTTGAACTAGCACTTCCATTGCTATTTGATCGTATGACCGAGACCGCTCTTCGAGCTGAGACATTCGATTCGCTGTTTCGCGAAGTACCTTCGAAACCACTTGAAATCATCAATCTCGACAGCGAGCCAATATCTGTGTTGCGTCGGTGCAACGAGAGGCTCGGCCTTGCGCTCGCGGAAGACGAGATTCAGTACCTAGTTGATCTCTACACGCGGATCGAACGGCACCCAACCGATGTAGAGCTCATGATGTTCGCGCAAGCGAATTCGGAACACTGTAGGCACAAGATATTCAATGCGACTTGGACTGTGAACGGAGAGCGACGCGATCGTTCGCTCTTTCAATCGATCAGGAATACTGCAGAGGTTAAACAGTACGCCGGTTTGTTAAGCGCATACGCGGATAACGCTGCCGTCATTGATGGGACGAAAACGCCGTTGCTGCACGTAGACCCTGACTCTCGAACCTATATTGATACGCTGCTTCAGCTCGACATTCTGATGAAGGTGGAGACGCACAACCATCCGACGGCCATCTCGCCGTACGAGGGTGCCGCGACCGGGTCGGGTGGGGAAATACGTGATGAAGGTTCGGTAGGTCGCGGGTCAAAACCAAAAGCCGGTCTCGTCGGCTATACGACGTCACACTTGCGTATCGAAGGCGATGAACAACCGTGGGAAGGCGCGTTAGGTCGTCCTGACCGCATCGCAAGCCCGTTTGAAATCATGCGCGACGGTCCAATCGGCGCTGCGGGATACAACAATGAATACGGACGCCCAGCGCTCGCTGGGTACTTTCGAACTTTCGAATATGTCACGGATGAACGTCGCGCGTGGGGCTATCACAAACCTGTGATGATCGCGGGTGGCGTAGGTTCGATCCAGCGCCAGCACGTCAACGCGTTGACCCGTGAGCCAAGTGATCAAGAACTATTGATCGTTCTTGGTGGTCCTGCGATGCTGATTGGATTAGGCGGCGGTGCTGCTTCGAGTATGCGAACCGGCTCGTCACATGAGGATCTCGACTTCGCTTCCGTTCAGCGCGACAACGCGGAGATGGAGCGCCGTTGTCAGGAAGTGATCGATCGTTGTGCGACGAAAGGCGCCGACAATCCGATCGTGAAGATCCATGACGTAGGAGCTGGCGGCCTCTCAAATGCTCTACCCGAGCTGGTAAATGATCTGCAACGTGGCGCTCGTATTGACTTGAAGAAAGTGCCGAACGCGGACCCAGGCATGTCGCCGATGGAACTCTGGTGCAATGAAGCGCAGGAACGCTACGTCATCGCGCTACTTCCAGAGAGCCTGGCGTGGTTTGAAGACGTGTGCCGACGCGAAAGATGTCCGTACGCCGTGGTGGGCGAGACTAATTCAAGCGGGGATTTGATGGTCACGGACCTACATTCGAACGATGCAGCCGTGGCGATGCCTTTGGATGGACTGTTAGGCAAGCCACCCAAAATGCACCGCAAGTACGAGGTCCAACCTCGAACCAAGACTTCGAGTGATTTTTGCGGCTTCGATATCAATGTAGTTGTCGAACGCGTGCTCAGGTTTCCTGCAGTCGCTTCGAAGAAGTTTCTAATCACCATCGGCGATCGAAGCATTACTGGACTTGTCGTCCAAGAACAGATGGTCGGTCGTTATCAGGTTCCCGTGGCGGATGCTGCAATCACTTCCGCTGGTTTTGAGAGCGATGGCGGCGAGGTAATGACGATGGGGGAGAGGTCGCCTATCGCCGTACTGAATCCACCGGCGTCGGCACGAATGGCGGTAGCAGAAGCGCTGACCAACATGATGGGTGTGAAGATTGCTTCGCTTGACTCAGTGGTGTTGTCTGCGAATTGGATGGCAAGTGCAGGAATTGAAAGCGAGGATCAAGCGTTACGTGAAGCGGTAAGCGCGGTTGGCGATGAGTTCTGTCCGGCGCTGGGAATCTCGATTCCTGTTGGGAAGGACAGTTTGTCGATGTCGACGCAATGGGATGAGCACACGGTCACGTCGCCACTGACGTTGATCGTTTCTGCGTTCGCAAGCGTGCCTGACGTTCATAAGTTCGTGACTCCTGCCTTGCGTCGTAATAACACGGCGCTGCTTCTGTTCTCACTAAGTTCCGAAGAACGGTTAGGTGGCAGTGCTATCGCGCAGGTGTTCTCGCAGTTCGGTGATCTGCCGCCAGACGTCAATGATCCCTACCGGCTCAAGATGTTGTTCGACCTGCTTCAGCGTCACCTCGATGATGACAGCATCCTTTCAATTCACGATCGATCTGATGGCGGCGTGTTTACGACGGTTCTGGAACTAGCGATAGCCGGCAGGATCGGTGTGGATCTGTCTTGTGAAGGGGATTGGCTCCCGTTCTTGTTCAATGAAGAGATCGGTGTCGTGATCGAAACGGATCCGGCCAAACTAGGCATGTGGGAACGCGAAGCGTCTGAGTTCGACATTGCCGTCACGCAGATAGGTCGTACTGCGGATCACGAACGGCTCATAGTTCGCACCGACGATCGAGTCGTTTTTGATCGTTCGCTGGTTGAGCTGGAGGAAATCTGGTCACGAACGAGTTTCGAAATGCAGCGTCGTCGCGACAATCCTTCTAGTGCGGATGAAGAACGAGCGCTGATTAGCGTGCGCGACAAGGGGTTAGCGGAAGAGCTGAGTTTTGATCCCGATAGCTTACCGTCTATTTCCACGGCGAAGCCGCTGGTTGCAGTGTTGCGCGACCAAGGTATCAATGGTCAGCTCGAGATGGCTGCCGCGTTCCGCGCCGCGGGTTTCGAAGCGGTCGACGTACACATGACAGACCTCTTTGATGGACGTGAGTCACTCGAACGCTTTCAAGCCTTAGTAGCGTGTGGTGGATTCTCATACGGCGACGTGCTTGGCGGCGGCGGAGGGTGGGCGAAATCCATCCTTTTCAGCTCTAGTCTGCGGGATGAGTTCGCGACATTCTTTGAACGCGATACATTAACTCTCGGAATCTGCAATGGCTGTCAAATGCTCGCGCAACTACGCGCGTTGATTCCAGGCGCAGAGTCGTGGGTAACTTGGACGCCGAATCGATCTGGACGGTTTGAAGGCCGGGTGGTTCAGGTGCGGATTAATGATGTGAATACGCCATGGCTTGAGGACATGGCCGGGTCGCAGCTGCCAGTACCCGTGGCGCACGGTGAGGGTCGGGCGAACTGCACTGATCCTGGTGAGGTTTCACACCTCATCGAGCACAATCTTGTCGCAATGCAATTTGTTGATGGCGATGGCGACGTCACGGAGCGATATCCCCTGAATCCAAACGGTTCTTCCAAAGGGATCGCTAGTTTGGTGAGTGCAACGGGTAAGGCGTTGGTTTCCATGCCGCACCCTGAACGGGTCTTTCGTGCAATACAACAAACTTGGCGAGTACCGTCGCAGCGACGTGCGCGCCGGTTCAGCGGATGGGCGAAATTATTTCAAAACGCGTATCGAGCGATTGCGTAGCTAGACGACAGTTCACATTCTCGTCCAGATAGTTCGATCCGGTATCTCGAAATGCCGAAATTTGAATTCGCCGCGTTTTGTATCGGAAAAATAAGCCTCGAGAGATTTCCGGATGACAGGAAACGCAAGTTCATCCCACGGAATGGAATTCTCGTTGAACAGCTGAACGTCGAGCGTCTCGTGACCTGGCGCGAATGGACTTATTAGTTGCGCAATATAGAACTGATAGATCTGTGATATGTAAGACAGATCGAACTGTACGTAGAGTCGGTCGATCTCTACCTCCGCTAGTACTTCCTCTCGTGTCTCCCGTTTTGCTCCTTCAAGTGTCGTTTCAAAGCGTTCGAGATAGCCGGCGGGAAATGTCCAAAGATTCTTACGCGGTTCGATGCCACGCTTACACAACAAGATGTCGTCGCCACTTTTGATTAGGCACCCGCAGACGATCTTCGGATTCTCGTAGTGAATATGTCCACAACTTCGGCAGACATGGCGTTGCTGAGTATCGTCGGGCGGCGTCATGAAGCGCGTATTGGCACCGCATTTAACGCAAAAGTTCACGGTCTACGAAAAGCCGATCCAGCGTCCCGCGCCCGCGACGGTGAACCACAACACAAGCGACACGAGTCCCAATGCGCCTAATGTAACTCGAGACGCATCATGGCGTGTCACGATACGATCACGTACGAGAAACGTAAATAGGATGGCGACGCCAAGCGTGCTGATCTTCACCCACCAGGAAAAGTTGTAATAGAGTTTGATCATTTCGGATAACGCCAATGGAATCCCGGTGGAAAACATCGTCAACAACGCTAATATGAAATAAGGACGTGCGTTGAGTAGGACCTGAGCGACTGGGCGCGATCGAAGCGTCAATCCGAGCAATCGAAGGTCGACGACAATGACTGTACCGCCGAGTAACGCGAGACCTACCAAGTGAATTGCCTCGATGAATGGGAATAACCAATAGGAAGTTCGGATTGCCTCGCCAATCCACATTTCTTCCAAGCGTTCGAATATGTCCAGTAGCGTCAAAGCGTAGCTACCTCATCGATTACGCAGCCCGCGACTGTGATCACCCAATCCGGTTGTGGTCGGTCACAATCAAACCAGTTGTATGCGATCATGCGTCCGGTGAATATGACGACAACCCACAGGAATATTGACGCCGCTGCGGTTAACCGGACGGAACGCGGTGGCTTCGGCGCATGGTCCCAGAGTACGCGATTCTTGCTTATACGATAGTGATAGTGAACCGCGTTGATCGCAGCGAGTACGATCATGATTACTTTGATGCGGAACCAAACACTGTGGTAGGTTCGTACGGGGATGGCATAAAACAGCAGCACGCCGGTCACGATCATGATGACAAAACCGACTACGGTCCAAGGTAACACGCTTTGACTGATCGTTGAAATAGGCGTTGTCCGGTATGCGTATCCCAACATACGCAAGTCGACAATCGCAAGCGTGCCGACGAACAAGGTCAGTGCGAGTACATGCGTCGTTTCGATGAACGGATACATGTAGAACGACTCATGGAGCGCCGTACTCCATGCGTGCGTGTCGAGCCAGTCAGCAAACCAACGTAAGGACATGCTTAGAACAAAAAAAGCGCCTCAACACCGTTGTGGCGTCGAGGCGCGTCGAGTGTGATTGATGGCGAGCGGATTACTCTTCGGCCTCGGTTTCCTCATCCGATTCCTGAATCGCTTGTATCTTGGCTACATCGTCTGCGCGAGCGCGTTCAGTCGGATCGGCACCATCGCGCGGAGCACCAGTTCCCGATGAACCCATGAACAACGTGGTACCGTCGGCGTACGTGATGTTTCGACCGTTCGCACGGTTTGAAAGGTCTTTCGATTGATATCCATCAACAATGATGTAAGTTCCAGGCTTGAGTGAGTCACGCGTCACACCGCGACGCAAGAGCGTGTTAGGTGTACCACCTTCGACCATCCATGACACCGTGGAACCATCTTCTTTCTCGTGATCGAGATGAATCCAGGCGTGCGGGTTTACCCATTCGACTTTACTAACCTTTCCTTTCAAGAGCAAAGGTCGATTAGGATCGAACTCCGCGCCAAATGCATGATGTGCGTAGATGGCTGCGCCAGCAACTAATACGGCGATTCCTAGAACAAGATAGAGCAGTTTCATTGACGAGTCCTTACGTTTTATTCGGTTGCTGCCAAGGCTTCGCGCTCAAGACGCCTCGCGCCTCGAAGAATATTCCCCATGGCGTAGTTTCCCTCATGACAGGCGTATTCGAATATACGCTCGTCCGATTCGGGCCATACGTAATCGCCCGCCCATCTGTCTTGCCACGTCGTTGGATCTTCAACCTCAAAACTGTACTTCAAATTACGGTTGTCGAGCCGCTCGAAGCGTTCAACCACCTTCAGATGTCGTGACGCTGGGGCTTGTGCAGGCGTGTCGTTGAAGTTTGTTGTCTCAATCACGAGCGTGTCGTCTTCCCACCAGCCGATGGAATCACCCATCCAGAAACGAACGTCGTCCGGTGGATGCTCGCTATTGAGCCTGATTGTGCGGGCGTCGTGCACCATCTCAACGAGAATCACAATTGTGTCCGGACCTTGTACGATCTTCTTGTGGTTGTTGTAGAGTGCAGGCATCATCGGTGGACCGCCGGTTGAGCTAAATCCCTGAAGGCATCGATCGGCCAACGTCAGATGCTCAGGATTGTCGTACGGTCCGGATCCGTCCCCTCGATGTACCCAGGAAGCGGTCCCGTCATTACGAGCGAAGGATCGAAAGAGTGCGCGAATACGTGCAGTTCCTTCCGGCGTAAGTCCAGGTCTGCGCCCGTTTTCGGGGTACGTAATGATCGACGTGCGATATTTACCGTCAAACGAATTTAAGGTCTCGCCGTTGTCGATCCAAAACGTGTTGTAGCCACCTACATTCCCTGCTGCACCAGGAGATCCGTCGCCGCCTTCGGGCGGTGCTTCGCGGTTTGGATCTTTCTTCGCGTTGTTCGCAGCGAGGGCTTGCGCAGTCTGTCGCGCGCGCTCCTCCGCTTGCTCCTTGGTCACGTAGAGTTGGTCCGCGTAGTAGTTTGGGCGTTGAACTGGAGTGAGTGTTGCAGTGTCGTACGTACCGGTGAAATCAGGTGTCCCCCACGGCGTACGAGGTTGATCTGCTTGAGCTTCGGCAAATGCACTGCCAGATAGTACGACCAATAGTGCCGCAAAAGTAATTCTCATAGTCATTCCTCCCAGCCTCGCGGCAGTGGATTGCGACGCCACTTCCCATACATCAGTTCTTCGACGAACTCGACACATTTGAAGTCCATGATTCGTGCGTCTGGTTCCATACGACGGTATAACGGTAAAGAAATCGTCCACGGTTCCGTAAACGTCTCTTCGTCATAGATCGTCGCCTCATATTGCATGTGGTTTGGACCGGTGGGGGTCCACCGCTCAACAACTTTCATGCTGGCGGAATGGTGATTCCCCGCACGGTCGAACCAGGTATCGGGCATTTGCCCCGTCACCTCGACTACCAACGTATCGCCATCCCACTTCGCATAGGACTGTCCCATCCAGGAATCGACAGGTGCTGGTCCAGGATCCTCGAAGTAGAGAATCCGATCGGCGTTCGCAAACTCGTACACGATGAACATCGAGTCGTGTCCTTGAACGATTTGAAATGGAAATGGCATGTAGGTCGAACGCGGTACACCTGGTAGATAACACTTGATCGCGGGATCGCGATTCAAGTAGTCTGCGCGATTCTCGTCGCGAATCGCTAACGCTTCCTCGGTGTAAGGGATTTTCCCGCCGTCTTTGACGATGCCCATGCCTGCGGGTACGGCCCCAATAGCGCCGAGGGCGAGGATGCGCTGGTGCGGTACGGGTACAGCTGGGCCGTCCCGCATCTGAAGTGCTGGACGCGCCAAATGACGTTCGATGTCCCAATGAGCACTGCCAATCGCTTGCCAGATTCCACTCAGATCAGGAATTTCAGTGCCCGAGATACGTGGTGCTACCCAATCATCTTCAGCTTGCACGCTTATGCAAGCAAGTAGCGTTGCTGCCAGCGTGAGTGATTTGAGAAATCTCGACGCGAGAACTCCTAGTATTGATACGTGGCTCTGCGGCACTCTCATAGGCTACTCGGACATCCTTGGGTAAACAGGCAATTTGGAATTGTACGGTTGGCAAAGATCGATACGTAAGACACGTTTAAGCACATTGTGACGGCGCCGAATTCCGGTGTGAGCATCCTTTCGCGAACGCTGTATTTCGTCCCATACCTTCTACAATAACATGTAATCACGATCTGCAACGTGCTGCTACGTGGCATGGTTGTGGATGTGCTGGATGAATATGAGCATCTTGAGTCGCCTGTTACGGGGTTTGGGAGTTAACCCGACGTAATGGCTGCGTCAAGCCGATGGCGGCAGAAACACAGCTTCCCGATGTTAGTCTCGATGATCGCAGCTATCTTATTGATGGCAAACGGTTTTTGGGGTTGGGGATTATTGTTTCTTGGTGCCGCGTTCATGTCGGCATGTTCAAGCACTGTGTTGCGATTGTTCTGGGGCATTGTTTGGTCATTTGTCCTCACGGCGTACGTTTATTATTGGCTTATATTTGAGTCGAATACTCTGTGACCTGTCAGGCAAGCACGTACTGTGTCTGAGTCGTCGACGAACCGCGAAAAAGCAGACGCGTGCTCGCTTTAACAGACTGTTTCAATACTGATTGCTTGTCAAGAACCACATCGTAGGAGCGATACAAGAATGAAAAACGTTTTGATTGCGTCATGCCTAATGGCGGGCGTTATGGCTTGGGCAGTACCAGTCGAGAATTTTTCGTTGTTAGATCACAATGGCGACGCGCACGAGCTCTACTACTACTCGGACGCAGACGCCGTTGTCTTAATCGTTCAAGGCAATGCTTGTCCGATCATTCGGAATGCGCTCCCAGATATCCGTGAAGTTCGCGATCGCTTCGTCGATGAAAACGTCGTGTTCTTGATGCTGAATGCCAACCCGCAAGACGACCGTAACTCGATTCAGGCTGAAGCAGAAGAGTGGGAGATTGATCTTCCCATTTTGGTGGATGAGACGCAGCTAGTGGCGCGCGGCTTAGGCGTCACACGCACAGCGGAAGCATTTGTCATTAACCCTTCTAACTGGGAATTGGCTTATCGAGGTCCTTTGAACGATCGGTTGGGATATGAACGACAGAAGGCCGAAGCTGACGTTCATTACGTGGCTGACGCGATCCACGCAGTTAAAAATGGTGGCGAATTGGACATTCAGACGGAAGCAGCCAAGGGGTGCCTGATCAACATCGAGGAACCAGCATCTGAAATCTCCTTCGTTGATGATGTGGTTCCCGTTCTTGAACAGAATTGCATGAGGTGCCATGTACCGGGCGGTATTGGACCGTGGTCGATGTCAAGTTACGAAATGGTCAAAGGGTTTGCGCCGATGATGCGGGAGGTGCTCCGCACGAATCGTATGCCTCCGTGGCACGCGGACCCACATATCGGAACATGGGGTAACGATCGCAGCATCTCAATAGCAGAGAAAAAACTTCTGGTTGACTGGATCGAAGCCGGCGCGCCGCGCGGTGAGGGCGAAGATCCATTGGGAGAGATTGTCGCGACGATCGAGGAAAACCGTAGTTCTGTGGACTGGCCGCTTGGCGAACCTGACTTTATCGTCGATGTACCCGCATTTGAGGTGCCAGCGACGGGTGTGGTCGAGTATCAGAACCACGAGATTGCGTCAAATCTACCCGAGGACGTATGGATCCGTGGTATCGACGTAAAACCTGGCGACACCAACGTCCTGCATCACGCCTTGGTAGGTTCCAATGAACCGGGTAGCAATTCACGAGGCGGCGTATTCAACAATTTCCTGGGTGGCTACGCCCCTGGGGTTATTGGCGACTTCGCACCTGAAGGTACTGGCACTCTCATCAAAGCGGGTTCCAACATCGCCATCCAGATGCACTATACCCCTTATGGAAAGACCGTAGTAGATGAGACACAGATTGGGCTTTATTTCCACGATGAACCACCCGAACGATATGTGCGACACGGTGTCGTGATCAACTTTAATATAGCTATTCCACCGAACACCAAAGCACATGAAGAAGGTGCGTACATCGAGTTCGACAAGGACGCAGAGCTTTATTCGATCCTGCCTCATTCCCACTATCGAGGTAGCAGCTCAACGTTTGAATTGGAGCTCCCAAGTGGCGAGCGAGAACTTCTGTTATCCGTGCCCGAATACGACTTCAATTGGCAGACGGGTTACGCTTTCGCGGAACCGAAGCATGTACCGGCAGGTTCGAAACTGATCCACAAGACGGTATATGACAATTCAAATCAGAACTTTGCGAATCCGGACCCAGACAAAACCGTGACATGGGGTCTACAGTCTTGGGATGAAATGCTCTACGGCGCGTTCGTGTATCGCTGGAGCGACGAAACGTCAGCGAACCCAATTCATTCGGCTGCACGCTTCCGTGCGGCTCAGACGGTTGGATTCTTAGATAGCGACATGGACGGCGGCATTCAGTCGGACGAGATAGGTGAACGACTTAAGAAACAGCTAGAGCCTGCGTTTACGCATTTCGACGCAAATGGCAACGAGGCGCTCGAGGTAGATGAACTGTTCAACTATCAGAAGTTTGCCGCGCAGCGACGTGCCCAAGCACAACGACAGCAAGCCGAGGTCCAATCTAACTGACGTGTCACGAGCTGACACCGCTCGTGAATACCGAACATCCATATCTGCGTGACCTGCTGCTGATTGGCGGCGGGCACGCGCATGTGCAGGTCATGCGTCGATTCGGTATGAAACCCGAAGCTGGCGTTCGTCTGACGATGATCAGTCGGGAAAGTACGACGCCTTATACCGGGATGTTGCCGGGATTTATCGCGGGCGAGTACCTTGAGCAAGAGATCGTCATCGATCTATTGAAGCTTGCGCGCTTTGCAGATAGTCGGTTCATAGAAGCCAATGTTGAACGCGTCGACGTTGTAAATCGTCGCGTACATCTCAGCGGCGGTCGCACGCCTATACGGTTTGACGCGCTCTCGATTAACACCGGTGGAGATTGCACCCTCGATATTCCGGGTGGCGAGGTCATTCAACCGGTGAAACCTATCGGCCGATTTATTCACAACTGGTCTAGGACTGTTGCGTATCTATCACGTTCATCGCAGGTTCGGGTCGCGATCATCGGCGGCGGTCCAGGGAGTGTTGAACTCGCGCTTGCACTTCGCCAACGACTTGGCGCAGCTTGTGAGATCACGATAGTTGCGCGCCCCTCAGAATTGATGAAAGAACACGGGAAGCGCGTTCGTCGCCATATCGCGAGTGCCCTAAACGACCACGATATTCACGTGGAGTGTGATTTCAACGTCGTAGCTGCAGAACGCGACGTAAATGTGAGACAAATAACTCTAAGAAATGATGAGGGAGCGGGGATTACGTGCCACCACGCTCTCAGCGTAACGGGCGTCGGTGCACCCACTTGGTTGCGTGATTCTGGCTTGGATGTCGACGAACACGGTTTCCTGAAAGTGAATCGTTACCTCCAGACTGAAGCAGCGCCGTTTATCTTCGGTGCAGGCGATGCGGTGTCGCTCATCGGACAACTTCGTACGAAATCTGGGGTGTACGCGGTTCGAGAAGGTCCCTTCCTGGCGGAGAATCTTCGTCGCCACTTAACGGGGCAGCAACTGAAGCATTTCCGCGCGCAACGGCGTGCTCTCGCATTAATACGAACCGAACCCGGTCGTGCGACAGCTTCCCGGGGTTGGGTACAGGTTTCGGGTAATTGGTTGTGGCACTATAAGGATTGGATTGATCGCCGATTTATGCGGCGCTTTCAAGAGCTACCCACCATGCCCGAGCAAACATTCCGCTATCGAGGTGAATTGCGGACGGACGCACCGGACGCATCGATGCGCTGCGGCGGGTGCGGCGCGAAGATTGGTGCGGATTTACTCCAGCGAGTGCTACACCGTTTAGATATCCATTCCCCTTCGAGCGTGCATATGGGCGTCGGCGAGGATGCAGCAGTGGTGAATTTTGGGTCGGGTACGCTGGCGATTAGTTGCGACGGATTCCGGACGATGGTTGACGATCCATGGCGATTTGGTCGCATTGCTGCTCATCACGCTCTGAATGATCTCTATGCCATGAACAGTGAACCTACTGTTGCCGTTGCGTTGGTCTCGGTACCTTTGATGTCGGACAACCTGATGGAAGAGGATCTGTTTCAGCTGATGAGCGGCGCGATCAGTGTATTCAATGAATCTGGTGTTTCACTGGTAGGCGGTCACACCGCAGAAGGGGTAGAGCTCTCGGTCGGCTTCACTGTCGTCGGCACGACGGGTTTCAACATCATGGAGAAAGGCATGCTACAGCCAAGCCAATCATTGGTGCTCACCAAACCAATTGGTGTTGGTGCGATTCTCGCAGGTGGTATGGACGGACGGTGCGACGCTCACGCTGTCGAGGCAGCAATCCATGTCATGGATCAGTCCAATGCGGCTGGAGCACAAATCCTTTCGGATTATTCCGTTTCTGCTTGTACCGATGTCACAGGCTTTGGCTTAGGTGGACACCTAAGTGAGATGTTGCGAGCGTCGAACGTTAGCGCGACATTGGAATTGGACGCAATCCCAATCTTGCCGCAGGCGTTGCACGCCCTGACTAACGGTATCCAGAGTTCGTTAGAGGAGAACAACGAGCAGGTCATTGAGGATTGTGTATACGACTGCTCCTCACTCGATCCTCGACTACGTATGTTGGCTGATCCACAAACCAGCGGAGGTCTACTTGCTGGAGTCAACACGGAATACGCCGAGTCCTGCGTGAATGAACTCCGTGACGTCGGTTACAACAATGCCCGGATCATTGGCTCGATAGATGCGAACGGGGAACCGGTTGGACAAATTAACGTTAAAAGCTAAGGTGTGTTTGGGTTAGTCTCTACGAGTCTTTGAAGTGTGCGGCAATTGCAGGTCGAAAACGGGTCATGTCGACTAAGAACGAGTCGTGACCTTGAATCGAGTCAAGGATTTGGAAGGACACATCGATCCCGGAGGATGACATCGTTGTTTTGATCTCAAGCTGTCGTTCAGGTGGGAACAGGAAATCTGACTGCACGCCGAGAATAGTTGCCCGTTCAATACCTAGCCCGTTGAATGCCATCTGAATCGAACCACCATGGTCAGCGGCGTCGAATAAATCCACCGCGCGCGATAGGTATATGTAACAATTCGCATCGAACGCGTCCATGAATGATCTTGCACGTGACGTCAGATAC
The DNA here is from genome assembly GCA_021295855.1 of Pseudomonadales bacterium. GTDB lineage: Bacteria > Pseudomonadota > Gammaproteobacteria > Pseudomonadales > Azotimanducaceae > Bin55. The sequence continues at coordinate 3,828 of JAGWBO010000012.1, read as the reverse complement.
GCTTCAATCTCGAAATCCAAGCCGAAGGGATTATCGTGCGCAAAGGGGACGTTGCCGGTAATGCGTTCCCGGCCGAAACGATCTCGCCATTCTTGTGCCGAGCGATAACTGATCATCCCAAGTTTGCGCGCTAAGCGCATCCCTTCCTCAGGTTGTTCGTCGAAAGGGTAATCGCCATTCTTCCACTTTGGATCTTTGCATACCAGCTCCCGTTGAAGTGAACGCAATGCAATGCTGAACGGCTGACTATTTGCGGCGGCAGAGATATTGAGCATCGCGTAGACGGCATCCGGATACATGAGTGCGAAAGCGAGCGCGGACATCCCGCCCATTGATGCGCCGACGACGGAGTGAAGCCGCTCTATCCCAAGATGATCGATGACGCATTTCGCGCCGTGCGCAATATCCTCTAGTGTCAGTACTGGAAACGAAAGTCGGTACGGTGCGCTGGTGTCTGGATTGACGGATGCCGGACAAGTTGAACCGAAGAAACTGCCTAGTGAACATACACAAATCACGAAGAAACGATTCGTGTCAATGGGTTTTCCTGGACCGACTACGTCCTCCCACCAACCAGCGGTCGGATCTTCCTGACTAGAAGCGACGTGAGCCGACGCGGAAAGTCCAGTAAGTACCAGGATCGCATTGTCGTTCGCGTGGTTTAGTTTGCCGAGTGTTTCATATGCGATCGTTGGACGTGACAACCGTCCATGAAGCATCTGAAACTCGTCGTCGATCGTCAGATAACGACGCGCATCACCCACGAGCGAGACTCGTGCTGGTCAAGAAATAACACACGCAGTCCTGAAGTGCGAGTATTGGTGTATGAGTAAACATCGACATGACTATTTCGCGTTTCAAGAATGCACGTCGCTCGCGAAACTCGAAAAATTCGTCGGTTAGGTCAAGGCTGTGAGCTGGGTCTAGTACGCTCACGCGCCAACCAGACGGCAGGCAATTCACAAATGGACTTCCTGCAGCGAGGGTCGAAAAGCTGCTTTCTTTAAGTGTCTCATCGAACTGTGGAAAGTTCTCAAGACTGCCGTTTTCGTGTTCAACTTTAACGATCCCGATGGTTTCGTATGCCTCTAGCTCGTGTTTTGGTGACATGGGAACGCGACGGATCTCATTCAGGCGCGTCAGCAAGTCATATGCGCGTTGAGCACTTTGCAGATCATCGACCGTGCCGGTTTCTACGGTGAGCGATGGACAGTGCGGGGAAATGGCATGAGCCAGGATGTCAAGCGTATGGTGGGTGAAGATCACTCTATTACTGAAGATGGACGCTAACGCAAGAGTCGATTCGTGCTGGTCGGTGATAACTGAATAATGAGGGTTGGGACCAGAATTATTGTGAATATCGATACCGCACCACGGCTGGTATCTTTCAAGTAGATCGTTCAAATCGTCGCGCCAGGGTTGCTGGCGCCAAATTCGATTGAAATCGACTTCGTCCGGCAGATGGCGCATAGCCTGTGCTGCGGCGCGGACGTTGCCGATGAAGAGGACGATTGATGCGTCTGACGTATCGGCAATAAAGCGTCGAACGGCATCCCACCCTGAAGTTTCATTGCCATGTAGCAGCGTACTTACAAAAAATGGCTGTACGCCGTTGCGACGAAGGTCGAATACAGTTGGTCCCGTCAGAAAGCGGTGTAAATCGGAAGCTTCTACCTGCAAGAGGCGTTCGTCGAAATCACGACGTACATCGAACTTCAAGTGATTGGCCACTCATGTACTGGCTTTTCAGTAGCTTGATGATCAGCGTATCGACGTGTAAGTGCGGCGAAATCAGGACCGTGCGCGTCAATCCAACGACGTTGCCAATTTGCTCCGGTCTGTTCTGACTCTATACGAGCCACAATCACATCGAGAAATCGATCCACCTCTTCGCGAGGGATGGGGATACCGCACAACGCGTCGCGACTCGCGGGGATTAATTCGCTCAAAAGCAATTCGCGGACATTTACTTTGCGATTTTTTGGCCAATGAAAAATGGCATTAAGTCCGTCGCGTGCTGCCACGTAGAAGTTCTCCCGAGTTTGTTCGAAGGACAGTTGCTCCGCGATCGGTGGAGTAGCGTCACTGAATGCCCTTAACAATCCAGCAAAAGCTGCCAGATTCGCAATGCAGTCCATGCAAGTTGGACCTGCCGGTACAACTCGATGCTCGATCCTGACGTGCGGTTGACCGTCATAATCGAACCCAATCAGTGGTCGGTTCCACCGCCAGATCGTGCCGTTCTGGAAGCGTAAGTGTGCGAACGTCATAGCGGGGTCCGATTGCACGTAGGGTAGTAGCAGGACGTGGTCTCGTTGGTTTTCGTGAAATACTTCGCTCAACGATTCTTGGACATATCCGGAACCGAAACTGACACGATCAAGGTAGCGTCCACCGAGTTGTACCGATTGCTCGAAGAGTGGAATGCGTGTCTCTTCCCAGAGGAACTTACCGAATAGGGTTGGCGAATTTGCAGATAGCGCAACCATCGGAGCACTGGCTACAAGTGCGGCATTGAAGTCGCGAGTTGCACGGTCTGGTTTGCATTGCAGGTGAATCTGGAATGAAGTGGTGGCACTCTCGAGCATCACGTCTGCGTGTTTCATGCTTAACCGATGGGTACCTTCAATTTCGATCTGTAGTGGCTCACCGTCTCGCAAGGCCATGACTCGATCGTTTAGAGCGTAATACCGCATCATGTCCGACATGTGATCGGAATTGAGGATGCTCGGATTGATGGTTGGAAGAATCCCAACAGTAACTAACCGCACATTCATGTCGTCGGCATTTTGGACGCATTTGTGCCACGTCGTGGTCAATTCGTCAAGAAGACGGGAGAATACCCGTCCAGTGAAAGAGACGGGGCTACCATTGAGCTCTACGTTAAATTCCGCAAGTTCGGGTACAACGAGCGGGTCATTCAATTGGTCTAAGAATTGACGATTGATGCCAGACGGATGACCTTCTTGGTCAATAATGCAAACTTCAAGTTCAAAGCCAAGAATGTCGCCGCGTTGGCTAAATTGGTCGTTCTTGAATAATGTATCGAGATGGCGCGTCTCTTCTTCGAGTCGCGCCCTAAATTGACTGAAATGATCGGCTTCAAAATGCCGTTGATCGATTTCGTCGCCCATGGAATCGCCAATCAACGCAGTGGCGAGTCATTTTAAGAGGGACTGATAACCATGGGTGAGATCCCATCGGGTAGCTGATTGATGTCGTCAGACTGGTATCCAGAGAGACAGTCATCCGAGCGGTGGACATGCGTGAAGAGTTCGGTCAGCCGACGTTCCATCCTTGAATCTGAGCTAGTGCTCACTTCGATGGGAATTGAAACGCGTATCGAACGGCGTCTGTTCGAATGGCGTCTCCTCACGCTTGAAGCACTGGCGACGCACGCGCGCATACAACTGGACCTTTATTACAAAGAGAACAAGCGGCGGCAACGACCCTATACGATTTATCCGACACTAGGCGCTGGCTACTACGGCGCGCTATCTTATTTAGCGGTAATCTGGCTCTTTTTTCTCATTGACAACGCGAATTTCATTGGCCGTTCAGGGGTGCTTTCCGCGGCCGCAGTTAATGATGGTGCGTGGTGGCTTACAGTTACTGCGCTGACATTGCACGCAAACATAAGTCACATCGTGGCGAATTCGGTAACTGGCGCGTTATTTGGATTTGCCACAGGCCGTTATCTCGGTGATGGATTTGCGTGGTTTTTGATCCTTGTTAGCGGCGCGTTCGGAAATCTGCTTAACGCTTGGGTGCGACCAGATACGTTCTACGCAATCGGTGCCTCGACGGCTTGTTTTGCAGCCGCAGGAG
>JAGWBO010000001.1:10930-81211 GCA_021295855.1 Pseudomonadales bacterium | reverse complement strand
CGCCAACGATTTGCACTTCGATGTGTCTTGCGTTTTCGATCAGCTGCTCAACGTAGAGATCACCATTGCCAAACGCGGAATCTGCTTCTGACTGGCAGCGTTCGTAGGCAGCCTCAATCTCGTCACGATCCGTCACAACTCGAGTTCCACGTCCGCCACCACCCGCAATCGCTTTGATCATGATCGCGTTATCAGGTCCGAGCGAATCGAAGAAATCCAAAACGTCCTCGAGCGATGTCGCATGATCCGTACCGCGTACGATTGGAACGCCCGCGTCAACCGCAGTTTTTCGTGCTTCGGATTTGTCTCCGCATAGCGCTAGTGTTGCTGGGGACGGTCCCACGAAGATGAGCCCAGCGTCCTCAACAGCAGTAGCGAAACTCGCACTCTCGGCTAAGAAACCGTATCCTGGATGTACTGCATCACAGTTCATCTCCTTTGCAGCGGCGACGATCTGATCGATGTCAAGGTAAGCAGACACGCCAGTGCCTTCGAGTCCATACGCCTCATCGACCGACTTTACATGGAGACTTGGTGCGTCGTCGGTAGAGTGAATTCCTATCGAAGTAATCGCTAAATCGCTGGCAGCTTGAGCGATGCGTATTGCGATTTCACCGCGATTTGCGATTAATAAACGTTGAATGGCCATAGAGCCTAGCGAATAAAAGAGAGCGCTCGATTTTATTTCGGCCTGCTAAATTCAGTTCACTCTGGTTCGCTTACGTCACCATATAGCACTTCAAAAATCAAACTCTTAACAGCATGCGCATCGACACCGTACCCGACCTCTATTTTTGACAGGTCCCGCACGACACGTAGCCGTTCGTCGACGACGGTCATACCTCGCGTATGCGAACCGGTAAGTTCTACCTTCACCTCCCTCGGCGAGAACTCGAATAGATCTGGATGCGTCACCGCGAGCACGGCACAGGGGTCGTGCATGGCAACTTCGGGAGATCCAGTCAGGTCGTGTAATCTCTCAATGATCCGCGCGAAGTTCTGATCAATAAATCGGGTACGCAGACTTTCAGGTGACGATTTGACTACGTGCTCTAGTTCAGTTGCTGAAATCTGGACTTGGTGCGTGAGATTCAAACCACTCATCAGCGTCTTTCCTCCCGCGCGAAACACGACATCAGCAGCTTCTGGGTCAAAATAGATATTGAATTCCGCAGCTGCAGTCACGTTTCCGCCGCCCGTCGTACCACCCATCAATGAGAGACCGGCGACCCTTTCAAACCATGACTTATCTCGATTTAAAACCTGCGCGATGTTCGTCAATGGTCCGATGGCAACGACCCATAGATCAGGTTCAACCGCGTCAAGCAAGAACTCAATCGCGCGATCACTGGCTTCTGCTCGTGAAGGTTCGGGTAGCTGAATACCCCCCAATCCATCGTCTCCATGTACTTCGCTCGCAAAATCTGGCGCAGCGACTAGTGGCGCGGATGCGCCACTATGTACAGGTGTCGAGACATCTAACAGATCACAAATACGAATCGCGTTCTTCGTGGCATTTTCGACCGTCGTATTCCCAGCAACCGTGGTGATCCCAACTACGTCTGCAAAGTGATGTGCAAGGATTAATGCGATCGCGTCGTCGTGCCCAGGGTCCGTGTCAATGATTAGGCGCGGTTTACTCAAAGTACTGTTTCTCGGATCAGAAGGTCGAAGGGCACGCTAGATACAAAAGTCCCCCTCTAATTTTCATAGTTTGCTCTTCCCGACCCACGTTTAATTTGTCGGCTTGTCGCTCGTTTGACTGTGCTGAAGTCTCGCGTGGCGAACCCATTCATAAGTCAATTAAGTCAAAATGAACATCTCAGAAATTAGAACCTTTCATTGCCCTGCAGATTGGCGCCGATATCACTTTGTGCGAGTTACGCTAGAAAACGGCACCATTGGCTGGAGTGAGTACGACGAAGGTTTCGATGCCGTTGGCGTAACCACCGCAATCAACCACATTAGCCGCGCCGCAGCTGGCCAGGATGCGATTAATCACGAAGGAATCTATGCACGACTCGCAGCGACGTCGAGGCAGTCTCTTTATGGTGTACTACCTCGTGCAATCGGCGCGATCGAAAACGCGATCCTAGACGCCAAGGCAAAACACTTTGGTGTACCGTGCTACGAAATCCTCGGCGGAAAGGTCAGAGATGCCATCCGCGTGTATTGGTCGCACTGCGGTACTTGGCGGATTTCTCGACCTGACACATATCGCACGCCAGTACGCAATCTCGACGATGTACGCGCATTGGGTCGAGAAGTCGCGGACGAAGGATTCACTGCGCTGAAGACCAATATTTTTCGCCAGACCGACGATGGTCTTGTTGGCTGGTCGCCAGGATTCAATCGCAACGACGATCCGTCCCGGACGCCACCGCGCTACGTGTTGGACGGTCTAGTCGAGTATCTGCAAGCTTTTCGCGAAGGATGTGGTCCAGACGTTGACATCCTGCTGGACCTGAACTACAACGCACGTACGGAGGGATATTTGAATATTCTGCGTGCGTTAAAAGACTTGGACATCTTCTGGGTTGAAATTGACACGCCTTATCCCACAGCACTCGCGACCATCCGACAACAAAGCCCCTTTACGATCAGCGGCTGCGAATCTCTCACCGGGCTCGTCGAATATCTGCCGTACTTTCAAGCAGAAGCGCTCGACGTAGCAATCATCGACGTTCCGTGGATCGGTGCGTGGCAATCGTTAAAGATTGCATCGGCGGCTGATGCTTTCCAAGTAAACGTAGCTCCACACAACTACTACGGACATCTGTCCACGATGATGAGCGCACACTTCTGTAGCGTTGTACCAAATCTCAAGATCATGGAAACGGATATCGATCGCGTCGAAGCAGATGCCACCGTCTTCACCTATGCGCCTGAATTCATTGATGGCATGTTGCGCGTGCCTGATCGTCCAGGTTGGGGTACCGAACCTAATATGGAAGTGTTAAGCGAGACGATGAGCTAGATTCAGCGAGCTCGCAATCGCGTCGAACTACTGGGCTTCCGACTCAGTGATCGAGAATCGATTGTTCGACCAAAAACTTTGGTGGCAGGCGACACATACCTGGTAAAGCTGTGCACCCGCCTCGAACAACTCCGCGCCATCGCGATCATGAGCGGATTGACGTGCACGGTCGGAGGCGACGACCAACATCTGTGAGAGCTCATTCCAAGCTGGTCGATTTAACGAATAGCGTTCTTCTTGAAGCACAGCACTGAGTCGCGTGATCTCGTCCGCCGCTTCGATGATCGATTGCCATCCTTCCTCGGTCGTCGGGGTGAGATCGGTGGTACCCTCATAGGTGTCGATAAAACCAGCCGAATCCCAGAAAACTTCGGACGCATCATTTAGCAAAGGGTCCATCACGTGAGCCAACGTCGACGGTTCCTCGGTTTCAGACGTGGAATTCGGTGCGCACCCAATCAGCAACATCGAGGCACAGACTGCCATGCAATAACGAACCGGGGAGAACACGCGCACACTCAACAGCATTAACAATATGTCGTTTACCGAAGGAAGCAGTTAATCAATTCGGATTATCCCAGAGGTAATTCAACTCGCGCGTGTAATCGTTACGGCGTATACGCGGGACCGGCTTTCGTCCCAAGTTGGGTACGAACAACCCGCCAAGCATCATGAACGAAATCGACGAGTAACGGTCGCGTGTCGCGTGGATCAATGATCTCCTCGATGCCGAAGGCGTGCGCATTACGAAACGGCGACGATATGGATTGCAAACGCGCCTCAATCTCCTGCCGTTTAGCGTCTGGATCGGCCGCTGCCTCAATGTCCCGTTTGTACGCGATTGCCGTGCCTCCTTCAATATGCATTGAGCCTCCGTGCGTCGATGGCCAACAATAGCGACGGTACAACGTATCGCCGCCTCTCTGATGCAGCCCACCCGCAACGCCGTAAAGCTGTCGTACCACAAAACAGATGTAGGGCATTTGGCTTCGAGCGAGCGTGGTCACAATCCGAGCACCCGCGCGAACAATCCCTAATTTCTCTTGTGCTACGCCTACCGAGAATCCAGGTTCGTCAGCAAAGTACACGAGCGGTAAATGGAACATGTCACACAGTTCAATCAGGCGAATCGACTTTTCTCCGGCGGCGACATCCATTGAACCACCGTTGTATTTCGGGTGATTAGCCATCACACCGACCGGGTGACCATCGACGCGCGCAAGTCCCGTGATTCTGGCACGACCGTAATACTCACCGATCTCGAAGAAGCTGTCCCGATCCAACACCGCATCCAAGATGTGTCGAGGATCATAGATCTGTCGTCGATTCCGTGGAACCAACGAAAGCAATGACTCATCGCGTCGCTCAGCATCGTCTCTTGCTGGCTGCACAGGAGGCTCTTCCCAAACATTTGGCGGGAGATACGAGAGAAACGTGCGAATCTGTCGAATTGCGTCCGCCTCGTCCTCTGCTAGATTCATGATCACACCATTCTTGACTTGAATCCGCTCGTCGCCTAGGTCTTCTTTACTAATCGATACGCCGGTTGCTTGTTCCACAACCTTCGGCCCAGCGACAAAAACTTGACTGGTATTCCTCACCATCACATTGAAGTGGCAGAGACATGCCTGTACGGCTGGAAGCCCTGCTACCGAACCTAGTACAGCGGATACCACCGGCACGTACTGAAGAAGTTCCGCCGATATATTGGTTCCAGCGTTACCAGGCAGATAAGTTCGACCCATTTGTTCAAACGATCGCACGCTTCCACCCGTCGCATCCAGTAGTCGAACGAAGGGAATCCTGGCGCGTAAAGCGAACGTCTCGGCATAGCCACTTTTATTACCGACCGCGGCATCAGAAGCGCCTCCCCGAATCGTGAAATCGCCACCAGCCACCGCGATCTTGCGTCCGTCGATTTTGACTGTACCGATAACCGAGTTGGCAGGTTTCAACGCGCTAACTTGATCGTTTTCCCACTGAGCCGTACCGGCGATCGCACCGATTTCATGGAATGTGCCAGGATCTTCGAGTAATGCAATTCGTTCTCGAACCGTTAGTTTTCCGCGACCGTGATGAAAGTCAACGCTGTCCTTTCCACCAAGCTCTTTTGAGAAGGCGATCTGCCGCTTGAGTTCCTCGACGTCCTGCTGCCAGCTCATTCTGATGTCCTCTTCAGATTAGATGGGTCTTTGAAACCCATAACTTCGAATTGTGAGCGATTATTGCATTCGCCGTTCGCGCGATAGTTAGTCGTACCTATGATTTCGCCTTCCAATGTCCTACTTTGCGTTGTACGCTAAATGAGCTTCGAAACCCGAGTTGCAGATGCAGTCGCCCAAATGCGCGAACAAGGGTTTGCAATCATTGAGGGACTGATATCAGATGAGCGTCTTACTCAGGCTGAACAAGATGCCGAGACGCTTTTTGAGGTATCGCCCATCCAGAAAGAAGGTGTTCGAGGTAAGGTCAACGGTCGGCTGTGCAAAGGCCTGTTCAAGAAAACGAGAGCATTCGACGATCTTTACTGTGACCCACTTGTCGTCGCTATTGTTGAAGCGGTACTTGCACGAGAGTCCGAAAAGGATTACGCAGGAATTTGGGGTGGCACAATCCAATTTGCTTATTGCATGCTAAAAGATGTCGTACCCGGAGAGCGTCCACGCGAATTTCATCAAGACGACGTGCTCTACCCGTTGTCGCGACCACATCCAACGCTCGCGGTCAACACACTACTCGCACTCGACGACTTCAAGGAAGAGACCGGCGCAACTCTAGTCGTGCCGGAAAGTCACACATGGTTGGAACCTGTGTCGCAGAACCCGGACTACGAGGTTGTGGAGATGTCAGCTGGGTCGTTGTTGCTTCTTGACGGAGCACTATGGCACAACAGCGGAACTAACACGACTCAAGACCAGCATCGGAAAGCGTTGAATAGCTATTACAGCTCTCGTTGGCTCCGACCTTTGGGAGGACCGTATCTAGGATTGACTACGGCCGAACTAGCGGAGTTAGCACCTGAATTACGCACGCTACTCTAATCAAATGTGTGAGTCCGGTCGGATGTGCACAAGCTTGTAACTCCCCTGCATCCGCGTCGAGTGATCGGCTGTACCCCATCCAATATCCACAAGCGCCGATGCCATTCTCAACGATACCCCCGAGTTACCATTGAGTAGACGTAAGAGTGTTCCACGTGCTCAACCGAGATGCGCCGCGGTTTCAGCCACGTTCCAACCCACCTCTTCTATCATGTTATTGCGAATGAGCTCTCCCATGTGCGGTGGATTGAGCATCGGTCTGACTCGCTCGTTGTCGCCTCGGTCTAATAGGTCTAGATGTCATGTGTCGCGCCAACGTTGTGTTGTGGGGCGTTTGCATACGGTGTAGAAGTCAGACGATCTAGGCTAGGTCTCGAAGATCCCTCTAGGATAAGTTTGATATTAATGTATATGCATATACGCGAAGAGGTTGATTCGTTAAATGGATAGTTGTACTGAGTACCGAAACGTCGTCCCATTTGCATATACCAATTTAAATGGGTATATTTACATACCTGAACGTCCTAACAACTAAATGAGAGGTTCGATTTGAAATCCATCACAAAACGTCAGGCTGAGGTGCTCGACTTCATTCGGACGTATCGTCAGGACAACGGTTATCCACCTACACGTCGCAATATCACGGATGAATTCGGATTTCGATCACCCAACGCAGCCGAGGAACATCTTCGTGCACTCGATCGCAAAGGATTTATTCAGCTGCAACGAAATACCTCACGGGGAATCATCGTCAAGGACTTCCAGAAAGAGTATCTTCCGATCATCGGTCGTGTTGCCGCAGGCTCGCCAATACTTGCGGAAGAGCACGTCGAGCGGGAAAGTCTTGTGTCGGGTGGGATGTTTGACCCTCACGCTGACTATCTTCTACGCGTTCAAGGCGAGAGCATGATCGAAGCTGGAATCTTCGATGGTGACCTCGTTGCGGTACACAAAACGCACGAGGTGCACGACAATCAAATTGTTGTTGCGCGTCTAGAGGAGGAAGTCACCGTCAAACGCTTCAAACGCGACCATGAAAACCGCGAGATCCACCTTATCCCCGCTAATAAGGAATATCAGACGATCAAGGTCGACGAATCTTCACCCGATTTACGGATTGAAGGGATTAGCGTCGGTTTGATTCGTATGCGGCTATAGACAAGCCTTTCTAAAAATCAGCTACTGACTTCAGCGAGGCGTCACATTCGAGACGCCTCGTGTTTCTTAGCTGGAAGTTCGCTCCTACTTAGAAATCTTCCGCTTTGCAGTAGATTTCCGTTTTTTCGGCGTGGGTTTGACGGCTTCCCAAGCACCGTTCTTGTAATACGCGCGCCACCCAGTGTCTTTGTCGCCTTTCATTGAGGACAGATAGTGCTCGCGCGTCTTGCGTGCGAAACGGACGAATGTGTCATTACCTTTCTCGTCTTCGTGAGGCGCACTCAGCATGTAGCTGAATTTCGGGTCAAGTTCGTTTGCGTGTGTAATCAACTCTTTCACACGAGGCTGACGAATGACACGTACCTTCGGGTACTTACTTGCACCGAGGAAAATCCCAGCGCTCCCTTCCCGCAGCACAAAGTAGTCCTCTTCATTGGGAACCTGAAGTTCGTCCATATGGATCGGTGGAGCGGCCACCTCACCTGTCTTAAGCAATTTGCGAGTGTTATCGCAAGTCTCATTTGTACAGCCAAAGAACTTTCCAAATCGTCCCGTTTTAAGCTGCATGTCGTGACCGCATTTATTGCACTCAACGATCGGTCCGTCGTAGCCCGCGATCTTGAATTCGCCAGGCTCGACTTCATAACCTGGACACGTCGGCGAGTTGCCACATACATGAAGCTTGAATGCCTCACTCATCATGTAACCGTCCATCGCACTACCGCAAATACCGCAATGACGTTTCGCCAAAAGTCGTCGACTCTCGTTTTCGTCGGCATCGGCTTCGTCGTCAGCCGCCGTAGTGATAGTGTTCTCATCAGATACCAAGTTGATCGTGTTACGACACCGTTCTTTTGGTGGTGCCGCATAACCCGAGCAACCAAGAAAAGTACCCGTACCAGCGACACGGATGGTCATCGGTCTACCACATTTCTCACACGGGATGTCGGTCTTTATGGGCGTATTCGGACGCATCCCCGCATCTTTGTCACTTGCGGTGTCAAGCTTGATGGCGAAGTCGTCGTGGTACTCATTGAGCAAATCCAACCATCCAGTCTCACCAAGCGCAACTTCGTCTAGCCGCCCTTCCATCTCCGCGGTGAATTCGTAGCTGAGCAGCTCGTTGAAACACTCGACGAGGCGGTCGGTGACAACCTCTGCGATGCGTTCCGCGTAGAAGCGTCGTCCGCGCACACTCACGTAGCCGCGATCCTTTATCGTTGAAATAATCGATGAGTATGTACTCGGCCTCCCGATTCCACGTCGTTCTAGTTCGCTCACCAACCTAGCTTCGCTAAAGCGCGCAGGTGGCTTTGTGAAATGCTGTTTCTTATCAAGCCCGATTAACTTGAGGACTTCGCCCTCGCGATACTGCGGTAAATCCCGTTCTGCATTGTCAGACCTCGTCGCCGCCGAGACGCGCGTGTGACCATCAAATAGTGTCCTACGGCCGTTTAACCTAAGCTCGAATGTGTCCGCCTTGACATTAACGGTCGTATTCTCATATCTCGCAGGCGTCATCTGTGACGCAATGAATTGACGCCATATCAATCCATACAACTGTGAAGCTGCAGCGCGATCCTGACTCGACATACGTTGTGAAGTCAATGCTGACGCAGCTGCATCAGGTTCAGAGTTCACATCGCTCGGTCGAATCGCTTCGTGTGCTTCCTGTGCATTAGATTTGCTCTTATATTGATTGGGTTTCGCTGGCAGATACGCTTCGCCGAATTTGCTTTTCACCAACCTAGCGGCGTTCTGTCGCGCGTCGTCAGAAATACTCGTTGAATCGGTTCGCATGTACGTAATTAGTCCGGCTTCATACAAGCTTTGAGCTAGTCTCATGGTGCGAGCCACCGGATATCCAAACCGACTAGACGCGGCTTGTTGCAGTGTTGACGTGATAAAAGGCGCGCTCGGTCTGGACTCACTGTTCCGTTTCGTGATCGAAGAAACGGTCGGACTTGACACTTCAATCTTGGCCAATACTGCGTCAGCAGTTTCTTCAGAATTTACCTCGAAACTTGCGTCGTTTTGACGGTGTACCTGAAAGCGTCTCGTTTCTCCATCTTCATCTCGTTGCAGGTCGGCGAAGACGTCCCAATACTCCTTCGGTTTGAACGCACGAATCTCGCGTTCGCGTTCCACAACCAAGCGAACCGCAACGCTTTGGACGCGTCCAGCCGAGAGACCTCGCGCGATTTTTTGATAGAGCAGCGGCGTCAGCTTGTATCCAACGACACGATCTAGAAACCGTCTTGCCTGTTGCGCGTTTACGCGGTTTTCATCGATGTGGCCGCGTTCAGAGAACGCTTTGTGAATCGCGGATTCTGTGATCTCGTTGAACACCACGCGAACAAACCGATCGTCGGTGCCGCCGATAACCTCCTTTAAGTGCCACGCGATGGCTTCCCCTTCTCTATCGAGGTCCGTGGCAAGAAAAACTAATGCGGCGTTCTTGGCTTCTTGCCGAAGCTTTTCAACGACTTTTTGTTTGTCTGGGAGAAGCTGGTAATTCGCTTTCCAGTTTTTCTCTGGTTCGAGATTCAATCCGCTCGAAGGCAAGTCGCGCACATGTCCAAAACTCGACACGACTTTGAATGATTCAGGTTCTATAGAGGTTGACTGACCGTCTCCGTTCGGCAGTCTGAAATTCTTCAAATACCTTTCAATGGATTTGATTTTGCCTGGCGATTCAACGATTACTAAGTGCTTAGGCATCCTATCTAGAAACTACACTCGCTGTACTTTGTCAATTGGTGAGTCACGCTATTAATCGGAAACAACACGCGCGATTTTAGAACGAATATGGAAATATGACACTATTCCGTGTCCTCATGGTCCTCACTGGCCGCGCTGATGGAGAGATTCAAATCCCTCAGGGATTCGAGCGACGAAGTGAGCTCGGTTAGAAATCTGTCCTCAATAACGGCGTCCTTAGATTCCGTCCCAATCCAACTAACTCCACTGTTATGACTAATAACGCTTCGGCAGTATTTAGGCATGTCTGCGATGTATTCGGCGACGGTGGCCCAATAGCTTGCATCCGAAAGCTGTACGCCTTCCAAATTGTTGTCGCGTATTAACCAGCCAGGTATAGGCACTTGCGATTTCTTAAAGCGCACAAGATGCCAAGTTGGTGGATTGGAAGTTGAGCTGGGATAGGTTAAGTCGTATACGACACACAGGTTTTCGCGCTGACGGACTTTACCTCCTGACGTAACCCGATCCTCGGCGTCCGCGTCCAGGTCCGGAATCGTCCTGGATGAAGTGAATATTCCTTGCTTGCGCGCTTCAAGTCGCAGTTGACTAACTCGACGCTGGAACTTCGATGGCATGACATACGCCACGCCGCCGAACGCCACCAGCAACACCAATGTGATTATCAGCCAGTCCAATTTAAAGTCACCTCGGTTGGGCAAAAAACTCCCGCACGACACTGATTCTAGATTCTCGTTTCGCAAGTTATCTTGACCTATACGTCAATAAAACGATTTCAAATTCGTGCCTGTCTCCCCAATCGTGAGCCTTTTTCTACAGAGGCGTTGCGTCTCGTAGATCAGCGCAGTTTTGTCCGAAACAATCACACAGTGGCGAATTAATCGGAAGGTCAGATTATTCGTTGTCACTGCAATCTTTCTGAATTTACAATAAGTTGAACGAGTGAATATTTCGATGCCATGAGCCTATATTCCCGCATACTCGTCGCAGTTGATCTCACAGATGATTGCAAGCTCGTCGCTGATCGTGCCAAGGAAGTCGCTCAGTTGAGTAGAGCAGATTTACATCTAATCCACGTTATCGAACCGATCACGCTCTCGTACGGGGGTGACATCCCCATGGACGTCTCTGCGGTACAGGATTCCATCACTGACCAAACCGAGGCTTACATTGCGGCGTTTGCGTTCGACCATCAACACTTGGTCTATGGCAGACCGGAGCGCGAGATTCATCGATTCGCGATGGAGAATGACGTAGATCTCATCGTTGTCGGATCGCATGGACGTCACGGAATAGCGCTACTCTTCGGTTCAACCGCAAATGGCGTCTTACATGGCTCGCCGTGCGACATCATTGCGGTGCGAGTGGGCGCACAAGCGAATGCGCACGCAGAATCCTAGCACCGACTAGCCTGCCTGTTCTCACTTCGAACGGTCGCGGCTCGCTCAGCGGTAGCACGAGCGGTCGTACGATGTTTGTCATGACGTCTCTCCATACGCCCGACGCCATCACAAGTCAAGAACAGGATTGACGCTCAGAGGACTAAAATCGGCAAATATGCGTCGACGGATTTGACGCATTCAAGTTCTGCAAGACTGAGTACACGGATGTATCGCTTTTTACGTTCTTGCCACCGATACTCTCTCCAAGTGTTATCGCCTCATCCAAATGCGTTGTGTAGATTCGCGTTGTCAATTAGGCACCGCACAGACGACATGAGGCAACGAGTCATTTGGAATCGCCGAGCCTTTGCGATAGCGCTGTTAGCAATAGTTACGTGCTACGGCGCTGGTACGTACGCAGGTTGGTACGAGGATCGTGCACTCTACAAACGCGCTGTATCCGCACTGCGAGCGAATGACATAAATCAGTTCGAGACGCACGTTGCCGAACTTGGCGACTACCCTCTCGTCCCTTACCTCAACTACCTGCGCACTCTAAGTCGATTAAGCCAAACTAACGCTGCAGAAGCCGTAGCATTTCGTGACGAAATGCGTCAATTCACGTTTGGCGACCGCTTCATGGCTGAGTGGCTAAAAACCCAAGCAGCTCGAGGTAGGTGGCAAGACTACGTGGAGCACTATCAACCTACGAGCGACATTGTTGCGCAATGCCGCTATGCATTAGCCTTAATCCGAACCGGGGATAAAGCCACAGCCTATTCCATCCTACCCGATCTGTGGAATGTCGGTAAGAGTCAAGACAAGTCCTGTGATCCCGCGTTTGAGATATGGATTCGGGATGGTGGCGTTTCTTCGGATCTTGCGTGGGAACGCATGAAGAAAGCACTGGATGCGCGCCAGTATCAACTCAGTCGATACGTCATGCGTTTCATGTCAGATGAGGTTAAACCGAGTGCGGAGTTAATGTACGCGGCAAGGCGTGACCCGCGAATCGTAGTCAATCTGAATCGCTTCCCTGACAATCGGTGGGGAAACGATGCGCTCCTTTATGGATTGAGCAGTCTCGCGCGAACTGATTCTTCACGAGCTTTCTCTGTGTGGCAACAGCATCGTCAAGCGAGAGAATTCGACGAGATCCAGACGACGGTCTCAGTAAGTGAACTCTATCTTTGGCTCGGACTAGAAGGACATATCGGCTTACCGCACAGAACCGGAATTTCGACGCCAGCGCTTGAGCGGGTTATCCACACCGCAATCTCAAAGCGTGCTTGGCACGAGGCAGATTACTGGATTCAGCAACTCCCAGAGGCCGAACTTGCCAAATACCAATGGCGTTATTGGCGTGCGATTACTGATCGCGCGCTCGAGCGGGACACTTGGAAGGAATCATTAACGTCACTTGCCAAAGAGCGAACTTACTACGGATTTCTCGCGGCACAAGACCTAGACATACCGGTCAGCCTGAATGAGCAACACTATCACCAGAACACGGAACGTGAAGTGAAACTAGCCGCTGATCCGCACGCGCGCATGGTGTTGGAGTTCTTCGCGGTTAACGAACCCGTGAACGGTCGTCAAGAATGGAGGAAGTTTGAGGAAACGCTGACTGACGAAGACAAGATGGTCATGATCCAGTGGTTTTACGAATTTGGATTGTCAAATGAGGCGATCTTCGCAGCAAATCGCGGCGAGATGCTCAACTTTCTTGAAGTCCGCTTTCCGACACCTTTCCTGAGCTACTTTAAAAAAGGCGCGTTCGTTGCAGACGTCCCATTGTCGTTTCTACTAGCGCTATCTAGACAAGAAAGTGCATTCAACCACCGAGCGGTCTCGCGGGCTGGCGCACGCGGTCTGATGCAGATGATGTTGTCTACCGCGCGTGCGACTGCCCGCAACCACGGCATCGCTCGGCCTTCTAATGATTCGTTGTTGGACCCGCGTAGAAATGTCGAGCTGGGTTCGTTACATGTCGCAGAACTCGCTTCGGAGTTTTCGGACAATCGCATCCTTATTGCGGCGTCATATAACGCAGGCAAGCACCGAACTTACGCATGGTTACGCGACTATGAGGTTCAAGATGTACCGTCATTTATCGAGATCATTCCATTCCGGGAGACGCGTGAGTACATCAAAGGCGTTCTCGCATTCGCTGTGGTCTACGCCACGCGTGCAGGAGAGCAAGTCCAACTCTTCAGTCCTCACGAGCTAGAGTTACCAACTCACTTACTAAATTGATCGATATAGGCGCTAATCTCACCGACAAATCGTTTCGAGGAGATCTAGGCGACGTCATAAATCGGGCTATCGAAGGCGGCGTAAATCACATCGTCGTTACAGGCACGAATGAATCCTTAAGTCACGATGCGGCAACGCTCGCGCTCAATCGTCAGGACTACCTCGCGTACACGGCCGGCGTACACCCTCACTATGCCGACGACGTTGCAGATGGTTGGATCGATACGATCGCCGAAATCGCTAGCCTTGGCGCTGCGGCGATCGGTGAGACTGGGCTTGATTATTTCCGCAACTTTTCGACGCGGGAAAATCAACGCAAGGTATTTCAAGCACAGCTAGAACTCGCTTCTAGCCTGGATTTACCTGTCTTCGTACACGACCGGGATTCCAACGGCGAAGTTCTTGAGATGCTGAAGCATTCTGCAACGACGGACGTTGTCGTGCATTGTTTCACGGGCAATGGTCTGCTTCTCGACGCGTATATAGAGATTGGTTGCTACATTGGCGTCACAGGATGGGTCTGCGACCCTATCCGCGGGTTGGAATTGGCAAACATCATCGATCGCATTCCTGACGAAAGATTATTGCTCGAGACGGACTCGCCTTACCTAATGCCGAAGAACATTCAGCCAAAACCTTCGACACACAGAAACGAACCGGGAAACCTCAAGTACGTGCGAAAGAAAGTTGCAGCATCACGCAACGAATCGGAATCGCACATTGACCAAATTACCACTGCGAACGCCATCAGGTTCTTTAGGCTGCCTAATTCTGTCGCCACCAACGATGGATAATTTTTTAACCACGTTGTTCGCCAAGAAGTAGGTACACATGTCTCAGTTTGAATCGATCACTTACGAAGTCGAAGATACGCTCGCAATCGTTACGCTGAATCGACCTGACAGCATGAATGGGATCACAAACCAGATGATGCGGGAGCTGTATGAGTGCCTGAACGCCGCTGCTCATGATGTAAACACGCGGGTTTTACTGTTCACCGGTGCTGGTCGCGCATTCTGCCCTGGCGTCGACTTAAAGGCATCAACTAGTGGCGCGAAGCAGGAGCCTAATCGAAAGGAGTATTTTCACATAACGTCGCTGTTGCATGAAATGCCAAAAGTTACGATCGCTGGCGTCAATGGTGCGTGCGCTGGCGCAGGTTTTGGCTGGGCATGTGCTTGTGATCTGCGTTACGCGAGCGAACGCGCAGTATTCAATTCAGCGTTCCTTGGCGTCGCGATCTCCGGTGACATGGCAGGTCCTTGGCTATTGCCTCGGATCGTCGGCGCAACCAAAGCACGTGAACTGTTCTTCTCGAGCCAGAAGTTTGCTGCAGACGAAGCTGAGCAAATCGGCCTCGTCTTAAAGACGTTTCCCGAAGATACTTTCCGTGACGAGGTCAAGGAATTAGCGGTTAGTTTCTCGAAAATGGCACCGCTCGCGATCGGCGAAATGAAGCGTAACTTCGTAGATGCAGAGAACATGCCGCTAAGAGCGTACATTGAACTTGAAACGGAGCGACACACCCGTACTGGTGCAAGTAATGACTCACGTGAAGCGATGCGCGCCTTCGTGGAAAAGCGTGAACCGGTCTTTCACGGAAATTAGAGATTTCCGAGCTGCCGTGTAGTCGAACCTATATCTTGATGGTCATTTGGGCGAGAAAAGCGCTGCGGCATCCTCCACGCTGAACGGCCAAGTTAAAGACACACCAAGGTACTCAAGAACGGGAATGTGTTCCCCATACGACTCAAAGAGATCGTCGTCCTCGACAATATCGACAGTTGTGAGCACGATGCCTCGAAGTGCATTTGCCTTGAGCAACATATCTAGTGCTTCATCGCACAACGCGCAGTCATCGGTGATGTATAGAACGCACTCTCGTCGGGGCATGTCAATCGTTCTTCTTGTGCACTATTAGTGGTAGCGACCTTAACTAAGGACACTCATTAGATGGGTGAATTAGAGCCACGCGTACACATTCGGCGCATAGAGTCTCGGGATAAGCGCGAACTCCTTGCTCTGAATCAGTCAAGTGTCGGTCTGCATTCACCGTGGATCACCACACCGTTGACCAGCCACTCATTTCGAAGCTACTATCGGCGAACGCTTCGTGACGATCATGAAGGTATCCTCTGTTGCCTGAACGATAGCAACAAGATAGTTGGCGTTTTCAATCTCAACGGTATCGTGCGTGGTTCGTTTCAAAGCACCACCATCGGCTACTACTCGTCAGCCGACGATACGGGAAAAGGCTATATGACAGAAGGTCTTCAACTAGTCTTACAGTTTGCATTCAAGAATCTCGGGCTGCATCGCGTCGAAGCCAATATTCAACCCAATAACGATCCATCTAGAAAGCTGGTGCAACGATGTGGTTTTGTGTTGGAAGGATTTTCATCGAAATTCCTGTTTATCGATGGCAGATGGCGAGATCATGAGCGGTGGGTTGCCTTGGATGAACGTGAAGCCTTGCACCGAGTGCCTTCCCTGGTAGATCGATGACAGAAGTAATAACCGCACCGTACGGAGCTTGGGTGTCACCGTTAACGGTTGAAAGACTCATTTCCAATTCGCCCGTTGGATTCAGCCAATTGCGGAGCAGTGGATCTGACCTCTTCTGGGTTGAAACGCGCGCACATGAAGCGGGGCGACGCGTCATTGTCCGATATTGTGATGACACAACCAGAGACCTAACACCCAGAGGCTATTCCGTTCTCAGCCGCGTACACGAATACGGCGGGGTCGCGTACTGTGTGTCGAAGGACACCGTCTTTTTCATAAACGGCGAGGATCAGAACATTTACGCGCAGGCATTAGATAGTGGCTCCGACGTGTCTCCGATTACTTCGTCGGACGCCAACGAGCGCTTTGCAGATCCTGTCTACGATTCGCCGGGCGAAAGGTTGATCTGTATCCGTGAACGGCATAAGGACGATGGCGAGCCGGAAAACGAGCTAGTCGCAGTTGATATTTCAAACGGCGAAATCACGGTCCTTCATCAAGGGTACGATTTTTACGCACACGCCCGACTATCACCGACCAACAAAAAGATCGCGTTCCTTGCGTGGGATCACCC
Source organism: Pseudomonadales bacterium (assembly GCA_021295855.1). Classification (GTDB taxonomy): domain Bacteria; phylum Pseudomonadota; class Gammaproteobacteria; order Pseudomonadales; family Azotimanducaceae; genus Bin55. The sequence goes on along the minus strand of JAGWBO010000001.1, from coordinate 64,597 downwards.
AAACATGCCGTGGAACGGCACTCAACTGTATGTCATGATGCTGAGACCCACAATCGGCGACGCTTCGATTGTTGCGGGCGGACAAACCGAATCTATCTTTCAACCAGAGTGGTTAGCAGAGGACAAACTCGTATTTAGCTCGGATCGGTCCGGTTTCTACGATCTCTACGTATTCAGCTCCGAAGGAACCTATCCCATCGCAGCAGACGAACGCGAGTACGGACACGCGATGTGGCAGATTGGATCCACGCAATACGCTGCACTTAGCGATACGCACGTACTCGCTAGCCCTGATCAGGAGGAGTTGATTCTGGTCGACTCATTCAGCGGTATGTCGACGCCTGTTGAATCCGGTGCAGCCGCTTACCGAGACATCGCAAAGTTTCGTGACGGTTTCGCGTTCCTGCAGTCTAGTGTCGATGAAGCAGGTGTTATTCAGGCAAGAGACACGTTCACCGACCAAACTCGCACAATAAAGCACTCTGGTGAGTCGCCGATTGGTAGGGACCACATCTCACGTCCCGAACTGGTTACTTACGCAGGTAGTAACGGCGAGGACGTGTACGCCTATTTTTATGCACCTAACAATCCCGCGTATTCTGCTACTCTTAACGAGCGCCCACCACTTCTCGTGCAGGCACATGGTGGACCGACCAGCAGTACGTCTTCATCACTCAATCTACGCATCCAGTTCTACACATCACGCGGTTGGGCAGTGTTGGACGTTAACTACAGCGGGAGCACTGGCTATGGACGAGCATATCGCGACCGCCTATTGAATGAATGGGGAAATCGAGACGTTCAGGATCTTGCCGCTGGAGTGCGACACTTGATCGCTCAGGATCTGATTGATCCACAACGAGTGGCGATTTCGGGCGGCAGCGCGGGTGGCTTCACAGTCTTACGTGCACTAACCACAACGAATGTGTTTAAAGTTGGGGCATGTCACTATGGCGTTGCGGACTTGAGGGCTTTAGCGGAGGACACACATAAATTCGAATCCCGTTATATCGACCAACTCGTACCTAGCGACGAACTGGATCAAAGATCTCCCATAAACCACATCGACAAGCTCAATTGTCCAGTCATTTTCTCGCAAGGTCTTGATGATAAAGTAGTACCACCCGATCAGTCGCGGATGATGTTCGACGCATTGAGAGAGAAAGGGATTCCTACCGCTCTCTTCATGTTTAAAGGCGAACCGCATGGATTCCGGCAGCTCGAGACGCAAATTACGTGCTTGAAGGGAGACTATTACTTCTTCTCCCGTGTATTCAACTTTGAGCCGGATGGCATCGACGAATCCGCACTTGCGAATGCTGAATTCGCAAACATGTCAAGCCTATGAAAGTCGCAGTGATCGGTGGAGGCTCTTCACCTGAAGCTGAGGTATCTAGAGTATCAGCAAATCAAGTGGTTGAAGGATTGAAGTCGCGCCACGAGGCGACCTATCTCGAATTTGATTTGAGTCTGTACAAGCAGTTGCTTGACCTTAAGCCAGACGTCGTGTTTCCAGTACTTCACGGCGTTCCTGGCGAAGATGGTTCCATTCAAGGATTTCTTGAGGTGATGGGATTACCGTTTGTTGGCAGCGGGATGGCAGCATCAGCGTTAGCCATTGACAAGTACCAAGCCAAGTGTGTTTGGCGAGAGCACGACATTCCAGTGTTGCCAATGACGCTCGTCAATAAGGCGTCGTGGTCGACACGCGATTGTGAGAAAGTCGAACAGGCGTTAGGAAGCGCCGTGGCTATAAAACCACGTGCCCAGGGTTCGGCGTTAGGTGTGAAGCTACTGCCCGAAGGCGGAGATTTGGCCGCGGCGGTAAACGAAGCGCTCGAATCGCACGATCAACTGATCATCGAGCCATTCAAACGCGGTCGCGAGATCACAGTAGCCGTACTGGAGCAAAGCGGCGTTGCGACTGCGTTACCGATCATCGAAATCCAGGTGCTTGCGGACGGTGAGTGGTACGACTATACGAATCGCTACAAGACAGGTGCAAGTCGACACATCCTCGATCCTCCGATGCCGTCAGGCACCTCCGATGCGTTAAAACGGTTTGCAGTGGCCGCGCATGTATTACTCGGTTGTAGAGACCTGTCCCGTTCTGACTTCATACTTGACGAGAGCGATCACCCGTGGTTGCTCGAAATTAACACCATTCCCGGTATGACGCCAACTAGCTTGTTTCCAGACGCGGCGCGAGGATCCGGTCTCGACTTTCCTAATCTCATGGAGATGTTGGTAAACAACGCAATTGCACGCGAATAATCAACCTCAACGTCGAAACACGTCCATAGAGATCGAGTGAGCGTAAAGTCCTTGGGCATAACAAACCGATCCAGTTGTGTCCACCGGGAGACGCGAATCCGATCTCCCACTCTCGTATATACAACCTAGAATTCGGAAATTCCCTTCTATTAGAGATTTTCATATGGTCACAAAAATCGCCGGCGGCGTGGCTGCCCTTCTAGTCATCGTTGTCCTATTTGGCGCGTTCACCATAGTTGAAAGTGGGCACGTCGGTGTTATCCGAACGTTAGGCGCCGTACAACCGGTACCTTTGCCGGAAGGTTTCAATATGAAGAAACCATTTCTTGACAGTATTGAGGAAATTTCGGTCCGCCTGCAAAAGGCTGATGCGGCCGCGACAGCAGCGTCAAAAGATCTACAAATAGTTTCTACGCGTGTCGCAGTCCAATATTCACTGATCGGGGCAGTCGCACCTAGAACATTCCAGTCGATCGGACGATCCGACACCGTTGCAGCAAATGTGATCGCGCCTGCAATTCAAGAATCCGTCAAATCTGTGACCGCTCAATACACTGCCGAGCAATTGGTGACGAAACGGGCCGAAGTAAAACAGAAAATCCAGACGGCCATCATGGACTTTATCGACGCAACACTTGGGCAAAAAGGTGCAGAAGGCGCGTTAAACCTGGACAACGTTGCTATCACTGACTTCGATTTTTCACCGGAATTTAATAGGGCAATTGAAGAGAAGGTTCAAGCCGAACAAGAAGCGCTAAAAGCGGAAAATGAGAAGTTGCGCCGCGTGACACAAGCAGAAGCAGCGGCAGAAGAACGAAAACTAGCCGCTGATGCAGAGGCTTATCAGATCACTCAGGAGTCGGTAGCGAAAGCAGAAGCAATTGAACGCGAGGCAGCCGCCTTGCGCGACAATCCGGAGCTGATCGAGTTGAGATATGCAGAGAAATGGGACGGAAAACTGCCGGTTGTTAATGGTGGTAGCTCCCTACCCCTAATTAACTTAGACGGCATCGTGAAGCAGGACTAAACTCGCCGCCGCGTCGAGACGTTTCTCGTACACTATAACTAAAAGGCGCGATGCCGCACGCGGCACCGCGCCTTCAACTATTTGTGCTTCTAGAGTTCTAAGGCGTGTAGCCTCTCTCGTTAAACGACGTTAGATCCAAGCCTTCGTCTTCCTCTTCCTCGGATACTCGCAGGCCGACGATCATGTCAACAATCTTGAGAATCACTAAGGTAAGTACTGCAGTCCAAACTAGTGCGCTAACACCACCGATCAACTGAGTGACTAGCTGCGAGCCGATCTCGATATCTTGCTGACCGCCAAACACGCCAAGTGCAGAACTTGCGAATATTCCTGTAAGCAGAACGCCTAGGAAGCCACCCACGCCGTGGACCGAGAATACGTCCAACGAATCGTCGATGAATAGCCGTCGCTTGATCAAGCCGGTCGCTTCGAAACACGCCCACCCGGCAAGGAAGCCGATCACAAGCGCGCCACCAGGTCCGACAAAACCGGAAGCTGGCGTAATACAACCGAGCCCCGCTACCATCCCGGTGACCGTACCGAGAACTGTTGGTTTGCCAAAGCGTATCCACTCAACGACCATCCACGTAAACGCAGCGGTCGCAGCCGAGATGTGCGTGACCGTGAGTGCCATTGCCGCATCGCCATTGGCTGCCAGCGCACTTCCACCGTTGAAACCGAACCAGCCGACCCAAAGCATGCCAGCGCCCATTACTGTCAACGGTACGTTATGAGGTAGGTTTGGTGAGTCTGGATAACCCTTTCGACTCCCCATAAATAGAGCGGCGACGATCGCGGCGGTTCCTGCAGTGATGTGCACGACGGAACCACCCGCAAAATCCATGAAACCGAGGTCGCCTAACCAGCCACCACCCCACACCCAGTGCGTGATCGGGATGTAAACGACTAATAACCATGCCGCGGAAAAGATGAGCATCGCAGAAAATCGCATGCGCTCCGCGAACCCGCCCACGACAAGTGCTGGCGTGATGATCGCGAAGGTCAGCTGGAATGTGGCAAATACCGATTCCGGAATCGTTCCTGATACCGTTGCTTCTTTTATCTCACCTAGGAGGAAGTTATTGAGCGTACCGAGAAATGACGTATCGCCAACCGCGATACCTGAACCTGTGAACGCAAGACTGTAACCAACCAAAACCCAAAGAATCGTCATCAGGCATGTGATTGCGAAACAGTGCATTAAGATGCTTAAGACGTTGTTCCGACCGACTAGCCCCGCATAGAAAAGCGACAAGCCTGGAATCGTCATGAAGAGAACCAGCGCAGTCGAAGTCAGGATCCATGCGGTATCACCACTATCGACGCTCTCAGCCATAAGCGGCGTCGCCAGTAATGCAACGATTACGCACCAGATTTTCTTGTTACTAAACAACATCAAGTCTCGTCACTGATTTAGCGCGATTATAAATTTACGAACACATCTAACAAATCCACGTCACGCCGCCTGATTCGTCAATGCAAAAGATTCTAGCGGATTTCGTATGAGATAGGAAAAGTACATAACTTATTGATATTAAATGTAATTAGTGCTTCTGAATTATGAATCTGCTAAGGCTGTTACGAGCGCGTCAACAAGCCTTGGTCCCTCGTAGACCAATGCGGTGTACACCTGAATTAAGTCAGCGCCCGCATTTCGCATGGCGATGGCGTCACTGCCGTTCGAGATTCCCCCGACGCCGATAATAGGAAAGTCTGCCCCGACAGCATCTCGGACGGCTTCGACGGTCCGAATTGATTTGTTGAATAATGGCTGTCCACTAAGTCCACCTTTCTGCGCCGACAGTCGATGGCGTATGCCATCGCGCGCGGTGGTTGTGTTCGTAGCAACTAGTCCATCACACCTCGCCTCTCGAATGCAGAGCGCGAGTTCACGCACTAGCGCAGGCTCGAGATCCGGGGACACCTTCACAAAGAGAGGCAAGCGTCGATCTTGATCAACGATGAGTTGATCACGCTCCTCCAGTAAGGTTTTCAACATCTCAGACAGTCGCGCGCCACCATGTAGATCTCTTAGCTTTGGTGTGTTGGGAGAAGAAATATTGATCGTGAAGTAATCTACCAAATCGGAAAGCAATCTCATACATTGCAGATAGTCGTCCTTCGCCTTTGATATCGGCGTATCACGATTGATCCCGAGGTTAACTCCGAGCAAGGTTGGTTTGATTTCTGGCGTTACCCGGAGCCGTTCGCGGAGTGCTTCGACACCCTCATTATTGAATCCCATTCGATTAATCACGGCGCGATGGTTCGTAAGTCGAAAGAGGCGCGGTTTGGGATTACCAGATTGAGGCATTGGCGTCACGGCACCAATCTCGACGAAACCGAATCCCAATTGATTCAGACCGGTGATTGCTTCGCCGTTCTTGTCGAATCCAGCCGCCAGCCCTACACGATTAGGAAAATTCAATCCTGCGACTTCAATCGTATCGCCCGGTGGCCGATTTGCTCGTCGAACCTGGCCAAGAACCCGGAGCGCCCGCAAAGTGAATAGGTGAGCGGTTTCGGGGTCCAACGCCGAGAGGAACAAGCGAGCACACTGAAAGATGAAATCCAAACTAATTTACGTCACTTTTGTCATAGACAATAATTGAACTTCGCATATTTTCTAGCGCCACCAGCTCGCCTGAATCGTTTCGCGCCATTATTAAGCAAAAAAGGACTAGATTGGTAACGCAAAACGAACCCCTCGGTATCGGGTCCATGGAGACCGGAGCAACCTACGAAAAGGTCCACCAAGCCCTCGATTGGCTGAACCAACGCATCGTAGGTCAGGAGGCATTAACAAAGAAATTAACGATCGCTCTCATCTGCGGTGGTCACTTGCTTGTCGAAGGTGCTCCCGGTCTTGCCAAGACTCGCGCGATAAAAGAACTGTCACGGTGTATTGAAGGTGATTTTCATCGCATTCAATTCACGCCGGATCTACTTCCCAGCGACGTTACAGGTACTGAGATCTATCGACCTGAAACAGGTAGTTTCCACTTTCAGCACGGTCCCATCTTCCACAATCTTGTCCTTGCTGATGAAGTGAATCGAGCGCCTGCGAAGGTGCAATCGGCACTCCTCGAAGCGATGGCTGAACGGCAAGTAACCGTGGGTCGCGAAACATTCAACTTGCCAAGATTGTTTCTTGTTATGGCGACACAGAACCCAATTGAGCAGGAAGGAACGTACCCGCTTCCAGAGGCGCAACTAGATCGCTTTCTCATGCACGTTCTGATCGACTACCCGCTAGCGAATCAAGAACGAGCCATTTTGAACTTGGCGCGCGAAGAATTCGGTAATGTCGATCAGCCGTCTCCTATCGAACTTAGCGAAAACGAAATCCTTGGAATTCGTGACGAGTTGGGTCAACTACATATGGCCGAGCCCGTAGAGAAGTACATCATCGACCTGATCGCTCACTCCAGGTCCGGGCTCGAAGGTGTCGAATACGCAGCGAGTCCAAGAGCAACCATCGCACTGGACCAATGTTCTCGCACCATCGCCTGGCTTGCTGGTCGTGACTATGTCGTACCCGAAGACGTGCTGGAGATCATCCATGACGTCCTCCGTCATCGACTGATTCTCTCCTTCGAGGCGGAAGCTCAAGGTACGACGACTGATGATGTCATCGACTCGATGGTCGAGCAGGTGCCGCTAACCTAGAGCGTTCAGATGTCGTCGCTAACCGGCGTATATGTCTCAGCCCCAGATTTAATCGGGTTGGCAACCGCGCCAACCGCTAAACGTCGTAAGCGTCGCGCGACGGGTGGACACTCAGGAACTCTCGCGTCCCGTATGCGCGGTCGAGGCATTGATCTTGACGAAGTGCGTCTCTATCAAGCAGGTGACGATGTACGGAATATCGATTGGAAAGTCACTGCGCGCAAACAAAAACCACATACAAAGATCTTTCGCGAAGAACGAGAACGGCCGACTGTGATCGTCATCGACCAACGTCGATCCATGTTTTTTGGTAGTCAGATTCGATTGAAGAGCGTCGCCGCGGCTGAAATCGCAGCGCGGATTGCGTGGCAAACTCTGAACGCGCGAGACCGCGTCGGTGGAGTAGTGATCGCGGCTAACTCCGTGGGTATTCTGAAGCCCATTCGTAGCAAACTCAACGTTGTTCGACTGCTTCACGCCATTTCTGACGCAAACAATGAGCTTAGTGCCTCATCCCAGAGCGGTTTGGATGAACCAACATGGCATAAGGTATTAATGAACCTTCGACGGGCTACGCCCGTTGGCCACCGCATCGTATTCATTTCAGATTTTGAAGGGATCGATGAAAACGATCTACGTCAACTCCTTGTACTTCAAAATCACAACGAGCTCTCGCTCATACACGTCTACGATCCATTGGAACAGAACCTACCCCCAAGCGGCGCCTACGCGGTAACCGACGGCTTGCGCAGGATTACCTTTTCAAGCGGCAATATGCGAAACCAGCGGAACTACGCAGAGCGTTTTGATGCACATCGAGCCCGCCTTGCCGACGCTTGCCGAGCTCGAGGTATCCGCTTTACCTCTCTCTCAACCACTGATGACGTAGTGCCGGTGGTCTTAGATGAATGAGCAAATCGCGCAAGCACTCGCGCAACTACGTGACATCCACGAACCCGCATTACCGCCGTTCTGGCCGCTTCCTCTTGGTTGGTGGTTCCTTGCGCTATGTGTGATCGCGATGATCGTGTGTTTGATCTGGTGGTGGCACCGTCGGAACAAGATTGACCGCCCTTATCGTGAGATACGCAAGACGTCAAGTCAACTTCAGGACTTATACCATCAAGATCAACTTTCCGAATACGAGTTTGTCTCAGCAGTCAATCGGCTCTATAAACACCTCTTGATTGATGTCGAGTCGGTCCCCGGGGCCGTGCAAGCTGATGGTTTGCCCTGGCTAAACATGCTTGCCGATCGATTTGCCGATGACGCGTTCATCACTGGTGCTGGGAAGTGCTTAGGTACCGTTCGGTATCGACCTACGTCCTTCTTCGATAAGCGACTTGACGAACTCGTAGCTGGAAGCCTTTGTGTGGTGCGCTCACCGTCTCGGAAGGCACTCACAGCATGATCGAACTGATCTGGCCATGGGCATTTGGGATTCTCGCGCTGCCTCTTCTAATCCGATTTCTGATACCGCCTCGCGCGGCAAATGAAGCCGCGCTGAATGTTCCGCAAGTCGAAGCTTTCACATTTGTACAACAAGAAATGGGCGGCGGTTCAAGTCAGCGCTCCGTCGTGCTATTCATCATTGTTTGCTTAGCCTGGTTGTCATTAGCGACAGCGCTTGCGAGACCGCAATGGACCGGAGAACCCACAGTACTACCTACTCTCAGCCGCGATCTAGTGCTTGCCATTGATATTTCCGGCAGCATGGGGCAAGCAGATATGACTGTCAATGGGCGACAATACACGCGCCTCGCAGTCGTGAAGCACGCTGTACAAGATTTCGTTGAAAAACGCGACGGTGATCGAATCGGAATCGTGCTATTCGGCAGTCTCCCTTACGTCTACGTTCCGTTAACCCCCGACGTAGTTACCGCAAGTCGAATGCTAGAGGATGCGCCTATCGGTATCGCTGGACGTTCGACTGCGATCGGCGATTCTTTAGGTTTGGCGATTAAGCAAATCCTGAACCATCCAGCGGACCATCGAGTTGTAGTGCTTATGACCGATGGCGTCAACAATTTCGGCGAGCTCGGTCCGTCGGACGCAACAGAACTTGCAATCGCGTCTGATGTCACGATTTACACCATCGGTGTCGTTCCTCCACCTGGGGGTCTAGGCTTTTTTTCAGCATTCCAACGTCAATCCGAAGCTGTCGACGAAGAGCTTCTGATGGAGATCGCTGAGAAGACAGGCGGAAGGTACTACAAAGCTGACGATTTAAATGCATTACAAGCCACCTATGAGGAGATTGACGCACTCGAGCCAATCGAAAACGAAGGCCAGACCGTACGTCCTATGCGCTCGCTCTACCACTACCCTCTTGCACTCGCCTTAGCCTTGTTTGCACTGACTTGGCTGCTTTACACAAGACGCTATGTTTGAGACCATTACGGAGTTTCACTTCATCCGGCCGTGGTGGTTGCTTCTATTGCTTGTCGTGCCGCTATTGGTGTGGGCACAAATTCGCGTCGCATTTCGAGCAAATAACTGGCACAAGGTCATTTCAGATACGCTATTCGACGCCTTAATTGAGGCAAAATCCTCGAGTCGAGTGCGTATTGCGATGGCTCTCCCCCCACTCGTTGTAATCTGTGCCGCGTTTGCCTTAGCGGGTCCTACGTACGAACGGTTACCACAACCCGTCGAGACGAAAAACGACCCGATCGTCATCGTACTTGACCTAACGTTGAGCATGGCATCGACCGATCTTCAACCAAGTAGGATCGAGCGAGCCAAGTTCAAGGTAAGTGACATTCTCGCCCATCGTGACGAGGGATTGTCAGCGCTTGTGGTATTCGCTGGAGACGCATATGTGGTCACGCCGCTGACGAGCGACAAAAGCAATATCCTAAATTTGCTGCCTTCTCTCGATCCGGAGATGATGCCGGTACGAGGAAGCAATGTTGCTGCCGCGATCAAACTAGCAAATGACCTTTTCATTTCATTGGGCCAAGAGCGCGGTCGAATCATCTTGTTAACCGACGGTATTACGAACTTCGGTGATTTACGAGATACTGCCGACAGTCGATATCCGATTTCGATCCTCGGCATTGGTTCCACGCAAGCGCTGGATTCAACTAATCGGGGGGTCGTGCTTGATGAAGAGCTACTTCGTGACTTCGCCATGGTGTCCGGTGGTCGATATAGGACGATTACAACAACTGACAATGACATTGAATTTATTTTGGCGGAATCAACCGTCACCACGACCGAATTACTCGAGAATCAGACGTTTGATGTTTGGCATGATCTAGGTTATTACCTTGTCTTGCCACTCGCACTACTACTCGCGTTATCGATGCGTCGCGGCGGTCTCGTAGCGGTATTACTCGTAGTCAGCGTTCACGCCGAAGCCGGTTGGCTCCAAGATTTGTGGGTACCTAGGGATCGGCAAGCGTTAGAGGCTCACGATGACGGTAACTTCGACGTTGCAGCTGAACTCTTCACTGACCCACAGTGGCGCGGGGTGGCGAAATATCGAAATGGCGACTACGCAGAAGCTGGCGAGTTGTTTTCGGACAATCCTTCGCTTGAGTCTACTTATAACCAAGGCAATGCACTGGCTTGGGAAGGTCGGTTCAGCGATGCTCTGCAGGCATACGAAGCCGTTCTCCAACAGAATCCAGAACACGAAGACGCGAGACACAATAAAGCCGTTATCGAAGCGCTCCTTAAAGGCATGGAACAACAACAAGAAAATGGATCTGACCAAAGTCAGGATCAGCAGCCACAGGAGTCAAAACAACAAGGGAGCGAGCGTACAGACTCGCAGATGCAATCCCAAGACAATCAGGCAAGTACCACCGAGGATCCGCAGACGCAGGACGAAGGCGGTCAAGAAGACGAATTCGCGCAGGCTAACGAAGCTGAATCTCGTCAAAGTCAAGAACAAGAGACTGAGCGCTCAGAAGCCGCTGAAGCACAAGCTCAAGAACAAAGTGAGTCCGACGATCAATCGGACGGTCTATCACCCGCGGACGTAGCAGAGTCAAGCGAGGAACGTGAGTTGCGCGAAATCCATGAACGATGGCTACGTCGAATCCCCGATGATCCTAGCGGCTTATTGCGTCGCAAATTCGAAGCCGAATCGAACGCGCGAGTCGAACGCGGCGAACTGAGTCAAGAGGACGTTGGACCGGCATGGTGAGGTCAATAAAAAGATTTGCGCCTTTTAGCGCTTACGCCGGCGTCGCGATACTCTTAGTACTCTGCACGGCGAACGCGCATGGACAGGCAACTGCCACACTTAGTGCAGATGTCGTGTCGGAGTTTGAGTCAGTCACGCTCACCGTAACCGATCGAAATCGAAACACCATCGATCCAGACTTCAGCGCGCTTGAACGAGATTTCGAGATATCACAAGTCTCAACTGAGTCGAACATTCGCATCGTCAATCGTCGAATGGAAAGCACGAAGAACTGGCGACTTGAGCTGATGCCGAAACGCACTGGAATGATCGATATTCCACCAATCGTCGTGGGTTCATCTCGAACCAATGCTCTGCGATTACGCGTCAATCCAATCTCCGCCAGTGAAAGAGATTTCATCTCCAAGACTGCGTTTTTCGAGACGATTATTTCTCACGACAAACAATACCCTCAAGCCGCGATTTACGTGACGCGTCGCATGCTCTACACCGCTGAAGCCCGCATTCCATCGATGCCGCAAGACAAGCAGCTAGAAATCGCCGATGCAACCGTACTGCCGATTGGAAGTCGAGAGACATTGCGTGAAACTCGCGATGGTGTTCAGTATTACGTGATGCAGTGGCGCTATGTCGTATTCGCCGAAAAGAGCGGTGCGCTGAAGGTACCAGGCGAAAACGCTCGCGTGGCAATCTACGGCAATCAATTCCGTCCCCAGATCAGGACGATCTTCGCAGAAGAGAAGCTCATCTCCATTCTTCCGATTCCCGACGATTTCCCACAGGACAAACCTTGGTTTCCTGCGTCAAAAATTGAACTTACGCAGTCGTTTGAACCGGCAGACACGGAGACGCTCAACCTAGGAGATGCCTTAACCCGTTCTATCACAGTACGCGCTCGTGATAGCTACCAGTCCGCGTTGCTGCCCTTGGAACTTGAGTCAATCGAGGGCCTTCGCGTCTACCCAGAACAAGCGGTGGTCGACTCGATCCTAGACGGCGATAGAGTTTGGGGGACACAATCGCGCTCATTCAACCTAGTACCGGTTGAACCAGGCTTCGTCTCATTGCCTGAATATCGATTAACGTGGTGGGATACCGAAGCCAAGGAACTCAAGGTCACCACGTTACCAGCCGCATCGTTCAATGTGCCGGATCCCGCAGCTAACCCGAATGTCACGCGCTCGCCGCAGGACTACGACCAGAGTTCGGCTCAACAACCAAATGAGTTGTCGCCAAGTGCTGATGGTCCGAATCTGTGGTTCTATCTCATGTCCATCGTTGCCATTGTTGGATGGACCCTTGCACTTGCGTTGATATACCTCAAAAACAAGCGGCGCATTCCCCGCTTTGGACTAAGAGGAGAGTCGTCTGGTGTCGACTTTGGGCGAATCCGAAATGCGTTTAGACACGGTGATGCTAGTACACTACGGCATGCGATATTGCACACAGTCGCACACCATTTCGATTCCGATCTGGTAACTGCGAGGCGATTATTTCTCGCATCTTCGGAAGGACGCGGAATACTGACCAAATTAGACAAGTTGGTCTACGGTGGTGCGATTGGCGAGCTTGAGTTTGACTTTAACTCTATTCAACAAGTTATTGATTCTATTGCGGATAATTGCGAATCAGGTCCTCAACAATTCGATCTTCAGGCGGTTCTGAGTTAATTCTCGCACAACGTATTCGCCATCGCCCTTTTTATAATCAATTAATCATTGCGAATCCTTCTACGATGAAAGCAGCCAACCACCAAGTCATCGGGCAAACCTACGATTGGCTCCGTTCTGGAGGCAAATGCTGGTTGTCAACCGTCGTAGCGACCTACGGCTCATCGCCGCGGCCAGAAGGATCAATGATGGTCTGCAGTGAAGACGGTCACATCGTTGGATCGTTGTCTGGTGGCTGCGTTGAAGAAGATCTGGTCGAAAAACTCAAAAACGGTATCCTCGCCGAGTCGCATCCACAGTTCTTTCGGTATGGGGCATCCGACGAGGAGGCGGAACAGCTTGGTCTCCCCTGTGGCGGTCACCTTGACATCGTCATCGAACCGCTTCAGAGCGATAAACAGGCCATTCAAGACTTCGAATTGCTCACTTCTAGATTGCAGCAAAGGAAGTTGATCCAACGTGTTTTAAACGTCGAGACTTCACAACGTCGCATTCAGGAAACGGACACCTTCGTGCCTTTTTCGTACGACTACGATTCGCGTGTACTGCGCCAAGTACATGGACCTAGTCACCAACTATTCGTCATTGGTGCAAGCATGGTTACACAGTATGTCTCTGAACTTGCGATCATGCTCGAGTATCAAGTTACAGTCTGCGATCCTCGGCAAGAGATGCTCGATGAACTAGACGTCGCGGGTATTGAGAAGATCTGCGACTTCCCTGATGACGTGATTCGAGAGCGAGCGAACGATGCACAAACGGCCATCATCGCACTCACTCATGACCCCCGGATAGACGATATGGGTCTCATCGAGGCATTCGAAACGGATGCTTACTACATCGGTGCGATGGGATCTTCGCGGACTTCCGAGAAACGACGCGAACGCCTGCTCGCATTAGACGTTAATGAGTCTGCTCTATCGCGGCTGCATGCACCCATCGGCGTTCAGATCGGCAGCAAGACTCCACCCGAGATCGCAGTTTCAATTCTTGCGGAAGTGATCGCTGAGCGAGCGAAACTAGCTAAGAACGCGTCCCATTCACACGCCGAGCAAGCTCTCGCCGCCGCAATTTAGCGCAAGCAAACCGTGATGCTGGTAGGCGCGGCACTGATACTCGCTGCCGGCAGTTCAGACAGGTTCGGCGCAGACAAGCGACTTGCGGAAATCGACGGTCAACCGATGATCGTCAAGGCATTAGAGCCCTATCTCGCCAACATTCAAAGCGTTCATGTTGTCGTCAGACCCCATGATCCAGTGCAAGCGGTGCTACCAACTCAAGTGGACGTTATAGAAGCACCGGACGCATACCTTGGAATGGGTCACAGCTTGGCTGCTGCTGCGACTCAATTAGCGCAAATGAGCTGGTTTCTTGTGGGATTAGCCGATATGCCTTGGATACGCGCTGAAACGGTAGACGCAATAGCGACTTGCATTCAGTCACAAAAGGATGCGATCGTTCGGCCCTCCTTCCGAGGCCAAGCAGGACACCCGGTGGGATTTACGGCAAATTTCCTGGACGAACTAAAGTCATTGAGCGGCGATGCAGGGGCGAAGGAAGTTCTTCAACGCCACAGAGACAAATTGATAGTTCTTGAACTAGCTGACGAGGCAATCGTGCGAGACGTGGATACGCCGCAGCAACTTCACACCTAATCGGTGCGTAAGCCTAGCCTCGAACCCCAATCCAACTTGCTTCGGCAAGCCTCGTAAAAGCTATGCGTCGATAGATGGATCAACCGTAACACGTGTTCGTGTTTACTGATTTCGACAATATCGTCAGGCGCTAATTCAAAATCGACTTGCGAATCTGAGCTGGTACGCGCTCCACGTGTTTCGTGTCCGACCTCAATGCGTAACTTGAAGTTGCCAGGTACCACGATCGGTCGAGACGTAAGCGTATGTGGATACATCGGAATGATCGCAATCGCGTCCAAGCGGGGATGCATGATCGGACCACCCGCAGACAACGAATATGCCGTAGATCCGGTTGGACTCGAAACTAACAGCCCGTCCGACCGTTGCTCGTAAACAAATTCATCGTCAATCGACAATCGAAATTCCATCATTCTCGATAGCGAGCCCGAGCTTACGACGACATCATTGAGTGCGGAAGACTCGTGCGCGATATCGCTCCCGCGATGCACGGTCTGCTGTATCAGGAAGTGCTCTTCAAAACGGCAGTCCCCATTGAGTACGCGATGTAGCTGTTTCTCGATTTCGTCCGGCGAAATGTCAGCGAGAAAACCCAAGCTACCACGATTTACGCCTACTACCGGAATCTGTGACTGAGCGAAGTCGCGTGCGACACCTAGGATGCTGCCATCACCGCCAACGACAACGATCAGATCACACGATCGAATTTCTTCTCGTGAAACGGAATGAATGTCGTAGTCACGTAGCATCGACGCGGATTCCGCTTCGACGAGAACTTCGCACTTTTCACGTCGAAGTGCAGCATGAACAGCCTCTAAGGAGTCGTTAATGAGCGGATTGCCCTGTCGACCGATGATGCCGACGCGGGAAAACGTTGAAGTAGTCAAACTAAAACGCTAGAGTATGTACTAATCTCACGCATCGGCACATGCCAGAGTGCAAAATTTGCAGACATTCTTTCATGACACTTCGCGTGAACGTTCAGGACACTAGAGAAGACATTTGGCGCCGCATGCGTCGCGAAGCAGAAGCCAAAGTCGTGGAGGAACCCATTTTAGGTAGTTATTTTCATGCGACGGTTCTAAATCACGACAGCTTCGGCAAGGCTCTCAGCTTCAGATTGGCAAGCAAACTCGACAATCCGATGCTGCCGACCATGTTGATTCGAGATGTGATCGATGAAGCGTGTACCAGTGACGAGTCCATTCTTGAGTCCGCATGTTCAGACATACTGGCAACCTTTGATCGCGATCCAGCATGTTCCGACCTGACAACGCCATTCCTGTTTTTCAAAGGATTTCATGCGCTACAAGCGTATCGAATAAGCCACTGGTTGTGGCAACACAATCGCACCACACTCGCTCAGTTTTTTCAAGGGCAAATCAGTATTGGTTTGGGCGTGGATATTCATCCTGCCGCTGATATCGGTCGCGGCATCATGCTGGATCACGCGACTGGGATTGTCGTGGGCGAAACCGCGGTCATCGAAAACGACGTATCCATGCTTCATTCGGTGACGCTTGGCGGTACAGGCAAGGACTCAGGAGATCGACATCCCAAGATTCACCGCGGCGTTCTATTAGGTGCAGGCTGCAAAATCATTGGCAACATCACGGTGGGCGAAGGCTCAAAAGTTGGTGCTGGGAGTGTGGTCCTGGAAGATGTACCACCACACGTCACGGTTGCCGGAGTACCCGCGAAAGTCGTTGGTAGACCCAGTGCGAACGACCCTGCTTTAATAATGGACCAACAGCTCGACTTGGTAAGACCAGAAAATGCCTGAAAGCGAGCCTAAATGCCCGAAATGCGGCGTTGAGGGCATTGAGCGATTTGCCAGCAAGCGAAGCAAACAGTCAAGTCAATCAAAAGAACCCTGGTTCTTTATCGTCTACTGCGATGCCTGTGGGCACGTCCACTCGATCATGCCTAAGCATGTGTTTGCGGAAACTCGCACACGCGTCGTGGTGCGGGAGCCGTCAGACGATTAGGAGATGTGCGCTAAAACTCGAGTGAGCTGATCGTTCAGATGACTCCAATCATCAGCAACAAAGAGCTGCGGTTGCATTCTCGAAATCTCGTAGTCAAATTCCAGGCACTCTAACGACAGGCGTCGCTGTGGGGTTTCGTCTGTAGCCAACGCTTCAGTAGACGACGAGAGCAGTCCAGCTCCAAATAGCTTCGCATCTTCACCCACCAATCCATACTCCACCGTCCACCAGTGGAACCGTGACAACAGGCAAGCAGGTGTAAGCGCATCCTTCTGTCGTCGACGTAGGTCTTCGAGCTCGCTTCGTAGCGAGTTTAGCGTCGAGATTTCGTTTCGATGCAATCCCGCATATTCGGCGTACCGTTTCTGAGCGAGGTAGACCTGTTCATCCAAGTCCGAGTATTTAAGGTTCTTCCCTATCTCGCCAAATCGCTGTAGAAAACACCGGTAATCACTATCGACCAGCATCGGCAGGTGCCCAGCCGCTTCGTGGATGATATCAGGGATAGGGGTATACCCCAATTGCGAATGCGCGCGCACAAAACGCGTGATCGGCAGTATCCGTTCCGCTTGCAGCGCCATGAACGCCGGTGGCGGAATGAAGCTATCTACCATCACTGTCTGCCAGCCGAAGCGCTCCAGCGCTTGATTGATCTCTGACAATTTTGGAAGACGGAGCATACTCAGCCCACACTCGCGAAGAGCTTTAACGTATGGAACCGCACACCTTGATTCAAGCACGTTTGCAAGCGCACGCATCGCACAACGCCAAGATTCATGATCGGCGTCTACGTAACGATCATATCTTTGACTAACGCTGAACTGCGCAACCGGTGCGAGTTGTGTTTCTCGTGCAAGCATCATAGGCGAATTTTATACACACAAAGCAGTTATATCGTACCAAATTAGACATAAATACAAGTAAATTTAGGTATATTTACTAAATAAATCACTAAATTAGTAGTTTATTGTCTAATCAGCCACACGCCAAATTCATCCGCTTTATGCGCGACCGGTCCAACTATTCTTTAGCCGTCCAGAACTGACCGTCGTTTCAACTTGAAAAATCACATTTACATACTCGTTCAGTTCGCGATCATGGCTTGCTCCGCCGTCGCTTCTTTTGGCACAGCTCGCTATATGGATTAGTTTTGCTGATGGCGGTGCGGTAGTCAAATTGATTACAAACGTGCTGAAACTAAAGTTTGAGTATTCCATACTAGAAACTCAGCACGATATCGTATCGAAATAACTGAGGTAGCCCATGCGATTTGCTGTCCTGTTTACTACAATAGATGGAATATTTAAATTGTCACTTTAATATATCATGGTTTTTATCGAACGCAATCACTATCTTGCTCAAATTCAGTCACTCTTTCGATCACATACAGTTGTGGGACTGCTAGGACCACGGCAATGCGGAAAGACTACGCTTGCCAGAGAATTTTCCGCCAAGTTTAATGGGGAGGTACACCACTTTGACCTAGAGGATCCACTAGACCTAAACCGATTAAGCGATGCACGATTAGCACTTGACCAATTGTCAGGATTGATTGTCCTTGATGAGATCCAACGACTTCCTGAAATATTCCCGATTCTTCGTGTATTGGTGGACCGACCCCAGTCTACTATCAAAGTACTGGTACTCGGCAGTGCTTCACCTCAGCTGATTCGCCAATCTTCGGAGTCGCTTGCTGGTAGGATCGCGTACCTTGAGCTGACACCGTTTTCCAATTTCGAAGTCTCCAACCATAAAGCACTATGGCTCAAAGGTGGATACCCACCTTCATTCCTCGCGAACTCACTAGGTGATAGCTTCAGCTGGCGAAAGAACTACGTGTCAACCTTTCTGGAGCGAGATCTTCCGATGTTGGGTATCGACTTATCGACGGTGATGCTCCGACAACTGTGGACCATGCTGGCTCATTGTCACGGCAACGTTCTGAATTACTCTGATCTGTCGCGTAGTCTGGGTGTCACTTCACCGACTGTTCGTCGGTATGTCGATATTTTGGAGTCCACATTCGTCGTACGTAAACTCGCACCTTGGTTTGAGAATGTTTCGAGACGTCAAGTAAAGGCTCCAAAGATCTATTTACGAGATTCAGGCATCTTGCACTACCTACTCAATCTTTCTGATTTAGTATCTTTAGAAAGCTATCCGAGACTGGGTGCTTCGTGGGAAGGATTCGCACTTGAGCAAACAATACGAAAGCTCGACCTTGATGTCGGCCAAGCCTATTTCTGGAGATTGCACTCAGGATCGGAGATAGATTTGCTGGTTGTTAAGGGAAACGAGCGTGAAGGGTTTGAATTCAAGTATTCATCGACGCCAAGGGCCACACGTTCGATGTATACCGCAATAGAGGAACTAAGACTAGATCGTCTCACAGTGATTCATCCTGGCGAGATAGATTATCCGTTAACAGATCAGATTGATGTCATGGGTTTGTCGACCATTATGTCGTTGACGACCACCTCTTAATTCTTCACGCTGACATTTTCTGCGCGATTCGTGATCCTTCACCTGCGCCGCGATCTAACACGAAACTGTGCAAGAGTTGCATGTACAGCAATCCACTCTACAGCGACCATACCTCTCGGTGAATCGATCGTAAGAACGAGTTCCCAAGCGCGATTAGTGCATTCGGTTTATCCATTCGTCGGTTACTACTAAAGTGTGTTCTGCGAGACTTGCTGTCTCGCAAGATCTTAGCGGATTCCTAATTTCGTATATGCTTTGCAGAGGTTCTGTTGGATCAATGTCATGTCTCGAAAATTACTTCGCACCTTCGCGTTTTTCGTCGCTTCATTCGTCACAACGGCGCTCGTTGCTAACGATCCAGCGACCGTTGTTACTCACACGCTTACCGTGCAAGAGAAGCTCGAACTGCTTGAAACCATCGAGATCACCAGTAAGAAGGAACTACTGGCGATCCCGGATGACGAGAAAGATGAGGATGTCGAGTCGATCTTGGATGAAATCTCTCAGTTAGAGTCCGATTCGACTTCCAGCGAGTAGCACTGACCCATTTCCACAAAGAGCGAGCTACCGGCACGAAGACTCGTTTCACTCTGAAACGTCCAACTTCCGATTGCAGCTCGACTGAATCGCAGCGACTTGGGATTTAACATCAAAATATCTGACGGCGGCGTGTTCACACAGCTAAAACCTTCTTCGCGATTCGCGCCGAGTACGTTTTTACACGAGAACTCGAACAGTTCATTGGTTTCTTCCATTTGCATCGTGAGAAAGAGATTTACATCATCTGCATCATCAAGCAAGTTAGCGAGCGTCTTGTTCTCCCGCAATGTAAACGTGGTGGATTTGAATTTGGCTGGACTGAATACCTCAACGGAATCCCCTTCGGCTTCGGGTTCATCGTGGAAACCTATCGTCTCGAGCGGAACGCATCGAGTCGGTAACCATGAATTCCCTTCACTGTCGGTTGAATCTTGAGCTAAAGCGCATGTCGCAAAAATCGCGCAACACCACCATACGCTCGGTGTTATTCGTATGTTGTGTCGCATTCGTATCCCCCTTAGGCGCAAAACCTATCATGCCGGAGTGGTGTGAACTGCGCACGGCGGAGTTCGAAATGTACTCCGCGATGCCTAAGCGTCAGATGGTATCACTTGCAAGTTCACTACAAGCGTTGCATTCGATCGCCGTCGATCTGGTCCCCGGCGAATTCCCAAAACGATCCCGCTTAAAAATCGTCGCATTCGAAGACATTGATTCGTTCGTCGCGGAGTTCCAATCCGACGCATTCATCGGTTTTATGCAGCCTTCGATGCGTCAGCACGTTCTTGCGTTCGGGTTGGCCGTGCATACAACCCACCCTAATCAAGTCGCCTATCACGAATACACCCATTACATTTCACGCAGTCGATACGACTATTTCATCCCGATGTGGTATGAGGAAGGGTTCGCCCAGTACCTAGGGACGTTTAAAGTCGCCAGTGACCGAGCGACGATCGGTGAGGTTCCGCACAGACGCATGATCAGGGCCATTCGACGCAATGAGCCGAAATGGCGCACCATACTCGACGGCGTTCCTAGATTGGACTGGCACGAGCATGACTACGCAGCCCATTACGAGTTTGCCCACGCCGTGACGCACTTCCTTCACCACGGTGTCGATGAATCCGGCAATCCGATGCGTGAGAAGGTCAACGCGATCTTACTTGACATCAGCAATGGCGCACGAGCAAGCGAGCTGCTGCCAAGGACAGCAGGGGTTGAGCCAGAACAGTTCATGCGAAAACTCATCGACCACTTCCGCAAGACTCGTCCATTGAGCTATCGGATTGACATTGACACAAATGCGCCCTCAGCGATAAGCGAACCGAGTTGCATGAGCGAATTGGACGCCAGAATTCTGCTTGCGAGCATACTGGTACGTAACAATCCAGAACGCGCACTTCTCCATATCGACCGCGGGATGAAGATCGATGCCAACCATCCTATGTTTCAGGTGCTGTGGTCGTACTTGCCTAGTTACGATTCCAAGACACCCTATGAACGCACGTTGCGAGCACTTGAACTTGATCCTAGCAACGTAGACGCTCACGTACGCATGGGAGACCTGCTAAGTTACAACTGTCTAGATGTCTTAACCGAGGAATGTAACAACCTCCGCCGCATCGCAACTCAGCACTACAGGCATGCACTAAATGGGGATCCATTACGTGTGGATGCCGCATTTGGACTCGGCGTGTCGCTGCTGCGATCCGCGCGCGCTGGCGACGGGCTTAATTACCTAAAAGTTGCATACGAACGCCTACCGTGGAACGCTCGGATAAACCTGTTTCTAGGTGATGCATACAAGCAGATCGGGAATAACAACCGCGCTTCATTCCATCTGAATCGCGCGATCATGTGGGAAATCGAAGAAGCTGTGAGGCAACAAGCAATTGAAATGATGAACTAAGCGTCATTTCGTTTACGTGTTGGCTTTAGCGCAACGTTATTCGACTGTCGACGATCCCTTCATCCACCTTCTCGAGTCGAACATCGACAATCGTCATGTCGTGGTCGGTTTCAAGCGCAATCAACCACTTGATCACTGCAGAATATTCCTGAGTAGAAAGTTCGACGTTTATTCGGTTCTCAGCAGGTTGCACTCGCTTAATCATTAAGTTATGCAGTTCTGCACTACTGGAGATCACGGTCAACTTACTCTCGCCGCGAGTTGGTTCGAGATCGCCTCCTCGCTGTC
Organism: Pseudomonadales bacterium; assembly: GCA_021295855.1. Lineage (GTDB taxonomy): Bacteria > Pseudomonadota > Gammaproteobacteria > Pseudomonadales > Azotimanducaceae > Bin55. Next base: position 42,937 of record JAGWBO010000001.1, on the reverse strand, counting down.
TGGCTTCCGTCTGATTCGCGATCATCCAGCTCAATCCATTCGCAGCAGCAACTTGAGCGCGTAGTTGTTCACTACGATAGTCCATCGCCGGATTGAGAACCGCGTAGTAGAGGAATACTCCAGCTAGAAGATAGGCGCTCACGACAATCAACACTCGCTCGCGCGAACTCGCGGCGGCAAAGCGTCGTTGAAGCGGCGCGATTGACGGAAACCACGTGAGTAGACGGCTCATGTCGCAGCGAGCGTGATTCTTGCCCAAACCCGGTTCTGTTGCTGTTCAGCCACGTTTACCTCCACACTCAAACCCATTTCCTCGATTCGAGTGCGAATCGCTTCGAACTCCTGATAACTATCCGCGTAGAACGTGATCGACATCTTGCTCTGAACTTCATTGAAATCAAGATTCTTGATTTCAACTCCTGACGTCGCTCCGACGACACCTTCTAGTAAATTCAGCCACGTACTTTGTTCGTCGATGCGTGTCCCCATTTGCTCCTGCATGCGAAACACTGGATTACCAGCCACATCGCGCGTGTTGTATACGGACTCATAGATGTCTAGTGCGTCTTCACGCAGTCTCTCGGTCTGGACGTCCGCCCAAACACCTTGTACTAGAAAGATCGCTGAGACGATGATCACACTCGCTGCTGTTGCCAGCGCGGTCTTGTTGAGGATCTGTTTGATAGTCGCTCCGCTATCCACGATCGCGTATGAACCCTGTTGTAAATTCGGAATAGCTAGTGGTGCGTTCACTCCTAGAAGTAACGACTCAAAGGAGATCAATTGAATCCCAACATCCTCCGCATTCATGTGGCTAACTGACTGACGAGTAACCGATTCGATAGCGTCGGTTCCAACACATGTGAGACGAACATGCTCTTGTTCATCCGCAAGTTTTGCGGATAGTGTTGTGGCGAGTGTGTCGGCGGCAACCACTGCAAGTTGATCAGTCGTGCGAACCGTGATATTCGAACCCGCCTCAATCAGATGAATGTCAGCCGTTGAATCTGCCAACATCCCCGGCGTCGTGATTACGTTTGCTCGAATACCCGCCGCGTCGATTGTCGCCAAAAATGATTCAAAACGAGCTCGATTTATGACCAGGCATGGCACGGATTCGCCGCGCTTGAAATCACATAGCGCAATGTGGACTTCGTCGATCTCTTCCGTTAGGTGCGGTTCGACTGCAAACGGTGCCGCTTGACGGACTCGAGCTTGGCTGCGTCCAGGAACGTCGACGTGCACATACAGAATCTCACGATCCGGAATGAGCACGACGGTATCGAGCTTATTTTGCGCTTTGCCAGGATCTAAATTGGCGATTTCATCAAGGGGATCGGAACCCGCGGCCGCAATGGACGAGTCGTCACACAACCACCAACGCACAGGCAATTCCGAGTCGATATCGATGAGCTCTATATACAGCGTAGCCATTGGTCAGAACTCGTACTAAGTCGACCAAACGTGCCGCGTTGCGAAATCGCGAGCGTAGACCCGACACTCACCCGATCTCGGATCGCGATATATCTGGCTTGTCATGTCCATACGCAAATCCGCACCTTCCAACGTTGCGCGCACCTCAAAAAAATCGCTCCTGACGCTTAGGTGATCGATCACGGCTGAAAAGTCATTGTTCAGGTCAATGAATGCTTCGACCGAGCCAAAGTTTCGAACACCGGCGCGAGAAGACATCTTCGAGCTGGTAGGAGGTAGCAGTGAATTCAGCACTTCAGGATGCGCGGTATTTACGTTGACCTTCAACGTTCTCGTCGGCAACACCGTTACAAGGTGTGTCAATTCTGTATAGACATCGGATGCAAAGGGGGCTAAGATCTTAAGTTCGCTTAAATGACCTGCTAGTCGATTGGGAGTGCGGAATGGTGTCGCATTGCTCAGCCAATCCAACTCTTCCCGTCCTTGGTAGCCCTCGACAAAGAAGCGTTGATCGTCAGCGTCAATCCAATCTCGCCAGACAGGCGTAAGTTCCACACTGATCCCGATGCGATTCAGAATGTAACTGAACGCGGAAGTGGACACCTCGCTACTCTCTGAGACGAGTGAATTCAAGTTCAATCGGCCACTTAGGTCAACGATCTGTACGCGCACTGACCCTGACACTGTGTTGATTGGCAAGAGCGACTGTGCCCAAGGTTCAACCATGTCGTCACGGACTCGGCCATCCTCATCGATCCAATCTTGGTACAAAAGTTCTTGTGCCAGCGCTTCACTAGCCATTAATGAATGTCGCGCCTGGTTCGCCGTCAATCCGACACGCGTCTGCGCAGTAACCATGGTTTGGTGCGAATAGAGTTGGAATGCCAGCGCACTAAACAAAACGACAACCATCAAAATGCTAATCAGTGCAACACCACGATTTGTCCGCATCATGATTCAATCGCCTCACTCGCGCTTGAATTTCGCAGATTTTCAGGCACTAACCAAAGATGCGTGATAGTTCCCAGTTCAGCCAATTCCAACGTCACACGGATACCGACCAACGGACTGTAGGTTTCAGTCGAATCGGTATACGAACTCGGCGGCCAGAAATAGTGTTCCCGCCCCGTGCGGTCGATCATTTCGAATTCGACCGAGTAGACGTTCTGCAGGAGTAACTGATCGATCGGTTCTGAGTCTTGCGCGCGATCAAGCACATCCCAATAGCGGCGAAAAAGCTGGTTTTCATGCAGAAAATACGCGACGCGTTGTTGTTCAGATCGCTGATGGCCGAGAATATTCCGCCACCCGTTTCGAGTAAATTCAATCTGACCTGACGCATCGACTAGCACGCCAGGTTGATAGTCCCCGTGTTCGTCACGTACTTCACGGTGGTTCACCTGCACCACATCTTGCTCGAGGATGTTCATCGCACGATGCCACTCACCGAGTACTGCGCTTCGATGGATGACTTTCTCCGTAGTTCGCACCGATTGTGCAAGCAGCTGCACTGCAACCACACCAACTATGCCGAAGATGAATACTGTCACGATCATTTCGAGGAGCGTGAAGCCACGAAGTCTCATTTCTGATCGCGAACCCATGCCGTGAGAGTACGAATAGGCCCGATCCGATCGCGATCGATAATCCGGTAGACCTCCCAACGGATATGGCGAACTCCAACGAAGTCCGAAGGCAATACGGTCGCTGTTACTTCGAGTTCGTAGCCTGCAACACTCATCTGTTGAGGACTAAGTGATGCGTTTGCAGTCGCGTGGAGTGCACTCGTATCCATCTCTTGCGCAAGACGATAGAAGGCAATCTGATTCGCAAGAACCCATTGCGCTACTGTCTGCTCCTCGAGACGCGCCTGCGCCTGCAAAGCTTCAGAGTTACTGAAGAACACAGCCGCTGACGCTACCGCAAGGATGCCGATTGCCACCATCATCTCGAGCAAGGTGAAGCCGCTTGAGCGACCGTGACGCCTAACTTTCATCGGTTTTGGCAACCGGTCGGTAGGGCTCGTCAGACACCACGGCTCGTTGTATGCCATCACTAATCACGTAGCGTTCCATTTGAGTGATTAGATGTGTCAACGTCATTTCGAACGGACTGATTTCACCGCTCGGGTAGATTGCAATGTCTGGCACGAACTTTTGTGATGCGAAGGATCGCGCACTTTGCGACTTACCAAGCAATCTGCTTCGAATGGCGTAATCAGTACCTACGGACGTGAATTGAAACGGTGATTCAGCGACGACGTGCCATTCATCATCATCGAGAATGCGCATAAATTCATACGAATCCGAACGCAATCTCACGCCCCAGATCTCATTGGTGAGTGTCGACTGCTGACGTGCTAGTTCCACCGTGAACATGAATCTTTCGGCATGAGTATGAAGCGTACGGGTTTCCGTCGCGCCGGTATAGCTAAGCACAACAGCGCCAGCGAGCACTCCGATGATGATTAACACGGTGAGAAGTTCGAGTAACGAAAAGCCTGCTCGCCGAATAACGTTATTTCGCCGACTTCGTCGCATAACGGTCGAGCTAACCAGCTCGGCGCTTACAGATCAGAGAACTTGATATCCGCCGAGACACCGTCGCCACCTTCTTCACCGTCAGCGCCAAAAGACACAATCTCGAACACAAAGCCATCGTTCGTGTAGACGTAGGTGTTTCCCCAAGGGTCGGTTGGCAACTTTCGCATGTAAGGCTCAGGTCCCCAGTTACGTGCCTCGGGCGTGCCGCTGGGTTGTGCAACTAACGCTTCAAGTCCTTGGTTAGTCGACGGGTAAAAGCTGTTATCCAGTCGGTACGTGTCAAGGGCTGCAGCTAACGTACGGATGTCCGCTTTCGTCGCGGTGATTCGTGCCTTATCCGCTTGAGGCAATACGTTCTGAACCACGATTACCGCTAACACCCCAATGATGATCACAACTACCATGATTTCGAGAAGCGTGAATCCACGTTCACGCGCTCGTCGGATTGTTTGTATATCCACGTTATAGCACCAAGGCATTCATGTTGAGAATCGGCAGCAGCATGGCCAGCATGATCAATAGCACCACGCCCGCCATGACGAGCAACATCATCGGGCGGAAGAGTTGCACGAGAGTTTCGACTCGTCTTTCAAGTTCGCGCTGTTGGAAGTCTGCAGCCTTCGCCATGAGTTCATCTAACGTCCCACTCGATTCGCCGCTCGCAATCATGTGGAGAAAAATAGGTGGGAAGTTCCCTGTCGCTTCAAGCGCGTTTCGAAGCGATGAACCTTCACTTACTTTAGCAACTGCTTCGCTCAGTCTCGTATTTATCCAAACATTCGAAACGACCTCCGATGCGATCCGCATCGCTTCAACGAGCGGTACGCCACTTTTTCCCAAGATCGCGAGCGTACTCGCATAGCGAGACGCGCTCGTCGACCTCACCAGCCACCTAAGCACAGGCACACCGAGTTTGAAACGATCCCACGCCAGTCGAAATGTGACTTGTCGTAGTGCGAGATTGAAAACAATGAACGCCGCGGCGATACCTATTACGATCATCCATCCATATGCTCGGAGCAAGTCACTAGTTGCGATTAACGCACTCGTGATCGCGGGTAGCGTTGCCCCTGACGTGTCGAAGACTTCGACGATGTCGGGGATTACATAGGTCATCACTAACACCACAATCGCTATTGCACAAACGAGCAATATCACGGGGTAGTAAAGCGCCATCTCAACATTGCGTCGCGTTTCGTAGGAACGCTCGAGATAGTCGGCGAGGTTTTCGAGTACGGTGTCGAGAAATCCAGATTGCTCACCGGCCGCGACCGTCGCACGAAACATCGATGAGAAAGTCTGGGGAAATTCTCCAAGTGAGGCACTGAGTGACTGTCCTTGCATCACGTTGCCGCGAACCGTCATGAGCACCGAGGTCGCTTTCCGACTGCTCGATTGTTGCGCGACTGCTTGGATGGCTTCTTCGATCGCCAAACCCGCGCCAACCATCGTAGCCACCTGCCGGGTGATCAACGCGAGTTCCATCGGCGGAATTCGACGCCACCACTGAAGCCAATTACTGCCGTGGACGTTTGCTCGCGTAACCGTGACTTCAACCGGGGTCAAACCGCGTTCACGGAGTAGTTGGCGTACATGGCGACTACTGTCGCCTTCAAGGATGCCTTTCTTCGCGCTTCCTTGGTCGTTGAGCGCGACGTATTCAAATGCTGTCAAGATCAGTCGTCCAGCGTGACGCGGAGTACTTCCTGAACTGTAGTGATGCCGTTCAGCACTTTACGACGACCATCCTCGCGAATGCTGCCAGATTTACTCACCACGGCTTGCTTCAACAGCTGTTCCGAAGAATGCTCGTGGATGGTCTCGCGCAGTTCGTTATCTACCTTGATTAGTTCGTAGATTCCTGTTCGCCCTTGGAATCCGGTGCCATGACACACTTCGCAGCCAACTGCATGGTAGATGTGGTGGCTCTGATCGATCCCAAGAAAGTTCGCTTCAGCCGCATCCGGCTCGCCTAGTTCGCGACACGAGGTGCAAAGTACGCGCACGAGGCGTTGAGCTAGCACTCCAATCAGACTTGAGGATAGCAGATAGGACTGCAAACCCATGTCGATAAGCCGCGTGACCGCGCCTATCGCCGTGTTCGTGTGTAACGTCGAAAGCACCAAATGACCCGTCAAACTCGCCCTAATCGCAATCTCCGCCGTCTCGAAATCGCGAATCTCACCTACCATCACGATATCCGGATCCTGCCGCAGCATTGCTCTTAAGCCAGCAGCGAAGGTCATCCCAGTTTTCGTGTTGACTTGGGTTTGACCAATGCCATGAAGGTTGTACTCAATTGGATCCTCGACGGTAAGGACGTTGAGCACGTCCGTGTCCAATTCGGAAAGCGACGCGTACAAGGTCGTCGTCTTACCACTACCTGTCGGACCGGTTACCAGAAAGATCCCATGCGGTGCACGCATGAGTTCACGCACACCCGTCAACGTCAATTCGTCCATTCCGAGCGCTGGGAGCGTGAGCCGGTCAGATTGCTTGTCCAGGAGACGCAATACGACACGTTCGCCGCTCCCGGTCGGCATGACCGAGACACGAACATCGAGTTCGCGCCCGCCGATCCTGACGGTCGTTCTACCGTCTTGTGGTACTCGGCGTTCAGCAATGTCAAGTTTCGACATGACTTTGATACGCGACACGATAAGGGGCGCGAGCGCGCGCTTTGGCGTCCCTACTTCACGAAGTACGCCGTCGATTCGAAAACGGACGCGAACGCTCGTTTCAAATGTCTCGATGTGGATGTCGGAAGCATTCTCTCGGAGCGCTTCCGCTATTAATGCATTGATAAGGCGGATGACAGGAGCATCGCCTTCTTGTTCTAAAAGATCGCTTTCATCCGGCAGGGATTCAGCAAGTGTTGCCAGATCGATCTCTTCACCTAAGTCCTCCACGATCTGACGCGTGTCGGAATTCAGATCGGCGTATGTCGTCGAAAGAAGTACGTCGAATTCGTCATTGCTTACTGCTTGAAATTGCGCCGTAGTTCGCAGGAAGCGCTGTACTTCAGCGACCACCGACAATTCGAGTGGTGGTTTATGAACGACAACAGGTATCCCGTTTTGATAATCTATCAATACACCAAAACGGCGTGCAAATCCGAATGGGAGAGGTCGCATCGTAGCGACCGACGCGCCATTACTCGCTTGGCCGTCGGTGTTCGCCTTATTCTGCGGGTATTCGTCGATGTCGCTCAAGCGCAGACATTCCACGGTCTGGACAACGAATCAATTTTAAGTTGGTATCCGGCCTAACGGCTACATAGGTAAAGGTAACACCAAAATTCGGCGTCCTCAGTAAACGACATGACCTGATCTTTACTGTGAGACTGAAATGCAATGAGTTCAGACTAGGGGTGTGAGCCGTAATAAATCCTTAGTTGAATGTCATTCAGTGTACCAGTCTCGCCTGCCATCGCGTCGACGATCTTGATTTTCCAATTACCGACGGGTGATTCACCATAAAAAGCATTTGAAGCGAATAAAAACGTCTTAACCTCGGATGGATCGCGAGGCAGCGCATCGTTAAAGACTGGATTTACGATACTCTCCATCCCGGACGGCGAGATCAGCGTTACCCCCAGGTGACTGACATCTTCATGTTCGAGTTCAATCTGCACCTGGACCATTTCAATATTCGAGGCAGCAAACGCTTCCAATTCCGCTTCGAGTGACATCTCTGCGCTGCGAGGAGACTCGACAGCCATCTCAATGGTCGTTCCAGTCCCGTCACCATCTGGAATCTCTAATTTATCTGAGAGTTCCATTGTGAGCCACTCGGTTTTACGAAATTCACCTAACGAATTCGGTTTATAGGTAGCCAAGAATTCCATCGCGCGATCCACATCCACGGCACCGAATCCGTACCGATTGTGATACGCGTAGCCAGCGTCGTTCAGTTGCCACGCATTAAGTAGCGTGTATGCCTCATCGCCAAGCACAACACGGATTCTTCGCGTATCGACATACGATTCGCGGGCAGTGGAAGCCAGTACATGCTTAACATCGCGCCACGTCAAGTCCGGTTGCTCTTCGAGTAATAAAGCAACAACACCAGAGACGATCCCCGCCGCGCCCGATGTCCCATTGAACGTGCTGATATAGTCTCCGCCCGAATGCTGGTTTTCGGGGCGTAGCCCGTACGATCCGTATAGGTGATACCCTCGTTCTTCGCCGATTTGATCGGTTGTCAGAAGCGCAGGTTGATTGCGACCCCACCATCCTGCCGGTGCCGAGATCCAAATATTCGAGCCGCTACTTGAATACGGCGCCGGTCTGCCATCGGCATCAAGTGCGCCGACAGTCAACAGATACGGGATCCGGTGCTTGTAGTCTGAGGCTGTACTGGTGCAACCGATTTCCCGATGAATCGGATGAAATATCGTGTCACAGCCACGCCAGCCGTTTCCAGCAGACTTTACGTAAATCGCGCCTTTCTCGTCGCGTAATTCAGACGTCCCAACTTCAAACAACCGATACGTATCCTCATTGGGTTCGCGCCAGCTCGTGGAACCGTAGCTCATATTGAAGATGTCGACGTCCGTTGAGTCTGGTTCACTTGAGCTGCCACCTAAGCTGGCGAATTCAGATGCATCAGTACCGAACAGGAGATAGTTGAAACCACGCAACCGCACGTTCGGTGCAATACCACGAATTCCAATCCCGTTGTTCGCTGTAGCACCTACTAATCCTCCGACGCTTGTGCCGTGATCACCATATATATTTGGATTGAAAGGATCTGAAACTACCGATCCGTACACGTAATCCGTATTACTCGCTACAGTTAGAAAGTTGTAGGACTTGTCTGCCTCGATGTTCTCGACCAGATCGGGATGGCAAATCTCTAATCCGGTATCAACAATGGCGACTTTGACGTCCTGTCCTACGACACCTTCTGCGATGGTGTCGTGCATGTGAAGGTCCTCGCCAAAACGTGCCCTGCTTCGAGAGAACGCCCGCTGCCCGTTATTTTGAATGTACCACTGTTCAGACAAAAACGGATCCGTACCAGTTACCAGGCCTGTCGCTTCATGATCACATTGCGATTGAACGTGTTTCTGCGCGTCTAGCACAAAGCCAAAACTGTCGTCGTTGTTGAACGTGTACGCTTCTCCTTCGTATGTCTCAAGGATGATTTCACCGTAGTAGATGGTCGAAGGTCTTAATCCGTTCGTATGAATCACAATCCACTCGCCCCAAAACGAATCAGAACGATTTGCTGCTTCGCGACCACTCAGTTCCGGCACGATCCTCGATGCGCTATGCACGACGTTTTCACCCGCTGCGTCGTCGGCGAGCGTTAGCGTGACTCTTGTCTGCTCTGACGGTAATGCACCATGATTGCGCACGATCACTGCAACCCAAATACGATCCTCTTCGATTCTCATATAACTGAAGGTATAGATGTCGGAGAGTTTGCGCAATTCGCGGTAATTGGGCTCACCTTCCACCGGCTTAAACTCATCGTCTAGGACTGTGATCTCCGCTACTGAGGGCGAACCGACTTGACCATTCCCCAGAAAAGAATCTATTTCGAGTTGTATCGTCTCGTCGCCTTCCCAGATCCAGTCTCGCAATGGCTCAAACCGAACAAGTGCGACTTCCTCACCTTCCTCGAACGTCACGAGCGTTGAAGCGATTTCATAGTCCACATTTCGGGTGGCGGTCCCACTCAAGTTCAGTCTTACGACGAGTCGGTCAGTCACAGGTTGATCTGCCACCAGCTTGACGTCGAACGCATAGCTTTCGTATTCAAGAACCGAAAACTCTTCGACGTCAAACGCAACAGAAACGCGGTCGTCGTCGTGATGAGTCGGTACCTCCTGTGCTTGAATCTGCACTAATGGACCACATAACGCCGCTAGCAACACAACCACGGAGAGATGCCGTCCAATCCGCGAGTCCAACCCGAACAATCGCATCGAAGAATTTACGTCCTGATTCGCCTACATTGGTTTATCGTCGATTAATCCCGTAAGAATGCGCGCGTCGATATCTTCATACTCTCGCCTCAGCATGCGTAATACGTGCACCGGGTGGACTTCAGTGTCTACCTTGACAATCGCGAAACCAAGCTTTTCAAATTGTTTGACATCGATTACACCTTTCAGCTGTTCGATTCGTCGAGCACGTCTCTCGTCTGAAACTTCGATTCGGATTTCTTGCCGCATGGGTTCGAAGCGTTGCCGTTTTAAATCGAAAACGAAGCGTTTGAAGACCGAGTTTTGCGTAATTGATTGAGAAACACGCACATCCGTTGACTCTGCAAGTAGGACTTTCTGGCTTGGCTCCTGCTGCACGGAAAATGTCCATTCGCCCGTACGAATCGTCAACGTAGGCGCGGGTTGTGCTGTGGCTGCAACATCAGGGAACGCAACGCTCTCCTCATCGATCGTAAGGAAAAGTTCGTTATCTCGATTTTCGTCATTCCCTGTGACCGTGAAGCAGAGCATGCACATACACACGCTGGCGAGCGATCGGAAGACTGTCTGCCATCCGCGACTCTTCAATGAACCCTCCCAGCAATTCGCTTCCATTGATGAATGAAGCACGCTCAATTTTTAAAGTTTAGTGTGTGTTCCTGAGTGATTCGACACGCGTGGACGCAGAAACTTCGTTCTCGTATCGAATTCAACCCACGTCCTCAACGCATTTATCTAAGAGAAAATTCAGGTGCGCATCAGACCGCAACGGTTAACTCTGTTCTTGCCTGAACTTCGTTGCGGGAAATCTGCGCACGACTCGGATCAAGACGACACAGTCTTTTAAAATGCGCGTCGCGACGAAGCGTAGCTTCGCTCGACATTTGTATCTCGAGTACGAATCTGAACTTTCACGGCGATCACATCCTTTCGGTGCAGCAGTTCGAACGCGCCGATGTTGAGGAAATCTTCCAAGTCGCCGATCGCATGCGACCATTCGCAGGTCGTGAACGTATTACCCGAGCGCTTGAAGGCGCCATCCTTTCCAACATGTTCTTCGAACCTAGCACACGTACGCGTGTGTCATTTGGAAGTGCGTTTAACCTGCTTGGTGGCAACGTCCGCGAAACCACCGGTATCGAATCATCCTCCATCGTCAAGGGCGAGTCCATGCGTGATTTCGCGCGCGTGTTGTCTGGCTATAGCGATGTGATCGTGATCCGTCATCCAGAAATAGGTTCCGCTGAAGAATTCGCAACGGCATCTCAGGTTCCCGTCATAAACGGTGGAGATGGCGCGAATGAACACCCGTCGCAAGCGCTCTTGGATCTCTACACAATCCGTAAGGAGCTTGAGTCACAGGATAAAAGCGTTGATGACTTTCGTATCGCGCTTATTGGTGACCTGACAAACGGGCGAGCGGTTCATTCGCTACTGAAGTTACTAACGCTTTTCAAAAAAGTAACGGTGCAGCTCGCTTCACCGAAGGGACTGGATACCCCACCCGAACTAATTGAGCTTTTACGCAAAGCAGGCGCTCGGGTATCAGAGTCACATGACCTACGCGAAGGCATTCAGCACGTCGACATCTTGTATGTCACCCGTGTACAAGAGGAACGGTTCGCATCGCAGGAAGAAGCGAATTACTATCGCGGTCTTTTTCGCTTGAATCAGGAAATCTACTCGCAATATTGCGAGTCGAATACCGTCATCATGCACCCATTACCTCGCGACTCAAGGGCGCAAAGTCAGGAATTGGACGAAGACCTTGATACCAACCCGAATCTGGCAATCTTCCGCCAGACGCAGAACGGCGTACTTATCCGCATGGCGCTATTTGCGTTGATCTTCGACGTCGTCGAAGATATCGATCGTTACGCCAAACCGTTACGCTGGCGCACTCCCAAACATTGAATTTTGGTCTAGGTTAGCCCAGCGCGGATTCAAACTCAGGTATCGCGTCAAACAAATCTGCAACGAGGCCGTAGTCAGCTACCTGGAATATTGGTGCGTCCGGATCCTTATTGATAGCCACGATAACTTTCGAGTCTTTCATCCCCGCCAGGTGCTGAATGGCGCCTGAAATTCCAACGGCAATGTAGAGTTCTGGTGCCACGATCTTGCCAGTTTGCCCCACTTGCATGTCGTTCGGCACAAAACCCGCGTCAACGGCTGCACGTGAAGCACCTATAGCAGCGCCGAGTTTATCGGCAATGCCTTCCAGGAGAGAAAAGTTCTCACCGTTCTGCATACCGCGGCCGCCCGAGATCACCACACCTGCCGCCGTCAGTTCAGGACGTTCAGATTTGGCGAGTTCATCCGCAACAAATTCAGAGCTGCCGTCTGCTGCCGCGCCTTCAATCGCTTCTACGGTCGCACTACCACCGCCTGAAGCGACGCCGTCAAATCCGGTACCGCGTACTGTAAGTACTTTCTTCTCGTCGCTGGTCTTCACCGTCGCGATCGCATTGCCCGCGTAGATCAACCGTTTGAAGGTGTCTTCAGAGTCAACTCCCATGATGTCGGAGATCATCTGAACGTCCAATGCTGCGGCGACTCGCGGCATGAAATTCTTCCCCGTCGTCGTATGCGCGGTGAGTAAGTGACTGTAATTAACGCTTAATCTGATTACGAGAGGCGCCACGTTCTCAGGTAGCGCATGGGCATAAGCCTCGCTATCAGCTAGGAGCACTTTGTTTACACCACCTATCTGTGCCGCTTCATTTGCAACCACTTCGCAGGCATGACCTGCGACGAGTACATCGACATCGCCGCCAATTTCAGCCGCGGCAGCCAAGGACACCAAGGTGACCGGTTTAAGGGATTCATTGTCGTGGTCAGCGACGACTAATACGCTCATGTGATCACCTTTGCTTCGTTTTTCAGCTTGTCAACCAATTCGTCAACCGACTCGACCTTGATACCAGCGGCTCGACCCGGAGGTGGCGAAACATCCAAAATTTCGGTGTGACGTTGAATGTCCACACCGAGTTCAGCGGGAGATATCGTCTCAATCGGCTTCTTACGTGCCTGCATGATGTTTGGCAAGGAGGCATAACGCGGCTCGTTCAGGCGTAAATCCGTCGTCAATACCATGGGGATCGACGTTTTGATGGTCTGCAGACCACCGTCAACTTCCCGCGTCACAGTTGCTGTATCGCCATCGACGGTCAGTTCTGACGCGAATGTCGCTTGCGGCAATCCTGTGAGCTGCGCAAACATCTGCCCGGTCTGGCCGTTGTCACCGTCGATACTCTGTTTACCGAACATCACGATCTTGGGTTCTTCGCGCTCATAGACCGCTTTGATCAACTTCGCGATCGCCAAAGGTTCAACATCGTCTTCAGCTTCAATGTGAACCGCCCGATCGGCGCCTTGTGCTAGGCACACTCGCAGTGTTTCCGGACATTTAGCACCACCCACGGTAACGGCTATTACTTCCTCTGCGGTACCTGCTTCACGCAGGCGCACAGCTTCTTCAATGCCGATCCCACAGAATGGGTTTACGGCCATTTTTGTGTTGGTTAGGTCGATACCAGTGCCGTCTGGCTTTACGACCACGTTGACGTTGGGGTCAACGACGCGCTTGATAGCAACAAGAACTTTCATACGTTCCAATGTGTGGTTTAGAAGAAATCACGACGCGTGGGACACAATCGCGTCGCACGCGAAGAACGCCAAGGCAGGCGCTAACGGCGGGAGATTTTATTCGGCTATCGATTCTATAATCGCGCCGAATCTCAATGGGTGAACTCGTGACGGTAGAACGCGAAGCGATGGACTTTGACGTCGTCGTTGTAGGTGGCGGTCCATCTGGTCTAGCCGCTTCGATTCGGCTGATGCAACTTGCCGCTGAGACGGGTCAGGAAATCACCGTCTGCCTTGTTGAAAAAGGCAGTGAAATCGGCGCACACATCCTCTCCGGTGCGGTTTTCTATCCGAGAGCCCTCAACGAGTTGATCCCCGATTGGAAGGAACAAGGGGCACCGGTCAATAACCCGGTGACGAAGGACGAGTACCACTGTTTTCTCAGTGAAACGTCGAGTTTTCCAATCCCTCGACTATTTATCCCTAGACCGATCCATAACGACGGCAATCATGCCATTTCACTCGGTAATTTGTGCCGATGGCTTGGTGAGCAGGCCGAAGCACTCGGGGTCATGACCTTCCCTGGTTTCGCGGCTACTGAGATTCTGTTCGACGAACAAGATCGAGTATGCGGCATCGCGACCGGCGACATGGGGATAGGCAAGGATGGGGAACAAAAGGCGACCTTTCAACCTGGTTACGAATTACGCTCCAAATACACGTTATTCGCAGAAGGTTGTAGAGGACATCTAGGTAAACAGCTTATAGAGAAGTACAAACTAGATGCAGATTCTGCGACGCAACATTATGCGATCGGACTGAAAGAGCTGTGGGACGTTCCGGAGGAGCGAGCGGACCAAGGAAAAGTCATTCATGCACTCGGATGGCCGCTTGGCTTGTCAAAAGCAGCGACGGGTGGCAGCTTCCTTTACCATCTAGAAAACCGGCAAGTCTCGCTTGGATTGATCGTCGATCTCGCGTACAAGAATCCCTACCTGAGTCCGTTTGAGGAGTTTCAACGCTGGAAGCACCATGCAGTGATCGTCAACGAGATCGCCGGTGGCACACGGGTCTCGTATGGCGCGCGAGCGATTGTCAAAGGTGGGTTGCCTGCATTGCCAAAACTCACTGTACCTGGCGCAGCGTTGATCGGTGACAATGCTGGTTTTCTAAACGTCCTCAAGGTAAAAGGCAGCCATACGGCAATGAAATCAGGCATGCTCGCGGCTGAAGCGGTCATGGAAAACCTGAAAAATGGTGACGAAGGTACAGAAATCAATCTATTTGAACACTTCGCCGATTCCTGGTTGTTCGACGAGTTGAATTCGTCAAAGAACGCGGGTCCCGCATGGCATAAGTGGGGTCTGTTCTTCGGTTCCGCCTACTCATTCATTGAACAGAATGTATTACAAGGGAATTCGCCGTTTAAACTGAAAGATCCTAAACCCGACTATGCAACGCTCTCTAACGTCGCTCAGTCGAAACAGATTGAGTATCCAAAACCGGATGGTATTCTGTCGTTTGATCGGCTTTCCAGCGTGTTCCTGTCGAACACGAACCACGAAGAGGATCAACCCGTCCACTTAACGCTGGTTGACGAGACTATCCCGGTTGCACAAAATCTACCGAATTTCGCAGAACCGGCGCAACGGTATTGCCCTGCGGGCGTGTATGAGATTGTGGACGAGGAGTCGGGACCAAGATTCCAAATCAATGCTCAAAATTGTGTGCACTGCAAGACATGCGATATCAAGGACCCGGCACAGAACATCACATGGATCGCGCCTGAAGGTGGCGGCGGTCCAAATTACCCTAATATGTAGGTATACGGGTCAGTAACTACGACGCCAAATATGCGTATACACATCGCTTAATCTAATGTCAGACGGATATCAATCTCTAGCTGAACAAGCACAGCTCATCCATCGACCGGTTACGCACAATCAAGCACCAGATGTACATCTTCCCCAAAAGAGTCCGGGTTTCAGTAATTGACTTTCTAGCTTAGAGCTATCACCAAACCTGAACGAGCGGGTATAGGAAATTCTGAATCAGCACTCGAAATTAATGACATTTGATCGTGATGCAAACTAATTTCAGACTGAGTTCGTCCCGCACTTGAGAGGAAGTTGACCCAGAACGAAACACCAATCTCCACGAAGGACTAGCTCCCAGATCTAAGCTGATTGATTTGAGTAAACGATCCACCTCATACAAATATGCAATGTTTAACTAACACGAAATCGACACCCCGAGCTCCAAAGATACAGAGGGTCACCGTCTGGATCCTCAACCAAATCCGCCAATCGATAAAAGACATCAGTTACAAGACGTGCATTCAGTCCGTTCCGGACTAGCATGTAGGGTCTCGGACCTGACGTTGTCGTCTCAATCGTCAGCGGATGAGCGTCGTCAAGCAACACAACGTCATCCATATTGGTCTTGAAAAGTATCTGCTGCTCTTGACCCTTACCCGATGCTTCGAAGTCGACTGCTACGAACGGCACGTCATCAACTTGGATCCTCAGCTTCTCGACAGGCGTCACGAGGAAATAGTGATCTCCTTCTCGCTTTAGGATGGTTGAAAAGACCTTCGCGATGGACTTTCGTCGCACGACGGTACCTTCATGCAGCCACGTACCATCATTTCGAATTCGAATATCAATCTGACCTTCGCGCTCAGGATGCCAAGACGCGACCGGCGGTAGACTTGCGCTACCGACTTGCTTCAACAGTTCGTTGAAGGCGGCATTCAACTTAAATCAACCACCAATGAACTTCATGACGGTCGTCTCACCGGTGAACGCGAGACTCTGTTTATCACTCATCGCAGACGTAAGCACGCCCTGCAGTTCATTCAATGCGAGTGCGTACGGCATGGATAACAGTGGCCTGAGGTCGTAGTGTTTGGTATTTGAGAGGCATCCGTACAGATGGCCGTTCGAGGAAAGCCGCAACCTTGAACACGCCCTACAGAAAGGTTCGCTCTCATTCGCAATGACACCAAACGTGCCACGGCCTATGACTTCATACCGAATGGAGGTGGAGTCATGTTCCGCCGTAATCGGAACGACCTCGTATTTCTCTCGAATCGCGGCAAGCAGCATATCGAGACTTACAAAGTCCTTCTCATACTGATCGTTTAACTTCAGGTGACCCATATTCATGAGCTCGATGAAGCGTAGTTCGATCCGGCGGTCGAGGCAATAGTCGAGTAACGGCACAACCTGATCAAAGTTTGCGGTCTTGAGAGGCACCATATTGACTTTTACCTTCATACCGGCTTCGCAAGCCATCTCAATACCTTGTAGCACGGTCGCCAAGTCACCACTCCGTGCGATTGAACGAAAGTGACTCGCATCAAGCGTGTCGAGACTGACGTTGAGTCGCTTGAAATTGACATCCTTCAGTAGCGGCATGTACTTGGGCAGGAATTGACCGTTCGTCGTGATCGCGACATCGGCAAGAGCCATTTCGCAAACACCACGAAGGAACGGCTCAAACTTCGGCGACAGCATTGGTTCGCCACCCGTAATACGGAGTTTTTCGATTCCGGCACCGTCGATTAAGAGTCGGACCGCGTCGAGCAAATGCTCGCCATCAAGTTCTGCATCGGCAGGCTGCAGTTTTTTGCCGTCCGGTACGCAATATGTGCACGCGTAGTTGCACGCCGCTGTCAAACTGACGCGCAAATTCTGGAACTGCCTACCGAAACGGTCAATGATCATGCTGAATTCAGTATCGAAAACGGCGAAGAGGTCGCCGTTGCAACCGCAAATGTTAAGACGCGTCGTTGGACTCGGACAATACAGTAATCAAATCCGGTACGAAATTACGTGTCCAGAACACGGTGTTTGAACCTTTGACTAAGACGATATCGTTAGGTTTGAACAAACCTTTACAGAATGTGGCTAAACCTTCCACGTCTGCAAACGCACCCCATTTAATACGGGATTCGAGCGCTTCATACGCGTAGTCGTTCATCGCGAGACCGACGCTAATTACGCCGTCTAGAGCATTCAGCGCCGGCATCATTGAAGCATGCAGCTTGGCGGTTTGCTCCCCAAGTTCAGCCATCTCGCCAACGATCGCTATCCGACGCCCACCAACTTGACGTGCAAGGTGCTCCAGGCACTTGCGCATGCTCTCAGGATTCGCGTTGTAGCTCTCATCAATGATTCGAATACCAGCAACATCGAAAGACCTACCTCGTCCCGGCGGCAGCACTTCCGAAATAGTGTGCATTTTGGCTGCGTTCTCACCCAAAACGTCAAGCACGGCAGCGGTCGCACACAAAGTAGACGCTCGATGTTCACCGCCTCCAGGAATCGTTACATTCTCTTGGAGCATTGACAGCTCGACTTGGTCGTTGGTTGTCATCGTATAGCGATAGTCTGCTGATGTTGATTGGCCGAATGAGCGCACATCGAGAGCTGGAAAGCGCTTACTCGCGGAGTCGAAGAGATCTTCGTGCACGACCAAACATCCACCCGTTTCCACGCCTTCACCGATTGAGAGTTTCTCCTCCTTTAAAGCCTCAAAATCCGCAAAGTTCCCAATGTGCGCATTGAGTACGTTCAGCACTACCGCGATATGAGGCCGCGCTAACTTCGACAATGGCGAAATTTCGCCAGGATGATTCGTGCCGATTTCATAGACAGATCGCTCAGCTTCTCTTGACGTGCGCGCGATACTTAGTGGCACGCCGAGATAGTTATTGAAACTCCCTTCACTTGTGTCGCATTCAAGCGCTTGTGAAAGGAAGCTCTTCATAGTGGTTTTGCCACTGCTGCCAGTCACGGCAACAACGTTTCCCGCAAGCTGACTGCGTCGATAACGCGCTAAGTCCCATAAACCGTCTAAGGTGTCTTCACAATAGACTGTGGATACGTCCAATCCATGTCTGCGATGGGCGAGTACTCCACCCGCTCCTTGTCGGATCGCAGCCGCAATATAGTCATGTCCATCTCGACCCGAGTCTTCGAGTACATTGAATTCAGGTCTAGCCTTACCGGACAACGCAACAAATAACTCGCCGACTCTGATCGTTCTCGAATCGATGCTTATTCCGTGTATAGACGGACCATGCTGCTTGTCAAGTCCTATGGCTTCACACAGTTCCATCCAAGACCATAACGCATCAATATCTATCGACATACCGGTCCATCGGACTACTGTATCGCTAAGGGTTGAGACATCGGAGATGTCCGAAATTATCAGACCGGGATGGGCGAAGTATCGCTACTATCATAGATATGCACCTAAAAGCGAGATTCGACGTATATTCGATATCCTCGCGCTACTCCTATGTAGGAAGTCGATTTGAGCGATCAAGACCCCACGCCCCCGGAATCTTCCCCACGCCGATTCAGGTTGCTTCGCAATCTCGGGAAGGGAATTACCCTACTGCGGAACGTCGTTCTGAACTTCCTCTTTCTCGCGGTGGTCCTGCTCGTTTTGGTGGCGACGTTCAGTGGGGATGATGTGAAGCCGGTACCTGGAAACGCCGTACTCGTAATCAATCCCGCTGGCAGCCTTGTTGAACAAGCAACATTTGACGATCCTTTGCTCGATCTATTGTTCGGTTCGAATGTACCAATTGAAACTTCGATCAACGATGTATTGAACGCTATTGCGTACGCGGGGACAGACGATCGAATTCAGTTAGTCATTCTGGATTTCTCCAGACTCTTCGACGTGGATATAGCGGAATCAGAACGGATTCAAAACGCGCTAATTGAGCTAAAGGAATCGGGGATGGAAATCTGGGCTCACGCGACTTCGTATACGCAAGGCACGTACCTGCTCGCAATGGCTGCCGATCGCGTGCTAATGGACCCGATGGGCGATCTAGTGTTCTCTGGCGTGACGTCATCCACGATGTATTACAAGGATTTGCTCGACAAACTAAATATCAGCGTGGCTGTGTACGCTGAAGGTGAATTCAAGACTGCGGTGGAGCCATATACCCGTACCGACATGTCTGAAGCCGCAGAATCCGTAAATACCGATCTCGTCGATTCACTATGGACTCGAATGAAGCAAAGAGTTGCTTCGATCCGAAATATCGATGAGGACCAGCTAAATAACTACTCAACTGCCTTGCACGATCTCGTTCGATCCCACGAGGCCGGATTCGCGGATTTGGCCGTGCAATACGGCTTCGTCGACGCCCTGGTTACAAAACCTGAACTCGACGACGAGTATCGCGAGAGACTCGATTCATCGCTTCGACCCATTACGTTCTATGACTACCTGCCGCACGTGCCGAGTCCGCGTCAATTCGGTAAACCCAAGCTTGCCGTGGTCGTGATTCAAGGTGAAATCCTGGGCATCCAGACGCAGATAACAGGTCAGTCGAGTTCGTGGGTCAAGCTGATTGAGAAAGTTCGGAAGGACGACAGCTTTCAAGCGCTCGTTCTGAGGGTCAATTCGCCCGGAGGCAGCGTGATCGCATCCGAGGATATTCGCCGTGCACTCGAGGACTACAAGGAGACGGAACGACCGTTAGTCGCATCTTTCGGTGGCACTGCCGCGTCCGGAGGATATTGGGTCGCTTTGCCGGCCGATCAAATATACGCATCGCCAACGACCCTGACGGGTTCCGTGGGTGTGTTCGGCCTCTACCCTAACTTAGACGATGCGCTCGGCGAAATCGGCGTCACGAATGATGTGATTCGAACGACACCGTATGGACTGTCGTCTAGTCTTATTGTCAAACCAACGGACGAGACACACAGCCTCCGCACGCTGATGGTGAAGCGGTATTACGATCAATTCGTCGAATTAGTCGCCATTGCTCGAGATAAACCCATCGAGTACATCGAAACGCTCGCGCAAGGGCGCGTTTGGCTTGGCACGGATGCGCTTGAGTCAGGACTCATTGATGAGTTAGGAGAAATAGAAGCAGCAATCGCAAAAGCAGCAGAGCTTGCGGGTCTTACGGAATACGATGTCGAGTACGTTCAGCAGAGCTCAGCACTTCTATCTCCACTAGACAGCTTTGCAAGCGAACTTCGGGCTGCGTTCGTCGATTTCCTATTACCAATCGATGCGATCGGTCGGCATCTAAACCGCGAAATCGAGTACCTGCGCGATCCTTCGAACGTATACGCGCGTTGTTCAAGCTGCACCTTGAAGGTTTCGCATTGACGGCACCTTCAGATCGGTTCTATCTGGCCCATCTCAGCAAATTTCGTTCTAAAATCCGACCTGAATTCATCTACCTAAGTCGAATTGGCTAAACGTAGCAAGACTAACAAGCAAGTCGAACACATGGATTTGCTTGACAGACGTCGTTTTCTGCGCGGTCTGTGTCCATGTCGTACAAATAGTTCTGACGATATTGAAGGCTGGAAAGAGCTATTCAATCGGGCACGATATGGCTCGTATTCGGAGCGACGCGCTGCTGCGCACTCCATCGGTACATTGCTCGGTAAAGCTCAACAGGCAGCCCAATATCGCGAGTTGCTTCTTCAGCTGAAGAATGAACTAGATGCGTTAATGGATGACCGTAAGTCCGCAAGCGACGTCCTTGGCGTGATGAAAAAGCACGGTCACGCACACAAAGGTGCAGCACGAAAGAACTATCGACGAGCCTACTCGGTCTTTGCGATCCAGACTCCGACCGAAGTTGCGAATTGGCTCAATGAACGTCTCGCCCTAAAAGCAAGAAAACGTGTCACGACGGATTCAAAAATCGTGAGAAACCTTGCGCGGTGGCTAGAACATCGAACCACGTTTCAACCAACTCGAAAAACTTCGGAAGACGAGATCATAGAACGAGCGCGACAACTGCAACCGTCCCTATTCAGCGCGTAGCAATCAGTCAGACGTAATAGCGACGTTACGCTTGTATCTTAGTTTCAATTCGTGACATAGAAAAAGCACTTTGCTGCCAACCGTACGTGCGGTCTTTCATTAACGGTTGGTGCATGCAGAAGTGAGCCGTCAAGTAGGAATACGTCGCCCGCGTTTCCGGTCATTTCTATCACTTGAAGGTCAATACCATCTACGCTGCAAATCTCTCCAACGCAGGCACCCGGTGCGCCTTCACGACGATCCCAAAGTCGTTCGAGAACCGTAGACTTTCGACTGAGTTGCTTCATATTGCACTCGCGTGCTGAGGCGCTATCACTTCCTTTAGCCGATGCGAGCCTGATAGAAGAACAAGATTCCCCCCACCAGCATCTGCATCGTTCAAAAGAACGAAACCTAAAAGTAACTTTGTTCGACCTGTACCGTCTCCTATGAA
Source organism: Pseudomonadales bacterium (assembly GCA_021295855.1). Taxonomy (GTDB): domain Bacteria; phylum Pseudomonadota; class Gammaproteobacteria; order Pseudomonadales; family Azotimanducaceae; genus Bin55. Next base: position 21,183 of record JAGWBO010000001.1, on the reverse strand, counting down.
GTCGTTGTGCCACCCAGCCCATGGAACGAGCCACCGTTTAGGGTCGTACTCCGATTCCGGAAACGTCATGTAGAGGACTTGCTCCTCGCCTTCCCGCAACTTCAGATCAACTAGAGTCGCCATCTCGCTCTCAAACGTCTTCGAAAACAAAGGCGTTAAACCGTCGTAGTCACGAATCGCACGAAACACGGACCCGCGAAGCGGTTTTCCAATGAGCCAAGATGCCTTTTCATCTCGATACACGTCAACAGACTCGAGATAGTGCCAAATGTCAGCCGCGACAGTCTCTGCTATTTGACGATTTGTACCTTGCCTTAGGCACGCGTACCCATTTGTCGCTAGCTCGTCGTGAACTTGATCTCTCAAATCGTTCGACGTGAAATCAAATTTTTGCGGTTGTAGCTTCTCTGTCCGTTGCAGCGTAGGATCGGTGGCTGCTCTATACGAGTACTTAAATCGCTTTTTCTTTTGCTGGATCCATGAAGTTCCGTACCGTCGATTTCATCTCGCGACTGAGCATCGTGATGCCGAACAGATTTGGCAACGCCATCAACACCACGAAGACGGCTGCGATCTTCCAAATCAACGTTGTATCCATCGTCGATCCGATCAGGAACGCTGCGCAATAAATCAATCGATACGGCGTCAGTGCCTTGGGTCCGAATAGATATAGGATTGCGCGATCGCCGTAGTAGCTCCATGCGAGTGCTGTGGAGAACGCGAACAACACGAGCGATATGGTTACGGCATACTGGCCCATATCACCAAAAATGCCACGTTTAAATGCTTCGACGGTGAGATTTACCGAATGGATCAATGAATCACCGTGTAGCTCTACATCGCTCTCGATGACTCCTGAATCAACCACCAACACGCCAGAGTAAGGTTCACCATTCTGCCGCACGAAGACGTTCTCGCCGATGGATCGATTGTGAATCACCGTGAAGTCAGCGTCAACAATAGCGCCATCAACCACGGGCAGCTCGGCCGTTAATGGCTTGATGGGATCATTCGCTGGCGGTGTTCGTCCGAGATGCGCACTTAGCATCTCGACATGAGACGGATTCTCGTCGGTATATACGCCAGCGACGATCTCGGTGTTGGCAGGGGTGAATTGATTTGGGAACTTATCAGCCCACGCGCCAGATGACAAGATCACTAGACCCGTGATCGTGCAGATAACCAACGTGTCAATGAAAGGCTCAAGCAACGAAACCAACCCTTCCGGCACTGGATCGTCTGCCTTTGCGCTTGCATGCGCGATAGGTGCGCTACCCTGACCTGCCTCATTTGAGAATATGCCACGATTGACCCCGTGCGTGAACGCATATGCGAAACTAGCACCGAGGAAGCCGCCTAGAGCTGCACTGCCTGTGAAAATGCTCTCGAAGATGCTGACGAAAGAAGGCCAGATGTTCTCTGCATTGACGATGATGACTCCGACCGCACCAACTAGATAGAACACCGCCATGATCGGAACGATTTTGGACGCGACCGCGGCGATCCGCTTGATACCACCAATCACTACCAATCCCAGTAGGACGGCAAGCACAAGTCCGCTGATCCAAGTCGGAATGCCAAACGATGATTCGAGACCGTTAGCGAGGTTGTTGCTCTGTGGAAGGCAACCCGTACCGATTGCGCTTAACAATGTGGCGAACGCGAAGATGACCGCGAGCCACTTCATGTTGAGACGTTTCTCCATGTAGTACATGGGTCCACCCGCGATCTCGCCCTTGTCGTCGAATTCGCGATATTTATGAGAAAGCGTGACCTCGACGAACTTTGTCGTCATACCTACGAATGCAGTCACCCACATCCAAAACAACGCCGCCGGTCCGCCTAAGAACAGCGCGAAGGCAACACCTCCAATGTTCCCAGTACCCACCGTACCGGATAACGCGGTCGTCAGCGCACGGAAGTGTGTCGTGTCGCCAGGTGCATTGGAATCGCCTTCTTTACCGAAGAGAAATCGCAAAGCTCGCATAAAGTATCGAAACTGCGGAAACCCTAAATAGATCGTAAACCACACCCCGACACCGACTAGCACGTAGGGGAACCAAATGGAAGACCCGAGCCAACTATCTAAGAGGCCGAGGAATCCCTCAAACGCTTGAATCACTTCTGACATCGCATGCGTCCTCTAACGTGCCCGATCGCGCATGGTGACGAACTCTTCCGCGGCGGTCGGGTGAATCCCGATCGTCGCGTCGAAATCCTCTTTCGTTGCACCTGCTTTGATCGCCACGGCCAACCCTTGAATGATCTCACCTGCTTCAGGTCCGACCATGTGCGCTGCCACAACTCGGTCGGAGCCGCCATCCACGAGCAATTTCATGTATGTGCGCTCCTGATTATCCGACATCGTGTACTTGAGGGGTCGGAACGACGACTCGTAGACATGCAAGTCCGGATACGTCGTACGCGCGACAGCCTCCGTGGGTCCAACCGTGCCGATATTCGGTTGGCAGAAAACGGAGGTCGGAATGTCGTTGTAGTTCACCTTTCGTGATTCACCCGCAAACAGGTTGTATGCGATACACATACCTTCGGCAATCGCCACAGGGGTCAGCTGCATCCGGTCTATCACGTCACCGATGGCATAGATATTCGGAACATTCGTGCGGTAGTCAGAGTTGACACGAATTGCGGCCCTTGCATCCGTTTGTACGCCAGCCGGACTCAATCCACATGACGAAGATAACGGACGACGACCGGTCGCGTACAGAATCTCATCCGCGACAACCCGTGACCCATCTGACAATCGTGCGACCTTACCGTCCGTAGTTATCGTCGCCTTGTCGACGATCGCGTTGAATCGTACATCAACGCCTTTCTCGATCAGTTGATCGCGAACAAATTCTCGAACTGATTCATCGAAACCACGCAGAAATAACGGGCCGCGATAAAGCAACGTCGTCTCGACACCTAATCCTTGATATATTCCCGCGAACTCAACGGCGATGTACCCACCTCCGACGACGATCACACGTTCCGGTAGTGATTCAAAGAAAAATGCCTCATTCGACGTCTGGACATGCTCGCGACCAGGAATATCCGGTACCACGGGCCATGAACCGGTCGCTACCAAGATCTTATCCGCAGTGACCTGGTGGTCTCCAACTTGAATCGTGTGATCGTCCGTGAGCGCCGCGTGGGTCTCGAAAATCTCCGCGCCAGGAGACTCAAGTAGGTTCCGATATATCTCATTCAAACGTGAGATCTCTTTGTTCTTGTTTGCGAGTAGCTTTGACCAGTCGAAATCGGTGTCGTGAACGTTCCACCCGTACGCCGCAGATTCATCGAAGTCCTCGCTGAAATGACTTCCGTAGACGAATAGCTTCTTAGGGATACACCCTACGTTAACACAGGTGCCGCCTAGATAGCGCTCCTCGGCGATAGCAACTTTTGCACCCAGATTCGCAGACATTCGTGCTGCTCGCACGCCGCCAGAGCCTGCACCAATAACGAAGAGATCGTAGTCGTATTTCACGCCGTAATACTAAATTTGGCCGTTAACTGCAAACAAAATCAGACAGATTGCAAAGGCACAGTCGACCATATAATCGGCGCATCGCCAATCCCCGCCTGTATATGTCCGAGGCCGAAGTACGAGAGCTATTACAACCCTGTACGAACCTCGTCGGCGGAATTATTCACGCTTGTCACCGCTTGATGAGGGAGTTTGGGTATATCAGTGTCGATCAAAAGCACATTCTCGCAGACATCTTCAATTTGAGCGTTGCTGAAGTCAGTGGCGTCATCAGCTTTTACCATGACTTCAAAACAGAGCCACAACCTTCCAAATTACTACGTATTTGTACAGCAGAAGCTTGTCAAGCAAATCGATCCAGGGATTTAGTCGCTGCGGTCGAATCGCATTTAGGGTCAAAGATTCCTTGTCAAACTGCCGACGGCGAAACAACTGTCAGCTTTGTTTACTGCCTAGGACTGTGCCCTAACGGACCTGCAGTGGAAATCAACGGTCAACTCGTGTCCAACGCCACCGCAGACCAGGTGTTATCTCACCTGTGACAACTGCATACCTATCGAATGACTCATTCGCCCACGCACTTGGCAAATCAGCTGTTGAAATCGCATTAGCCACTCATGGCATCGATTGTGTCGACGTAGGTTCTTACGGTCTCGCATGGCTTGAACCTCTGATCGAATTCGATTCGCCCGATGGCAGAATTGCGTTTGGACCAGTGTCCGAAGAGATGGTTCCTGGCCTTGTTGAAGCGATCAAAAGCAAGGATGCTATTGAGCAACATCACGCTTATTTAGGGGACATTAACCGGCACCCGTTTCTTAAACCTCAACAACGTCTAGTTTTTCGAAACGTCGGGTATGCATCGCTCACAGACACGCCCACCTACGCGACGCTGAAAAGCGTGCTCGAGCGGAATCCCCGCGATTTGATCGACGAGCTCCAGACCGCGGGCCTGCGCGGACGCGGCGGCGCAGGTTTTCCTGCGCACATTAAATGGCGAACAGTCGCTGAAACACCGGCCGATCAACGCTACATCGTCTGTAACGCCGACGAAGGCGACTCAGGTACTTTCTCGGATCGTATGCTCATGGAAGGCGATCCGGATGCACTGATCGAAGGCATGTCGATCGCTGGTTATGCATGCGGCGCATCGCACGGGTATATCTATCTACGGTCCGAGTATCCATTTGCGATGCACGAATTAAAGCGTTCTATTTCAAGAGCTTATGAAGAGAATCTACTAGGAAATAACATCTTCGGCAGTGAATTTTCCTTTGACTTACAGTTGTTTCTCGGAGCTGGCGCGTACATCTGCGGTGAGGAGACATCCCTTCTTGAAAGCCTTGAAGGTAAACGGGGGCAGATTCGAGTCAAACCACCGCTACCCGCGATTTCAGGATTGTTTGACAAACCGACGCTGGTACACAACGTCATCACGCTTGCTTCCGTACCTAGTTTATTTGATCTAGGCGGGGATGAGTATGGCGCGCTCGGAGTCGCACCCTCGTGCGGAACCATTCCGTTCCAGATTGCGGGTAACGTGAAATACGGCGGGCTCATCGAACTTGAGTTCGGGCACACCGTTCGCGAACTCGTCGAGGACTACGGAGGCGGTACGCGTTCAGGGAGACCGTTCCGGTGTGTGCAGATCGGCGGACCTTTAGGCGCATATCTATCGGAGGCAGAACTCGATACGCCACTGACCTATGAAGCCATGCAAGCGATCGGCGCTGGAATCGGACACGGGGGACTGGTGGTCTTCGACGATACCGTCGATCTTCGTGAACAAGCGGAATATGCCTTCGAATTCTGTGAAATCGAGTCCTGCGGAAAGTGCACGCCGTGCCGCATTGGCAGCGTTCGCGGTAAGGAGTTAGTCCAAGGCTTGCAGAATACCGGAAATGTGAACGCGGATATACAATTAATTCGCGAGCTCTGTGACGTAATGGAAAACGCAAGCTTGTGCCAAATGGGCGGCATGACGCCGATTCCCGTTCGAAGTGCCCTCGAGCGTTTTCCAGAAGATTTCCGTTAATTCAATCCTGCTGTAATGAGATTGCTTGACAAGGACTTTGGCACACCGCCGATAGCCCATTTCGATCCGAAAAATTCGGTCGCCCTTTCGATAGACGGTCAATCCGTAGCCGTACCAACCGGCACGTCCATCATGCGCGCTGCCTCATTACTCGAACTAGAAATCCCCAAACTGTGCGCGACTGATAGCCTTGAGGCATTCGGCTCGTGTCGGATGTGCATGGTGCAAATCGAAGGTCGGAATGGTTACTTCGCAGCATGTACTGAACCGGTCACTGAGGGAATGGAGGTCGTCACGCAGAATGAGTCGATCGCCGACTTGCGACGCGGCGTCATGGAACTCTATATCTCTGACCACCCGCTCGACTGCTTGACGTGTTCGGCGAATGGTGATTGCGAATTGCAGGATGTCGCAGGCCAAGTTGGACTGCGAGAGGTGCGTTACGAAGAAGGCGCGAATCACCTAGCTGAAGCGAAAGACGAGAGCAACCCCTACTTCACGTTCGACCCATCTAAGTGCATCGTTTGCTCACGTTGCGTTCGAGCGTGCGACGAGATTCAAGGGACTTTCGCGCTAACGGTTGATGATCGAGGCTTTGCGTCAAAGATTTCAACGGGTGCGGAGTCGTTTTTTGATTCCGAGTGTGTGTCCTGCGGCGCGTGTGTGCAAGCGTGCCCCACCGCCACCTTGATGGAAAAATCCGTCATCGAACACGGCGTGCCTGATCGCACTGTATTGACCACATGCGGTTATTGCGGCGTCGGTTGCTCCTTTAAAGCGGAAATGAAAGGCGATCAGGTCGTTCGGATGGTACCGGACAAAGCCGGCAAGGCGAACCATGGTGCGTCCTGCGTCAAAGGTCGTTTTGCTTGGGGCTACGCTAATCATCAGGACCGAATCTACAAACCCATGGTTCGAGATCGAATTGACGAACCGTGGCGCGAGGTGTCGTGGGACGAAGCGATACAAGAGACCGCCAAACGATTGACGGCAATCCAAGCTAAATATGGACGGAAGTCAATCGGAGCCGTCTCGTCTTCGCGCGTTACGATCGAAGAAATCTATGTCGTACAAAAACTCGTACGTACGGCATTTGGCAACAACAACATCGATACGTGTGCGCGCGTATGCCACTCGCCCACCGGATATGGCTTGATCCAGACCTTTGGCACTGCCGCCGGTACCCAGGATTTCGACTCCGTTGAAGATACCGACCTAGTGCTGCTGATCGGCGCAAATCCGACACAGGGTCATCCGGTATTCGCAAGTCGAATCAAACAACGCTTACGTGAAGGCGCAAAAGTCATCGTCGCAGATCCACGCGAGATCGATTTCGTGCGATCACCGCACGTGGAAGCCGCAGTTCACGTTCCACTTAAACCTGGTACCAACCTGCCGTTCATCAATGCGCTTGCACACGTCATCGTGACCGAAGGACTATGTGACTTAGATTTCGTTAAGTCACGGTGCGAGTTCGATTCATTTGAAGATTGGTGTGAGTTCATTCGACGCGACGAAAACTCACCTGAAGCAGTCGCCGAAATATGCGGCGTGACAGCGGATAGTTTGCGCAAAGCTGCACACATGTTCGCGGCGGCACCCAACGCATCGATCTACTACGGTCTCGGCGTTACCGAACATAGCCAAGGTTCCGCGATGGTCATGGGTATGGCGAATCTCGCCATGGCAACTGGCAACATCGGTCGAAAAGGCGTAGGTATTAACCCGCTTCGTGGCCAGAACAACGTACAGGGCTCGACGGACGTCGGTTCGTTCCCGCATGAATTGCCTGGGCATCGCCCGGTTGTGAGCGAGAAAGTGCGTGAGAGTTTCAATGAACTCTGGGGCGTCACCATCGACGAGGAACCCGGCTTACGTATACCGAACATGTTTGATGAAGCCGTCGCTGGTACCTTCATGGGCATGTATATTCAAGGCGAGGACTTTGCGCAGTCCGACCCGAATACAAAGCACGTTGAAGAGGCACTTCGCGCCATGGATTGCGTGATTGTGCAAGACTTGTTCCTGACCGAAACCGCTAAATTCGCACACATTTTTCTACCGGGAACTTCATTCCTCGAAAAAGACGGCACGTTTGTGAATGCCGAACGCCGCTTCAATCGAGTTCGTCCCGCAATCGCACCGAAGACCGAAAAGCACGAATGGGAAGTCACATGCGAAATCGCAAAAGCGATGGGCTACGACATGTCGTACCAATCATCCGGTGAGATCCTGGATGAACTTGCGACTTCCACACCGGACTTCGAAAGACTGTCGTTCGCACACCTCGATGAAGTGCATAGCGCCCAGTGGCCAGTGACTGACGAGTCACCTGAAGGCACACCAGTCATGCACGTCGACGAATTCGTTCGCGGTAAGGGGCTGTTCAAGATAACTGAGTACGTGCCGACCGAAGAACGTACCAACCGTAAGTTCCCTTTGCTGCTGACCACGGGCAGAAAACTACATCACTACAACGTTGGTACGCAGACGCGCCGCACGGAAAACACCGTTTGGTTGGACGAAGACGTACTGGAGATTCATCCGAGTGACGCTGAACTTCGCGGTATACGGAGCGCAGATTGGGTATCAATTCGAAGTCGTGTTGGCGAGATAACGTTACGTGCGGAAGTCACCGAAAAAGTCGTACCAGGCGTTGTTTACACGACTTTCCACTACCCCGGAACCGGCACAAACGTGATTACGACGAGCCTGTCTGACGAGTTCACCAATTGTCCCGAATACAAGGTCACGGCGGTTGAAATCACACCCGCGAACCATCAAGCGGATTGGCAATTGAATTTCAACGAACGACGCGATCAGCAAGTCGAGCTATTGCCCGTCGGCAAATGAGCACGATACCGAGCGAAAGCTCGAGTGCACCTTCAAGTGTCCGTATCCTTCTTGATCGCGTCTCAGACGGCGTTGCCAACACCGTACACGACGTGGTCAGCGTCGAAGAGCCGATGGAATTGCAGATATCAAAGAAAGATGGACTCACGCAAACGATTTCCGTCACGATGCGAACCCCGGGTCAAGATTTCGAGCTAGCCCTAGGGTACCTACTCTGCGAAGGCGTCATTAGAGACGCAAGCGACGTTACCGACGTTCGATATTGTGGGCCGCCGAGCCCCGATAAGGGTTACCAGAATGTCGTTCAGGTCGAGCTAGCACCTACCACCGATCTTGATCTTGATCGATTACAGCGTAATTTCTATACGACATCCAGTTGTGGCGTATGCGGCAAGACATCCATTGAGGCGATTGATGCACCATTGTCAGAGACGGTCGAGAGTAACTACCGGATTGAGCACGACATACTGCGCACGCTGCCAGATCGACTGCATTCCTGGCAAACTGACTTCCAACGGACGGGTGGACTTCACGCAGCCGCGACGGTCGACGGGAGTGGCGAAATCCAACGCGTAAGAGAGGATGTCGGCCGTCACAACGCGGTCGACAAGCTAATCGGATCGTATGTGTACGAATCAGGCGCACCTCTGCGAAATCTTGGACTCCTTTTGAGTGGTCGAGCAGGCTTCGAGCTCGTTCAAAAGGCTGCAATGGCCAGCATGCCATTCATTGCCTCGATCGGACCACCGTCTAACTTGGCAATCGAGCTAGCAGACGAACGCAACATCACCCTCATAGGGTTTTTACGCGAGAGCGGTTACAACGTCTATACATCGCACGGTGCATTGGCTTAGCGATGGCGACCAACGCGATCCCTGAAGCTGTCACTGCGATCGTACTTTGCGGTGGTAAGGGTTCCCGTCTAGACGGGCAAGACAAGCCTCTAATGACTCTCAACGGTAAGCGTCTGATTGATTGGATTTGTGAAAGACTCGAACCGCAGGTGAGCGACATTGTGATTTCTTGCTCTCGGAATGTGGGAATCTACGAAGCACTTCGCCATCCTCTTGCGATCGACAAGGAACTAAACCTAGGACCTTTAGCCGGATTGACCGAATCGTTTGCACACGTCGATACCGAGTGGGCATTTACCACTCCAGGAGATACGCCATTCATTGCCAGTGACATAGTCGAGCGTCTGCGGACTGACGCAGAGACGCGGGGAATCGCCGTACCAACCGTGAATGGTGTGCGACAGAACTTGTGCCTGCTCATTGACGCGGAACATCGCGAACAGTTAATCGACTTTCATATGCGCGGTGGGAACGCCGTAAAACACTGGCTAGACGATGCCGGTATTCGATCTACTGACTTGAGTTCGATCGAAGATTCTTTTCTAAATGTCAATACACACGAAGAACTAGCGATAGCGCGATCTAGAGCGACTAACGAACACGACCATGCCTGACTACGAGCGGCAATTCAGCAACGATTCGATCGCGTGCAAACAAGATGAGAACGTGCTTAGTTTCCAATTACTAGGAAACCGCGTCAACTATGAATCGTTAGACTCCCTGGCGACTGCAATCATTGCTGCACACGACGACCCAAACGTGCGCGCGGTCGCAATTCAGATCATTGCCGATGGCGACGATCCTGAGAACATGATGGCGGTACCTCAACGCTTTCAGCATCGCGTGCCTGAAGGTTCGCACGGACCCGGACCCATCGTTGAACAAGCAACCCTGACTGCATTACGCAATTTCACAAAGCCATTGATTGCGTATATGCGAGATGTCGTGAACGGCATCGCGATCGATCTCGCAGCGGCGTGTGACATTCGCGTCGCTAACTCGTCAATGTCGATGTGCG